>NZ_VFON01000002.1:0-300000 GCF_006716085.1 Leucobacter komagatae | reverse complement strand
GATGATCGGGCGCGGGCTCTCCGCCAGCAGGCGGTATACCGCGGCAGCCTGTTCGCCGCTGCGTCTGATGCGCTCGAGCGGGGACTCGCTGCCACCCGAGACGGGCCCGGTCAGGTCGGCGCCCGCGCAGAAGGTATTTCCGGTGTGCGTCAGCACGATCGAGCGCACGTCAGGGTCGACTTCTGCGGCGCGCACGCCCGCGGAAATCTCGGCCAAGAGCTCCTCGGTGATCGCATTACGTTTCTCGGGGTTGTCAAGGGTGATGGTCGCCGTCGAGCCATGCAGCTCGTATCGCGCCGAGCTCATTCGGCCACCGCCTTTCCTGTGCCCGAACCGGTAGCCTCATCGCTTGCTTCCGCGATCACTGCGAGGAGCATGCCGACGTCGACCTGGTCACCGACGCTCACGCGTAGCGCCTCGACGACCCCGGCAGCGTCCGAACTGATGGTGTGCATCATCTTCATTGCCTCCAACCAAATAATGCCCTGACCTGCTTCGACCGCTTCGCCGACCGAGGCTTCGACCCGCACGACGGTTCCTGGCATCGGGGCAAGCAGGCTGCCGGGGGCGGTTAGGGCGCTCGGATCTGTGTACCGGGGGAGCTCCTTGAGTGCTACCGTGCCGCGTGCGGACGCGACGATGAGGCTTGTGCCGCGCCTGGTCACGCTGAATCGCCGCTCGACGCCGTCGATCTCGAGCCTCACGAGGGTGGGTGTTGCCTGGACGACCGTAACCGCGGGGCCATCGGCGAGGGTTTCCGGCGAGAACTCCCAGCCTGCTCGCGTGTGTCGGTACTTCACGGGGAGTTCGACCTGACCGGCAGCGAAGCTGCGGGATCGGTAGTCCGGGTGGAAGAGCCGCCAGCCACCAACGTTTGGGCGCGGGTTGCCGCTGGCGATGCTCACCGCGAGCGCATCCTCTGCCGAAGTGATTGCGTTGGTGACGATCATTCCGTCGGGGCCCGCGGGGCAGCCGTTCTCGGCTGCGGTCGCTGTGGCGACCGCAGCCGCGACAGCTGCGATTCGCAGCTCGAAGGCTGCGACCGCGGGGGCGAACACCTCCGGATGCTCATCGAAGTATGCGGTCGTCGTGTTGCCCGCGAGAAAGCCGGGTTCACGGAGCACGTGCGTGAGTAGGGCGGCGTTCGTCACCGGACCGTCCCAACTCATGCCCTCGATTGCGGCGGCGAGGGTGCGCGCGGCCGTCGCCCTGTCGGGCCCGACACCGATGATCTTCGCGATCATCGGATCGTAAAACGTCGAGATTGTGGACCCCGCGCCCACGCCTGCGTCGAGCCTCACGGCTGTGTCGTCGCGTGGGATCGTGAACGCGGAGTGTGCGCCGGGCACGTCGAAGGTATGCACGGCGCCCGACTGGGGCGCCCAGTTCTCCTGCGGATCTTCCGCGTACAGTCGCACCTCGATGGCGTGTCCGGCCGCGCGCGGGGGTTCGCCAATGAGCGCCGCACCTGCCGCGATGTCGAGCTGGAGCCCGACAAGGTCGAGCCCGGTTGTGCACTCGGTTACCGGATGTTCAACCTGCAGGCGCGTGTTCATTTCGAGAAAGAAAAAGTCTCCGCGATCATTCGCGAGGAACTCAACAGTCCCGGCGCCGATGTAGTTGATTTGGGAGGCCGCTGCGCGCGCGGCGGCGTAGAGCCTGTCGCGCATCGCCGCACCGTGACGCTCGACGAGAGGTGCGGGTGCCTCCTCGACAACCTTTTGATGGCGGCGCTGGATCGAGCACTCGCGCTCTCCGAGTGCCCACACGGTGCCATGCCGGTCGCCGAACACCTGCACCTCGATGTGGTGGCCGTCGGGGATGTATCGCTCACAGAAGACTGTTGGGTCGCCAAACGCACTCGCTGCCTCGAGCCCGGCGGTGTGGATCGTCTCATCGAGATCCTCGAGCCGCTCGACGACGCGCATTCCGCGCCCACCGCCACCCTCTGATGCTTTCACAAGTATGGGGAGCTGATCTGCCGTAATGGCCCGCGGGTTGAGCTCGCTCAGCACGGGAACGCCCGCAGCTTCCATAAGTCGTTTGGATTCGACCTTTGAGCCCATCTGGTCAATGTTCTCCGGGTCCGGGCCGATCCACGTGAGGCCTGCGGCGATCACCTGGCGCGCGAACGCCGCGTTCTCGCTGAGAAATCCGTAGCCCGGGTGGATCGCGTCAGCGCCCGCTCGGGCAGCGGCCTCGACGATGAGGTCGCCCCGCAGGTAGGTGTCTGCCGGGGCGGTGCCCGGCAGCCGGACGGCCGCGTCCGCTTCGACGACGAACTCGGCGTTCTCGTCGGCGTCGGAGAAGACGGCGATGGTTTCGATACCGCGAGCCCTGCAGGTTGCGAACACGCGACGGGCGATCTCGCCGCGGTTTGCGACGAGCACTCTCGTAATTGGGCGAGGAAGGGGTGAAATTGTCATTTGAGTCACATCCTGAAGATTCCGAAGGTCCTGTCGGACTCGATTGGCGCGGAAGACACCGCGGAGAGTGCGAGCCCGACAACCGTTCTCGTGTCGCGGGGATCGATGATGCCGTCGTCGTACCCCAGACCCGAAAGGAACAAAGGCAGGGATTCGGCCTCGATCTGGCGCTCGATCGCCAGACGGCGCAACTCGTTTGCGTCGTCGTCGAACGGCAGCCCTCGTGCTGCGGCGGAGGCCTTCGCGACCGAGGTGACGACGTCGGCGAGCTGGGTCCCGCCCATCACCGCCGACTTCGAAGACGGCCAGGCGAACAGGAAGCGCGGGTCGAAAGCGCGACCGCACATGCCGTAGTGGCCGGCCCCGTAGGACGCCCCAATAAGCACTGAGATGTGCGGCACCGTTGAAGTGGAGACGGCGTTCACCATCATCGAACCGTGCTTGATGATGCCGCCCTCCTCATACTTCTTGCCGACCATGTAGCCCGTCGTATTGTGCAGGAAGAGCAGGGGAGTCGCCCGCTGGTTCGCGATTTGGATGAACTGGGTGACCTTCTGGGCTTCCTGGCTGAAGATCACGCCCTTGGAGTTTGCGATGATGCCGACAGGGTAACCGTGGATGCGTGCCCACCCGGTGACCATTCCCGAGCCGTAGAGCGGCTTGAACTCGTCGAAGTCTGAGCCATCGACGACGCGAGCGATCACCGCACGAGGATCGAATGGGATCTTCAAATCGGAGGGCACGATGCCGATGAGCTCCTCCTCGCCGTAAAGGGGAGGGATCGCGGCTGCGGGGGCTGGGCCCTGCTTTGTGTGGCCTAAGCGAGCAACAACTCTACGGCCGATCCTGATTCCATCCTGCTCGTCGCGCGCAAAATAGTCCGCTAACCCGCTGGTGCGTGCATGCATTTCGGCGCCACCGAGCGACTCCTCATCGCTCACTTCCCCAGTCGCGGCTTTCACGAGGGGAGGGCCGCCGAGAAACACCATCGATTGTTTCTCGATCATGATGATGTGGTCGCTCATGCCTGGAACGTACGCGCCGCCGGCCGTCGAGTTTCCGAAGACGATTGCGACAGTGGGAATCCCTGCTTTCGAGAGTTCCGCGAGCCGCCGAAAGGTCTCACCGCCCGGGATGAAGATCTCGCTTTGAGTGGGGAGGTTCGCGCCACCTGACTCGACGAGCGAGATCAGAGGCAACCGGTTCTTGAGCGCGATTTCCATGATGCGCAATTGCTTCTTGAGCGTCACTGGGTTCGAAGTGCCTCCAGCGATCGTTGGGTCGTTCGCGAGCACAACGCACTCCACACCCGACACAACTCCAATTCCACCGACCACGCTGCCGCCGACCGGGAACTCGGAGCCCCAACCGGCGAACGCGCCAAGCTCGAGAAACGCAGTGTCGCGATCGAGCAGCAGCTCGATCCGGTCTCGGGCCGTAAGCTTGCCGCGGCCCCGGTGCCGGGCGACAGCCTTTTCGCCGCCCGCGGCCGCGAGCTCGGCATACACGGTATCGAGCTCAGCGAGTTTCTCCCGCATAGAGTTGGCTGCGTCGCGGAACTCTTGCGACCCCGCATCGAAGGCCGACGTGATGACAGTCATTGTGGGTTCTCCGCGTCTCGTGATGTGAATGGTGATCGTGGGGTGGGGAAGGGCGTCGGTTGCTGGCCTCGCTCCGCCGCGAGAGCCGACGGCACGGAGACATTCCGGGCACGGAGCCACTCGCCGAGTCCCTTAGCCTGGGGGTCGAACCTCGCGCCGAATGCGACGCCCTCGCCTAGCAGGCCGTCGATGACGAAATTCACAGCGCGTAGGCCCGCAAGCTCGACCCGCGTAATGTCGTGCGCTGCCGCCTCAGGAAGCAGCTCGCGAAGCCGGTCGGCGGTGAGTTCAGAGCGGAGCCAGTCCCACCCCGCGTCACTGCGTGCCCACACGCCGATGTTCGCGGTGCCGCCCTTGTCGCCGCTGCGGGCGCCGAAGAGTTCACCGAGTGCGACAGTGGTCTCGCCGGCTCGCGCCCGCTGGGGGCACGCCCGATCACCATTGCCCCAGCCGATGCTGCGGGAATCGAGGGCTGTCTCATCAAGGGCACGGAACTCTGCTGGGGGCACGATCGCCGCGCTATCGCCGTCGTGGAAATGCACTGTGTGGGGCGGCGTCTGCTGTGGCACGAAAGCCGGCCTGAACCTGCCGTAGACGCTCGCATCACCTGGCGGGCCGTCAGTGAAGAAACCGGGGATCGATCCCAGCGCGAACTCCACGGCGATGTTCGCGAACGCGCGCCCGACCACCCGGGGGTCTGTGTCG
Organism: Leucobacter komagatae; assembly: GCF_006716085.1. NCBI lineage: Bacteria > Bacillati > Actinomycetota > Actinomycetes > Micrococcales > Microbacteriaceae > Leucobacter > Leucobacter komagatae. The sequence goes on along the minus strand of NZ_VFON01000002.1, from coordinate 295,268 downwards.
CGCGCGATGAGGGTGAGTCGGGCCGACGCCGCCTCCTCGCTGTCAGCACCGGGGTGGTCGGTGCGCGCGAGGGTCCATTCGAGCGAGGCCGGCCGGCGGAGCTCTGACTGTTCGAGGCCGTACTCGAACTGCCGAGTGATGAGCTCTGCTTTCTCAGGGATGTGGAGCCCAACGAGCGGGAACGTGATCTGCTGCCGATACCCGCCGATCTCGGTCACTGAGACCTTGAGGTCTGGTGGGGGAGCCTCGCCGCGCGCACCCGCGATGCGCACCCTGTCGGCCCCCGCGTCTGCGAGCCGAAGCGAGTCGAGACGGAGCGTCGCGTCGGGCCCCGGATAGCGTGCACCGGCAACTTCATACAGCAGCTGCGAGAGCACCGTTTCGACGGTGACGGCACCGCCGGTGCCAGGGGGCTTGGTGATGACACTGTCGCCGTTCTGATCGATCTCCGCGATTGGAAACCCGGGCCTTCGCATGTCAGAAAGCTCGGTGAAGAATGAGAAGTTGCCGCCTGTGGCCTGCATGCCGCACTCAATGACGTGCCCGGCTGCCATAGCGCCGGCGAGCTTGTCGTAGTCAGCCCGACCCCAGCCGTGGAACCAGGCTGCGGAGCCGGTGATCACAGCCGCGTCCGTGACTCGTCCGGTGACGACTACCTGCGCGCCGCGTCGCAACGCCTCGGTGATCCCCCAGCCGCCAAGGTATGCGTTCGCGGCGAGCGGGTTGCCAAGGCCCAGTTCATCCGCGCGGTCGGTCAGATCGTCGCCGTCAACGTAGGCGATTGGGATCTCGAGATCCCTGCTAGCTGCGAGCTCGCGGAGCGCGGCGGCGAGCCCACCGGGGTTCATCCCACCGGCGTTCACGACCACACGGGTGCCAGCGGCCGCGATCTGCTCGAGCGACCCAGAGAGCTGCGTGATGAAAGTCTTCGCGTACCCCGCTGCCGGATCGTTCGCTTTCTGCCTGGCGAGGATAAGCATCGTGAGCTCTGCAAGGTAGTCACCAGTGATGACATCGACGCCGGCGGCGACCATTTCATCGAAGCCACTGAGCCGATCACCGTAGAAACCCGAGGCGTTTCCGATTCGAACGGTTCGCTCACCCTGCGTCGGCTGTGGTGCGCTCAGTGTCGGAACCAGTGTCGTTCCGTCGCGGTCTGCTCCGGGATTCATGGTCGCTGCGCCCTCCTTGGCTCGTCGAATGTGACTGTGGTGGATCACTCTTCCACAGAGTTCACCAATAAACAATCAAGCATGAATGATTTTTTTTGAAAAACCCGCTAGTGTGACTGCAAGCTCACGCGGCACCCGGCCGAGTAGAGCACTTCGCGAAGGAGCGACACACCACCATGAAGAGTGAAATTGACCAGTTCCGGGAGATGGTTCGCGCGGTCGTCAGCACCGAGATCGTGCCCCACATCGACGCATGGGAAGCCGCCGGGGTATTCCCCGCTCACGAGCTCTTCCCAAAGCTCGCGGCACACGGTCTCCTGGGGCTCGGCTTCGCGCCCGAAGATGGCGGGGAAGGGGCGCCCCTGGAGTATCAGATGGTGCTTTCTGAAGAGCTTGGGCGCGGAAACGCCGCCGGTGTTTCGATGGCAATCAACGTGCAGATGCACATGGCGACGCCCTCACTCGCGAAGTACGGCAGTGCAGAGCTCAAGGAACGGTATCTTCAGCCCGCGCTCCGTGGCGAGCACGTCGCGGCGATCGCAGTCACGGAACCCGACGCCGGCTCTGACGTTGCCGGGATCACCACGCGGGCAGTGCGGGACGGCGATGATTGGCTCATTTCGGGGTCGAAGACTTTTATCACCAACGCCACACAGGCTGACTGGTTCTGCATGCTTGTGCGTACGAGCGATGAGGGCGGCTACCGTGGGATGTCGCAAATCATCGTGCCGGCCAGTACCCCGGGCTTCGAGGTTGTACGGAAGCTCGACAAGCTTGGCAACCGCTCGAGCGACACGGCGGAGCTGCGGCTTGATAACGCGAGGGTACCTGTGACGAACACGATTGGCGAGGTCGGGCGCGGGTTCCAACAGCAGATGGGGCAGTTCATCATCGAGCGGCTCTCTGCCTGCTTCTCAATTGTTGGCAGCACGGAATGGGCGCTCGAGAAGACCCGCGAGTACCTGAAGGTTCGCGAGGTGTTCGGTGAGCCGCTCGCCAATCGCCAGTACCCAGTGTTCATGCTCACCGAGCTCTCAGCTGATGTCGAGCTACTGAAAGCCATGAACGAGAAAATGTGCCGGATGCTCAACGCCGGCGAAGACATTACGCGCGAGGCAACCGTCGGTAAACTCCACGCTGGCCGCACCTTTCGCCGGGTCGCCGACGCCGCGATGCAGTTCCACGGTGGCCTTGGCTACATGGAGGAGAGCTGGACAGCGAGGTTCTATCGCGATGCCCGGCTGAGCTCAATCGGTGGCGGTGCTGACGAGGTCATGCTCCAGGTGCTCGCCCGGATGGATGGCTACACAACGTAACACCAAGCTCCGGCCCGACTGCAGCTGGAGCGCAACAATATCCCAGTCAAAGGAGACACGGACCATGAGACCAGCTACCAACACAGTCGACCCGTTTGACCTCAACATAGCTACCCGAAACACGGTCGGCGACATGCTGACTCGTGCCGCTGATGTTTCGGCGCAGCGAACCGCTATCATCGACGGTGAGCGCCGCATCAGCTACGGGGAGTTCGAGCAGGATGCAGAGGCAATCGCCCGCGGCTTGATCGAACTCGATGGTGCGCCCGAGCAGGGCCACCCGATCGCCGTCTTCATGCCCAATTGCTACGAATTTCTCGCCACGTACTTCGGGATAGCGAAGTCTGGGAGGGTCGTTCTGCCGATCAACTACGGCCAGTCGCCGCAAGAAATTGCTTGGATTCTTGCCGATGCCGAGGCCAGGCACGCTGTCGTGCACGAGGCGCTGTTGCCAATTGTGCAGGCAGCGCTCGCCGCCGGAGCAGAACTCGACACGATCGTGGTGCATCGAGTGTCGACTGACACGATCTCAATTCCCGGTGTGCGTGTGCGAGACCTCTCAGAATTGATCGCAACTGAAGCCGCTGCCGAATTGCGACTCATCATCCATAGCGATGATGCAGTTCAATGCCTGTATACGTCGGGCACCACTGCCGCTCCGAAGAGCGCGATTGCGACGCACAACGCAGTCGTCATCGGAGTCATGACGAATGCACTCACTGTAGGAGAATCCTGGGTACGGAGACCCCCTACGGTGCTCGTGGTACTCCCGCTGTTTCATGTCACTGCGCTTAACGCCGTCACGAAGCCGGTGCTTGCCGTGGGTGGCACGGTCGTTCTTCACAACGGGTTCAATCCGTCTGCGGTGCTTGACACGATGGAACAGGAGAAAGTCACAATGTTCACGGGCCTCCCCATGATGTGGGGAGCAATGATTGCGGAGCACACGCGCCAGCCGCGTGACCTCAGCAGCATTGAAACAGCGATGTATGCGATGGCTCAGATGCCGGAGCGCGTGCTTGCGGGCATGGACCAAATGATGCCGAACGCGCTCAAACTTCTTGGTTCGGGACAGACAGAGGTGATCCCTGCCACCACTTACCAACGACCGGAGCATCGCCACACCAAAAACGCCTCGTGGGGCATGCCGGCCACCACCGTACGCACGAGGATCATGGACGAAGACGGCAACATTCTTCCGCCTGGTCAGACCGGTGAGATTGTCTACCGTGGCCCACACGTCACAGCGGGATATTGGAAACGAGCCGACGCCAATGCAGACGCCTTCCGTCACGGTTGGTTCCATAGTGGGGACATTGGCCACGTCGACGAAGAGGGTGTCGTGTGGTTTACGGACAGGTCAAAGGACATCATCAAGACCGGAGGGGAAAACGTGTCCTCTGTGAAAGTGGAACGTGCCATGTCCGACGCACCAGGAATCATCGAGTGTTGCGTCGTGGGGACTCCCCATGAGCGCTGGGGAGAGGCGGTGACCTTGGTCGCTGTGACGGATGCGTTGCCACAAACTGAGGGTGGTGGGCACGACGCCTCATCGCCCCAGCGGGATGCATTTGAAGCTGAGCTCATTGCCCATGCTAAGCAGCGTCTCGGGACGTTCGAGGTACCCAAACGATTCGTCTTCCTTGCGGAGCTGCCAAAGACGACGACGGGAAAAGTGAAGAAGAACATCGTTCGAGACATGATCGAGGGCTAGGAAAGATCTGTCCCGGGGCTCGGGTTCCGGCCGTGGCCTAGGCTGGTCGGAGCCCACCCCCGGCAAGATCGGAGCATACATGTCTGAGCAGGTCGCAACCCACGAGCCCGAAACGCCCCCGTGCCCCGAGTGCGGCGGCGAGTTCTCCTACGAACTCGGGGCCCTGCTCGCCTGCCCGATGTGCGGGCACGAGTGGGCGCCCGGCGATGACGCGGCAGACGGAGAGAGCGGAGGATCGGCCGACGCCGGCTCAGGCATCCGCGACGCCGTCGGCAACCTGCTCTCCGACGGCGACACCGTCACGCTTGTGAAGACTGTGAAGGTCTCTGGCGGTGGCGGCGGCACGATCAAGGTCGGCACCAAGGTCACGGGTATTCGCCTGGTGCCGGGCGGTGCCGGCGGGCACGACATCGACGCGAAGGTCCCCGGTTTCGGGAAGATGCAGCTGAAGTCGAGCGTCGTGAAGCGCGCCTAGAACTACCGGTCGGCCGAGCCCAACGCGATCCTGCCCCGCGGGAAGGGGCCGCTACTCGGCCGCCTGGAGTTGCGTGAGCTGCGTGAGCTGGGCGAGTTTGCCGCGCATCCGGGCGAGCGCGCGCCCACGCTCGCGCAGCACCTCGGCGGGCCAGGCCGACTTCCGCAGCGTAAACGGGTTCGACACCCACGCGGCGGCGATGAAGAGCAGCGCGTAGAGCACCGGAACGAAGACTGGCCGAATCTCGGCGAGCACGAACCAGAGGTTGTACGCGACGAGGCAGGCGACGCCGACAGCGAGAATGACCCCGCCGACGAGTTCGAGCTTGCTGCGCACCTCGTGGCCCGCGAGCTTCGACAGCCGCGCCTCGATGAGCTCGCGCTGGATGAGGGAGACGACGAGGAAGACGAGCGCGCCCATCGCCGCAACATAGCCCGCCTCGAGGAGAGCCGTCGAGATGGGTTCGCGGTGCAGCAGCCAGAACGCGAGAAACACGACAACGGCGACGCTGCCCTGCACGATGAGGGGTCGCCGCCACGGCGACCGCTGGGTGTGCGAGGCGACGCGAGCATCGCCGTAGAACAGGCTGGCGTTCTCGAGGTGCTCGTACTCCCGCTCTGACCGCGCGATGGCTTGGCGGAGGAGCTCCGCTCGACGGGCTGCGGGGCGGAAATCGAGTCGACCGAGCACGAGCGCGAGCACGACAGACACGGGGGTGATGAACAATAGCCCCCACAGCTGCTGGCCGCCCTCACTCGTCGCGGTCGGCGCGTGTGTCGAGAGCACGACCACGGCGAGTACGGTCCACGCGAGCATGAAACCGCCGATGAGCGCAGCGACATAGGGGAGGGGGCGCAGCACTGACTGGCTGTCGAGGTCGGCGTTCGGCGTGACCAGGAAGCCGAGGCCGACGAGCAGCGCGAGCAGGGAAGGCGCGACCCAGCCGACGTAGCTGCCCGAGATCGCGACGACCTCAATGGTTTCCCGCCACGCGGCGCCATAGTGGGGCTTTTGCGACTCTTCGGCGGCGAGCATTGCGGCGCGGGCGAAGAACGCAAGGAAAAACACCAGCGGCCACAAGAGCGACCCGGCGCCGAACAGCACCGCAGACGCGCCCCAGCTGTCGGACATGGCTTGGGTACTGGTGGCCGCGGCCGGTGCCTCCGCCGCGGCGGGCTCGGTTTCTGCGAGGGGTGTCTGGTCGGTGTGTGTCATAGCTCTCTGCTGCGATAGTACCGAGAGAACGCGCGGAGGGAAGCGGTCGTTCGCCGCGGGAGCGGGATCCTGCGACCTACGACGCCAGGTTGCTCTCGCGGCAGAGGCAGAACAGGTGGCCGGCTGGGTCCACGAAGACGATGAACGAGCCGCTCTGGCTCGGCTGCACGGCGTGCTTTCGCGCGCCCGCTGCGAGGGCTGACGCTGTCGCAACCTCGAGGTCGGGAACGTAGAAATCGAGGTGCGCCTGCTGCGGCACGGAACCCTCAGGCCACTCCGGGGCCACGTAGTGAGGGACCTGTTGGAACGCCAGGAAGTGGGAGCCCGCCGCGCCGCCGCGCGGATGCACCTCGACCCACTCGTCATCGTCGCCTTTGACGACGTCCCAGCCCAGCAGCGCGCCGTAGAACTCGGCGAGCGCGGCCGCGTCGGGGCAGTCGAGCGCGAACGTTGTGCGGGTGAGTGCGAGCGGTGCGTGCATGCGAAAAGTGTAGGCGCGGCACCGTGCGCTGTCCACGGCGCGCGGCGCGGCGCGCGCAAAGAATTCACGTGCGGTGTGCGCCAAACAGGGGGATACTGAGGGGGATCCCGTCACCGTCGAAGGAACCGCTCATGGCACACATGCTCGCAACCTACATTGCACTGCCCGGAACGACCGCTGAAGCGATGGAACACTGGCAGGGCGTCTTCGGGGGTGACCTCGAGATCATCCGCTACGGGGAGGCGCAGCTCAAGGACCTCCCGTTCGACCCGCCACCGAACGCGGTCGCCCACGCCTCCCTCACGCTTCCCGCCGGCATCATCACGGGCGGCGACGTGATGGATCACAGCACCGAGTACCCGCTGCGGGGCACGGCCTACTCGCTGCTCTACACGACCGACACCCCTGAGGAAGCGCAGACGTACATCGACAGGCTGATCGCGGGCGGCGGTTCGCTCGGAATGCCGTTCGAGCAGGCGCCCTGGGGCGACTGGTACGGCCAGGTGTTTGACCGGTACGGGGTCATGTGGGCGTTCTCCTGCGCCGTGATCTGATCGGAGCGCATCGCCGTGTCATTCGCTGACTCCTACCTGGGGAAGCTGCGCCAACGCGTTGGGAGCGCCGAGATGCTCGTGCCCGGTGCGCAGGTGCTGCTGCTCGTCGACGATGAGCACGCAATCTTTCAGCGTCGCGCGGATTCGGGAAAGTGGGAGATTCCCGCCGGGAGCGCCGAGCCCGGGCAGAGCTTCGCGGATACCGCTGTCGCGGAAGTCTTGGAAGAGCTTGGCCTGCGGGTCGAACCCGACGCCCTCACCGCGTTCGCTTCGTTTTCCGACCCCGTCGAGCACCGACTCGTGTACCCGAACGGCGACATCGTGCACGCGTTCGCACTCTGCTTCTTCGCGACCGAGTGGAGCGGCGAGATCGCCCCAGACCCCGGAGAGGTGCGTGAGTGGGGCGTCTTCCCGCTGGCCGCGCCACCCGAGGGGCTGCAACGTGCGACGCGACTGGTACTCGAACTGTTCCACCGCTACCGTACGACCGGGGCGTTCCAAGCCGGGTGATACCGGTAACGTGGCCCGGCTGCAGCAGTGTCGGACCCCCGTGCTACCGTCAGATTCCGCACCACAACACCAGAGGAGGCGCCGTGACCGAGCAGGTGAAGGGCCCCAAATCGTATTTCCCCTCAATCGAGGCGAAGTACGGCAAGAGCATCGACGAATGGTTCGAGCTGCTGCGCCCGCACGCGGGTGAAAAGCATATGGAACAGGTTGCCTTCCTCAAAGAACTCGGCATGGGGCACGGTCACGCGAACGCGCTCGTGCACGTGTTCCGGGCAGAGCAGGGCGGCGTGTAGTGGCGGCGAAGGAGCCAGCGATGTCGCCATCGGCAATGCCCGTCGCCGAGGTGCTCGACCGGGTCGTCGGCTCGCGCCGTGAAGAGGCCGATGAGCTTCTCGCCCTGCACCGCGAGGTGAGCGGTTCAGACCCCGTCGTCTGGGCCGGGCGCATCATCGGGTTTGGCGAGCACGAGTACACCTACGAGAGTGGCCGCGGCGGCAGGGTGCCCGAGCTCGGCTTCGCAACAGGCGCCCAGCGACACACGATCTACCTCACGCCAGACTTCGCCGACCGGTGGCCAGACCTCGTAGACGCACTTGGCCCGCACAAGGCGAGCAAGGTGTGCCTGTACCTCACGAGGCTCACGAAAATCGACATGTCCGTGCTGCGGGAGTTCCTTGAGCGCGCGCTCTTGGAGACCCGCAGCGGCGAGCAGATCCACAGCTGATTCAGAGAGGTCGGGTTTAGCCTCAGATCATGAGTAACACCGCTCCACTACCGCGAGTTCCGGGCGCCACCGTTGGCGACGAAATCACGATTTCGCCGAGCGAGCTACACAGCCTCGGGGGCGAGCTCCAGCGGTTCATGCTTGAGTATCGCTTCGCGATGCAGGAGATCGAGACGAAGCTCGCCATCCTGCGCGAGGAGTTCGTGCACATGCACGAGTACAACCCCATCGAGCACGTCTCGAGCCGCGTGAAGAGCGCCGAGAGCCTGCTCTCGAAGGTGCAGCGCAGAGGCGTCGACCCCGAGATCGAGTCGATCCGGCGCGAGATTCGAGACATCGCCGGCGTTCGGGTGACCTGCGCGTTCATCCGCGACGTGTACCGCCTCTTCGGGCTGCTGACTCAGCAGGACGACATTACGGTGCTCGAGGTCGAGGATTACATCGAGAATCCGAAGCCGAACGGCTACAAAAGCCTCCACGCGATCCTCTCGGTACCCGTCTACCTGTCGAGCGGGCGCGTTGACGTGCCCGTCGAGGTGCAGTTCCGCACCATCGCGATGGACTTCTGGGCGAGCCTCGAACACAAGATCTACTACAAGTATCAGCGGCAGGTGCCCGAGGAGATGATGGCCGAGCTGAAGCAGGCCGCCGACTCCGCGGCCGAGCTCGATACCCGGATGCAGCGGCTCCACGTGCAGATGCACGGCGAACCGGCGCCGACATCGCCAATCAACCTGCGGGAGATTCGCGAGGTTCGTGAGCGGATGCGCAGGGTCTAGCACGCGCCTGCGTGCCCAGCGGGTCGCGGGAGCCGGAAACCCCTAGGCTCGAACCGTGGAACGAAGCGAAGAGAGCGAACACCTCCCGGGCGGCTCCGGCGGAGTCTGGCGCGTGCGCGCAGCCGACGGTGAGACGCGAGTACACCGGCCAACGGGGCCGTGGACGCCGGCCGTGCACGAACTGCTACGGCATCTCGCGGAACGCGGGCTCGACGGCATCCCGGCGGTCATCGGGATCGACGACGAGGGCCGCGAGGTGCTGAGCTACCTCCCGGGCGAGACGCTCGACCCCGAGACCGAACAACCGAGTGAGGCTGCGCTCGCCGCAGCGGCCCGATGGTTGAAGCGTTTTCACGTCGCGGTCGCAGACTTCACGCCGACGTCCGATCACTGGCGGCAGGGGATGCAGCCGCTCGACCGCTCACGCGGGGAGATTATCTGCCACAACGATCCCGGTCTCTACAACTGGGTCGTCGTCGAGGGTGAGTTCGCGGGCATGATCGACTGGGACCGGGCCGGCCCCGGGCTTCCACTCGATGACCTCGCGTTTCTAGTGTGGTCGGGGGTGCCGCTACTTCGGGAGATCCCGATCGGAGAGGCCGCTTCCCGGATCCGGGCCGCGGCTGCCGCGTATGGCGGAGTCGATGGCTCCGAGCTCCTTGACGCGGTGACGCATCGAATGGGGCTCATCGCATCTCGATGGAAGGCCGGTATCGACCGCGGAGACCCCGGCACCCTCGCCCTCCGTGACTCGGGAATCATGGCGAGGCACGAGGCTCGCGTCGCCGGATTCGCTGAGCGTAGGGAAGCGTTGCGCGCGCTCCTCTGAGCCTCACGAAGCGTGAGAAACAGGGGGACTCAGCCATCGTCGTTTAGGCTGTTCTTGTGAGCAGAGACCCTTTGGAAGAACTCTTTGGACCGCTTGACTCGGATGACACCGAGACCGGCGCCCTCGAAACTTCGGCGAACCCGACGGCGGACAGCGTCGACACCTCGGCCGCCACACGAGCCTTTGAACCAGCGCCGGCCGTACGCCCCCGGGCGGACCGCGGCCCAGCACCGCGCTCCGCGGTAAACCCTGACGCGCAGACCGCGCCCTTCGCGCCCGCCCCCGTGCGCGGTCGCACGAACCGCGAGGCTCGGCAAGAGCTGCCGACTCGGCCCGTTCCGGCTGAGGGCAAGCGCTCGAACGCGGCCCTACCGTGGATTATCGTCGCTGGTGTGGCCGTGCTCGCGCTTGTCGGGGCGCTGCTCGTCGTGAACGCCCTGCGCGGCGGCGGTGAGGAGAAGCCCGCACCGACAACCGAGGCCCCCGCGCCGACGACCACGACGCCGGAAACCACCGAGACTGAGACAGCCCCGCCCACGCCGGAGGAGCCCGAGGTTGAAGAGGCGCCGAAGGTCGACGTAGGCCCGAACCCGATCTCGATGGACATCTCGTACGCGGGCATCTCCGTGCAGTCCTCGCAGAAGCTCACGAACCCGCAGTGGTTCTATCACGCTGGGCCGCCCGAGCGTGTGATGTTCGAATCAGGCCTCATGAACTCGTTCCCCGACTCGTGCTCCGCGATGCGCAGCCCGGAGGGGAAGAGCCCCTGGGGTATCGAGAAGGGCGAAGGGAACACCTGGACGGTTGTGCGCCCTGAGGGAACCTGCGAGGCCGACACCAAGCTGTACGACGAGGTCTGGGGCCTCATGCAGGCTGTGGCCGACAGCGCGAAGCCGCTCTAGCAGGTACGCCGGGGCTGGGCCCGGCCCTGATCCACCACTTTGTCTGCGTTTTGACGTAGTTGCGACCCCGTAACTACGTCAAAACGCAGACAAAGCTGTTTGTCGGGCGTTCCTGTGGGCTTTTGTGGGGCGTTCCTGTGGGCCATGGGATGGGGTGTCAGCGGTGGCTGTTGCGTGTCGTTGGGGTGTTACCCGAACAGCGCGGGCCACAGCGCGAGCGCGAGCGGGTACCCCACGAAGCTCACGATGTCGAGCAGCAGGTGCGCAACGATGAGCGGCAGCGAGCGACCCCAGCGCTGGTACGCCCATCCGAAGACGAGCCCCATCACGACATTGCCGATGAAGCCGCCGAAGCCCTGGTAGAGGTGGTAGCTGCCGCGCAGCAGTGCGCTCGTGATGACCGTCGCCCATACGCTGACTCCCAGCCGCTTGAGCCGGTCGAAGAGGTAGGCGACGACGATGAGTTCTTCGCTGATTGCGGCCCGCGCGGCCTGGAGCACGAGAATCGGCACTGTCCACCAGTACGCGTCGAGCGCCGTCGGGACGACAGTGGTGTTGATGCCGATCCACTTTGCGAAGACGTAGAAGACGAGCCCCGGGATGCCGATCGCGGCCGCGAGCAGAAACCCGTAGCCCGATTCGCGAAGCCACGGCCAACCGCCGCGGCCGCTCGCGAGCTGAGCGAAGCTCATGCCCCCGGGAGCTCCGGTGAGTGTGAGCGGGCGTGAACCGAGCCCGAGATCACCGAGGTGCGGCGCGCGCTCCCGCCAGAGCAAGAATACGACGAGTGCGACAGGGGCGAGACCGCCGACGATGCCGAGGAGCTGGTAGGCGAGGTCGAAGTACTGCTGGCCCGACATCGGCCTGTTGATCGTGGCCGTCTGATTCGCGAGGGCCGTGTCTTGGGCCATGCGCTCGACGATCGTGATGATGGCCCGGGCCCCCGCGTACCCGAACGACAGCGCGAGGACGATCGCGAGCTCCCACCGCAGCCGCGCGCGCTGCGCCCGGGGGACGGGAAGACGGTGATGTTGGGCCACCTGCCCAGGCTACCGGGGGAGCGGGAAATCCGGGCTGAGAGATTTTGCGCGAGCACGGCGGATCACGTCAGCTACCTAGGCTATATGGAGGCCAGAAGCTCAGGTATGCCGAAGAAATTGCATGATTTACACAAGTTTCCGGCACATGTTGGCGATTGCTTTGGCGGAGGCTCGCGCCACGGTTACGAGTAAGTCACGAGGGGTCACAAGATTCGCATAGGCAGATCGCGGTGGCCTAAACTGCGAAGCGGAAATACCTACATACTCTGGACCCATTTTCCGGTGTGCACCGCACGTCACTTCGGTACGGGTCGAGAGTCAATACAAGGAGGAAACCAGTGAAGCGTTCACGCATCGGGCTGGGCATTGTTGCCCTCGCCGCAGCGGGCTCCCTGGCACTTACCGGTTGCTCGACCGGCGGAGGCGACAAGGGTGGAGACAAGGGCAGCGGCAGCGCCTTTGTTACGACGAACGGCTCGGAGCCGGAAAGCGGCCTGATCCCTAGCGACACCAACGAAGTTGGCGGCGGCAAGATTCTTGACGTGATGTTCGCCGGCCTCGTGTCGTACAGCGCAGACGGCACCCCGGCAAACGAACTCGCTGAGTCGATCGAGGCAAACGCTGACTCGACCGAGTTCACCATCAAGATCAAGGGTGGCACGAAGTTCACCAACGGTGACCCCGTCACCGCTGAGTCCTTCACCAAGGCGTGGAACGATGCAGCACAGGCATCGAACGCTCGTAAGAACCAGTCGTGGTTCGCGAACATCCAGGGCTTCAACGAGACCGAGGACTCGGAGCTCACCGGCCTTGAGGTCGTCGACGACACGACCTTCGTCGTGAAGCTCAACACTCCCCAGGCTGACTTCCCGCTGCAGCTCGGCTACTCGTCGTTCTACCCGCTCCCCGCAGTGGCGTTTGACGACAAGGGTGCCGTCACCAAGGAGTTCGGTGAGGCACCTGTCGGCAACGGCATGTACAAGCTCGCTGACGAGAAGGCTTGGCAGCACGACGTGCAGATCGAGCTCGTCAAGAACGAGGACTACGCCGGCCCGCGCAAGGTTGAGAACGATGGCCTGACCATCATCTTCTACGCTTCGCAGGACGCTGCGTACGTTGACCTCCAGGACGGCAAGCTCGACGTGCTCGACGCTGTCCCCGAGTCGGCATTCGCAAGCTACGAGACCGATCTCGACGGCCGCACCGTGAACCAGCCTGCCGCTATCGTGCAGACCTTCACCATCCCCGAGACCTTCGAGCACTTCAGCGGCGAAGAGGGCAAGCTCCGCCGCCAGGCAATCTCGATGTCGTTCGACCGTGAAGAGATCACCGACGTGATCTTCGACGGCACCCGCACCCCCGCTGTTGACTTCACCTCGCCGGTGATCAACGGCTGGAGCGACGACCTCAAGAACGTCGCAAGCGTGAAGTACGACCCCGAGCAGGCGAAGAAGCTGTGGGCTGAGGCCGACGCAATCGCACCGTGGTCGGGCTCGCTCGAGATCGCGTACAACGGTGACGGTGGACACCAGGGCTGGGTTGACGCTGTCACCAACAGCGTGAAGAACACCCTCGGCATCGAGGCGTCGGGCAAGCCCTACGCAACGTTCCAGGAGATCCGCACCGAGGTCACCAGCCGCAGCATCAAGACCGCGTTCCGCACCGGTTGGCAGGCTGACTACCCGGGTCTCTACAACTTCCTCGCACCGCTCTACCAGACCGGCGCATCGTCGAACGACGGCGACTACTCGAACCCCGAGTTCGACAAGCTCCTCGCAGAGGGCCTTGCTGAGAGCGACGTCGATGCAGCGAACGCGAAGTTTGAGGCTGCACAGGAGATCCTGCTGCAGGACCTCCCCGCGATCCCGCTGTGGTACTCCAACGTTGTTGGTGGCTTCGGCACGGACGTTGACAATGTCACGTTCGGCTGGAACTCTGTACCCCTGTACAACGAGATCACCAAGAAGTAACGCACTTCAACACCGAAGCCCCGGACTGCGTGTCCGGGGCTTCGGCCCGTTCGGGCTCGGCCAGAGTTTGAATAGGAATTAATCTTGCGAACGAGAAAACACCGGAGTTTTCGTTTCGCTTCGCGCCACAACTGCGAGAGACTACGCAACATGTTTACCCACATTCAGCAGCGAGGGGGAGTGACGTGCTGAGATACATCCTTTTCCGTATCCTGCAGGTGATCCCTGTGCTCTTGGGCACCACCTTCCTCATCTACTTCATGGTGTTCGCCATGCCCGGCGACCCCATCCTCGCCATGTTCGGCGACAAGACCCCGAGCGCAGCGCAGCTTGAGCGGCTGCACGCGCAATATAACCTCGACAAGCCCTTCATCGTGCAGTACCTCCTGTACCTCAAGGGTGTGTTCGTCGGCGACTTCGGCACGAGCTTCTCGGGCCAGCCGGTGAGCGAGATCCTTGCGAGGACCTTCCCGATCACCGCGACGCTCGCGATCATGGCGATCGCCATCGAGCTCGTGCTCGCGGTCGTCATTGGCCTGTTCTCGGGCCTGCGCAAGGGCAAGCTCTTCGACAACGTCAACCTCATCATCGGCCTGATCTTCATGAGTGTGCCGATCTTCGTCGTCGCGTTCATCGCGCAGTACACCCTCGGGTTGAACCTCAAATGGTTCCCCGCGACTGTTGGCTCCGACACCTCGATCAAGGCGCTGCTGCTGCCCGCCATTGTGCTCGGCATCAGCCTGTATGCGACCTCGATGCGTCTGACCCGCTCCTCGGTGATCGACACCCTGAACCAGGACTTCGTGCGTACCGCTTACGCCAAGGGCCTGTCGCGTTCGCGCGTCGTACCCGTGCACGTGCTGCGTAACTCCCTGATCCCAACGATCACGAACAGCGCCGCCAACTTCGGCGTGCTGCTCGTCGGCGCGACAGTTACCGAGGGCATCTTCAATGTGCCCGGTGTCGGTAACACGCTCTACCAGGCCATCACTCGCGGAGAGAACGCGACCGTCGTCTCGTTTGTGACGGTGATGGTGCTTGTCTACCTGGGCGTGAACCTGATCGTCGATCTGCTCTACGCCGTGCTCGACCCGAGGATTCGCTATGCCTGAGCCTAAGAACAACGAACATAACCCCCGCCTCGAGCACTTCGTTGCTCCCGTCGACGAGACCCCCGTTGTCGCCGTCGACGCCGTGAAGGTCGACAGCAAGAAGGCGACGCTCTGGAGCGACGCTTGGCGCGACATGCGCAAGCGCCCGATGTTCTGGATCTCGGCTGCGATCATCCTGCTCGTGCTTGTCGTGTCGCTTTTCCCGACACTCTTCACTCAGATCGATCCCCGCTCCTGCAAGCTTGCGTTCTCGAACCAGGATGCGATTGCGGGCCACCCGCTCGGCTTTGACAAGCAGGGCTGCGACATCTATTCGCGCGTCATCCACGGCACCTCGACGTCGGTGTCCGTTGGCATCGCCGTGATCGTGCTCACCTTTGTGGTCGGAACGATCATGGGCGCACTCGCCGGCTTCTTCGGCGGCTGGGTCGACACCGTCCTCTCGCGCCTCGGCGACGTGTTCTTCTCGATCCCTTACATCCTCGCTGCCGTTGTCGTGATGAGCGTGCTTTCCGCGCACCGCAACATCTTCGTGATCGCGCTCGCGATCGGCGCCTTCTCGTGGCCGGTTACGGCGCGTATCTTGCGTGCCGAGATCCTGCGCGTGAAGAACAGCGACTTCGTGATGGCGTCGGAGGCACTCGGCCTCTCGCGCTTCAAGACCCTTGTGAAGCACGTGCTGCCGAACTCGATCGCTCCGGTGATCGTGGTGACCACGCTGTCGCTCTCCGCGGCGATCGTTGCTGAGGCGACCCTGTCGTTCCTGGGCGTCGGGCTGCCTCCCGGGCAGTTCCTGAGCTGGGGCAACGACATCTCGGCCGCCCAGACGCAGCTCCGCACGCGTCCGCAGAACCTTATTTACCCGTCCATCGCGCTCACCATCACGGTGCTCGGCTTCATCATGCTTGGTGAGGTCGTGCGAGACGCGCTTGATCCGAAGGCGAGGGCTCGCCGATGAGCGATCAGACGACTAATCAGCAGCAGAGTGCAGCAGCGATGAACGAGCCACTGCTCAGCGTTCGCGATCTCCGCGTTGCGTTCGGCACGAAGAAGGAGCCGAACGAGGTCATCCACGGCATCAACTTCGATGTCTTCCCGGGTGAGACCGTCGCCATTGTTGGCGAGTCGGGCTCGGGCAAGTCGACAACGATGCACGCCGTGATCAACCTCCTTCCGGGCACCGGCCGCGTCACCGATGGCTCAGTGCAGTGGAACGGGCGCGAGCTCGTTGGTATCGGGCGCCGTGACATGGAGACCATTCGCGGCCGCGAGATCGGTCTCGTGCCGCAGGATCCGATGTCGAACCTCAACCCGGTGTGGTCCGTCGGCTTCCAGGTGGAGGAGGCGATCCGTGCGAACGGACTCGCCAAGACCAAGAAGGAAGCCAAGGCCCGCGCGATCGAGGTGCTCGAACAGGCCGGTTTGCAGGACGCAGAGCGTCGCATGCGCCAGTACCCGCACCAGTTCTCTGGCGGTATGAAGCAGCGCGCCCTCATCGGCATCGGCCTCTCCGCGAGCCCGCAGCTGCTCATCGCTGACGAGCCGACGAGCGCACTCGACGTGACTGTGCAGCGCGTGGTGCTCGACCACCTCGCGAAGCTCACGAGCGAGCTGGGTACCGCCGTTGTCTTCATTACGCACGACCTCGGCCTCGCCGCCGAGCGGGCCGAGAAGCTCATCGTCATGTACAAGGGCAACATCGTCGAGTCGGGGCCGAGCAAGGAGATTCTCCAGCGCCCGCAGCACCCGTACACGAAGCGGCTCGTGGCTGCGGCGCCGAGCCTCGCATCGCGCAGGATCGGTGCGGAGGCAACCATGCCCGCCGCTCCGACAAGCACGTTTGACGTCGCTGCGCTTGCCGAGGCAGAAGGGCACGGCAGCAAGCCGGGCGAGCCCGTCATCGAGGTCGAGAACCTGCGCAAGGTCTACAAGCTGCGCAAGGGGAACTTTGGCAGCGAAGACTTTGTGGCCGTAGACGGTGCTACCTTCACGATCCGCAAGGGGGAGACCCTCGCGCTCGTGGGCGAGTCGGGCTCTGGCAAGTCGACGATCGCGAAGATGGTGCTGCAGCTCGAAGAGCCGAGCGGTGGCTCGGTGCGGATCGCTGGCAAGGAAACGGCCGGCATGAGCTCGAGCGAGCTGTTCGAGCTCCGCTCCAAGCTGCAGCCGGTCTTCCAGGACCCGTACGGCTCGCTCGACCCCCTCCGCAACATCGGCAACACGATCATGGAGCCGCTGAACATCCACAACGTGGGTGATCGCGAGAGCCGGAAGCAGCGCGTGCTTGAGCTGCTCGACCAGGTATCGCTGCCGCGAGAGCTCGCGACGCGCTACCCGAACGAGCTCTCTGGCGGTCAGCGCCAGCGCGTGGCAGTCGCGCGCGGCCTTGCGCTCAAGCCCGAGATCCTCGTCCTTGACGAGGCTGTCTCCGCGCTTGACGTGCTCGTGCAGGCGCAGATCCTTGATCTGCTTGCCGAGCTGCAGCGCGACCTGGGGCTCACCTACCTCTTCATCACGCACGACCTCGCGGTCGTGCGCCTGATCGCTGACCGCGTGTGCGTGATGCAGCAGGGCAAGATCGTTGAGCAGGCGACGACCGAGGAAGTGTTCGAGAACCCGCAGCAGGAGTACACGAAGAACCTCCTCGCCGCGATCCCGGGCGCCTCGATCGAGCTCGGCATTGTCGAAGCCGGAGACCACGTACCGCACACTCCTGTCGCTGGAAGCGGCTCTGCGCCGTTCGCCGGCGGCGGTCAGGCTGGTGCGCAGGCGTAGCCAAAACTAGGGCGCGGCGACACCGAGCGCCTTCCCTAGGTCACAATTCGTGGGCCATTGTTACAAGCGGTTTATCGCTTGGGGCAATGGCCCACTAGTGTGTGAAGTGATCTGAAACGCAATTAGTACGGGCATTGATGCTCGTATGAGTTTCCAATGGAGGAAGAATTGAAGAAGACGCTTTTTACTTCTGTCGCACTCGCGGGCGCGGCGGCGCTGCTCTTGAGCTCGTGCGCGTCTGGCGGCGACAACGCCGGCGGTAACGGTGGGGGATCGGGCGGGGGCTCGATCACCGTCGGTACGACAGATGTCGTGACGGCACTCGACCCGGCAGGCTCGTACGACAACGGCTCGTTCGCCGTCATGACGAACGTCTACCCGTTCCTGCTCAACCACGAGATTGGCTCGAGCGACGTCGCCCCCGACATCGCTGAGTCGGCCGAGTTCACGAGCCCCACCGAGTACACGGTGAAGCTCAAGGCCGGCCTGAAGTTCGCGAACGGCAACGACCTCACGAGCTCCGACGTGAAGCACTCGTTCGATCGCCAGGTCGCGATTGCCGACCCGAGCGGCCCGTCGAGCCTCCTCGCGAACCTCGACAAGGTCGAGGCCGTCGACGACACGACCGTCGTCTTCCACCTGAAGGACGGCAACGACCAGACCTTCCCGCAGGTGCTGTCGACCCCCGTCGCGCCGATCGTCGATGAGGATGTGTTCCCCGCCGACAAGCTCGCGACCGACGAGGAGATCGTCAAGGGCAAGGCGTTCGCAGGTCAGTACACGCTCGAGAACTTCAAGAAGAACGACCTCGCCTCGTACAAGGCGTACGACGGCTATCAGGGCCAGTGGGGCGCGGCGAAGACCGCCGACGTCAACGTGAAGTACTTCGCCAACGAGACGAACCTCTCGCAGGCGATGGAGACGAAGGCGATCGACGTTGCGTTCCGCAGCCTGTCGGCGACGGACACCGAGAAGCTCGGGAAGACCGACGGGCTGAAGCTCGTTGACGGCCCCGGCGGCGCAATCCGTTACATCGTCTTCAACTTCGATACGCAGCCGTTCGGCGCGAAGACCCCCGATGCTGACCCGGCGAAGGCGCTCGCTGTGCGCCAGGCGGCCGCAGACCTCATCGATCGCCAGAAGATCGCGACGCAGGTCTACAAAGACACGTTCACGCCGCTCTACAGCCCGGTTGCGCAGGGCTTCACCGGCGCAACCGACGCGTTCCAGGAGCTCTACGGTGACAAGCAGGGCGGCCCCGACGCTGCCGCGGCGAAGGCCCGCCTCGAGGCGGCAGGCATTACCGAGCCCGTCACCCTGCAGCTGCAGTACAACCCCGACCATTACGGCGACGCCTCAGCTGAGGAGTACGCGCTCGTGAAGCAGCAGCTCGAGGCTGACGGCGTCTTCAAGGTCGACCTGCAGTCGACCGAGTGGGGCCAGTACTCGGAGGACTTCCCGAAGGACGCGTACCCGATGTACCAGCTCGGCTGGTTCCCCGACTTCTCGGACGCGGATAACTTCCTCACCCCGTTCTTCGAGAACGGTGGCTTCTTCAACAACCACTACAACTCGGCCACCACGAACGAGCTCATCGCGAAGGAGCGCGTCGAAACCGACGCCGACGCTCGCACGAAGCTCATCGAGGACACGCAGGCTGAGGTCGCGAAGGATGTTCCGATGATCCCGCTGCTCCAGGGCACGCAGGTCGCGGTCACGACCGACGCGATCGACGGCGTCGTGCTCGACGGTTCGTTCAAGTTCCGCCTCGGAACGATCACGAAGAACTAAGGCACACACGGCTGTGACAGGGAGGGGGCCCACGGGTTCCCTCCCTGTCCAGTGTGAGCATCATGACATCTCTTGCTACTTCAGGGGTGGCTTCACCGCCGAAGGCACCCAAACGCCCCTCGGGCGGTGGGCTCTGGCGCTACATTCTGTGGCGGGCCGTGCTCATCATCCCGACAGTCTTCATCCTCGTCACGATGGTGTTCCTGCTGATGCGCACCATCGGCGACCCGATCACTGCCTCCGTCGGCGGCAAACTGCCGCCCGACGAGCTCGCGAAGCGCATCCACGACGCCGGCTACGACCGGCCCGTGCTCACCCAGTACTTCGAGTACCTCGGCCAGGTCTTCACCGGCAACTTTGGCACGACGATCAGCGACCACCGGCCCGTCACCGAGGTGATCGTCACGTTCGGCTCGGCGACGCTCGAGCTCGCGTTCTTCACGCTCATCGTTGCCTTCGCCGTCGGCATCCCGCTCGGCATGCTCGCCGCGTACTACCGCGACCGCGGCCCGGATGCGACGCTGCGCGTCTTCGCGATCCTCACCTACGCGACGCCCGTGTTCTTCTCGGGCCTGCTCATGAAACTCATCTTCGGCGTCTGGCTCGGCTGGCTGCCCGTGTCGGGCCGCGCCTCGATCGGCACCGAGCTGCAGATCCAAATGCTCGATAGCCCGTCGGGTTTCTACCTCATCGACGCGTTCCGCACCGGCAACATGGCGAACGTTGGCGACGTGCTTGTGCACGCGATCCTCCCCGCGCTCACGCTCGGTCTCATGACCGCTGGCGTGTTCCTCCGGCTCGTGCGCACGAACATGATCGGCACGCTCGGGCGCGAGTACATCGACTCCGGTCGCTCGCGCGGTGTGAAGGAGTTCAGGCTCGTCACGAAGCACGCGTACCGGCCCGCGCTGATCCCGATCATCACCGTGATCGGCATGCAGATCGCGATGCTGCTCGCCGGCGCCGTGCTCACCGAGACGACGTTCGAGTGGAAGGGCCTCGGCTTCCAGCTCGCCCACTACCTTGCCGCCCGCGACTTCATCGCGGTGCAGGGGATCGTGGCGCTGCTCGCCGTTATCGTCGCGCTGTCGAACTTCGTCGTCGACGTGATTGCGGCGCTCATTGACCCGAGAGTGAGGTACTGACGTGTCAGATACGACATCGATTATTCTCTCCGCGGGTGCGTCGCGCGAGCGCGGCTGGCACTCGTGGCCGCTCATCAAGCAGCTGCGCCAGTCGGTCGGGCTGCAGCGCGGCATGCTCATCGCGGGCCTCTCGCTCATCGCGCTGTTCGTCGTGCTCGCCGTGTTTGCGCCGCTGATCGCGCCGTACAGCTTCCACGCGCTGTCAGGCCCGAATGGCGACTTCGGCTCGCGCATGCCCCCGTCGGCCGAGCACCCGTTCGGCACGACGATCGCCGGCTACGACGTGCTCTCCCGCGTCATTTGGGGGTCGCGCACCGCGCTCATCACGATCGTGATCGCGGTACTTTCGTCGATCTTCGCGGGCTCCCTGCTCGGCCTCGTCTCCGGCTACATCGGCGGCGCGCTCGACCGGGTGCTCGTAATGATCACCGACGCGATCTACGCGTTCCCGTCGCTCTTGCTCGCGATCGTGATGTCGATCGTCATCTCGGGCGGCCAGTCGAGCCTGTGGGGCGGCATCTGGTCGGCCGCGCTGTCGATCACCGTCGTGTTCATCCCGCAATACTTCCGAGTCGTACGCTCGGAGGTTGTGCGGGTGAAGGCCGAGGCGTTCGTCGAGTCGGCGCGCGTCATCGGCGCGAGCCGGTCGCGCATCATGTTCAAACACGTGTTCCGCAACTCGACGCGGTCGCTGCCGCTCGTGTTCACTCTGAATGCGTCTGAGTCGATCCTGACGCTCGCGGGCCTCGGCTTCCTCGGGTTCGGCATCGAACCAAACTCGGCCGCGGAGTGGGGCTACGACCTCAACAAGGCCGTCGGCGACGTCACGAACGGCGTGTGGTGGACGAGCCTCTGGCCCGGCGTCGCGATCGTGCTCATCGTCATGGGCCTCACGCTCACGGGCGAGAGCCTGAACGACCTCGCCGACCCGCGGCTGCGGAGCCGCAGGAAGGCGAAGGCGGGCAGCGGCGTCGTCGCGAGCACCGCGATGACCACAACCGAGAAGGGGGAGCGCGATGAGTAATGTGCTCGATATTCGCGACCTCGAGGTCACGTTCGCGACCGACCACGGTGACGTCAAGGCCGTTGCGGGGGTCTCGCTCGCGGTGCAGCCGGGCCGCGTGCTCGCGGTCGTCGGCGAATCAGGATCGGGCAAGACCGTTTCTGCGCGCACCGTGCTCGGGCTGCTGCCCGAGACCGCGGTCGCCCGGGGCTCCGTGGTGCTCGCCGCCCGTGACGGGAGCGGCACGAGCGACGTGCTGCAGCTGTCTGCCGACGCGCTGCGCGCGGTGCGGGGGAGGGACGTCGCGATGGTGTTCCAGGAGCCCTCGACTGCCCTGAATCCCGTCTACCCGATCGGCTGGCAGATCGCTGAGGGGCTGCGCGCGCACGAAAAGCTCTCGAAGAAAGAGCTGCGAGCGCGGGCAATCGAAATGCTCACGCTCGTCGGGCTCCCCGACCCCGAGGAGCGCGTCGACTACTTCCCGCACCAGCTTTCGGGCGGGCAGAAGCAGCGCGTCATGATCGCGATGGCGCTCGCGCTGAAGCCCGGGCTCATCGTCGCTGACGAGCCGACGACGGCGCTCGACGTGACCGTGCAGGCCGAGATCCTCGACCTCCTGCGGAAGCTGAGGGACGACCTCGGCACCGCGATCCTGCTCATCACGCACAACATGGGCGTCGTCGCCGACCTCGCCGACGATGTCGCCGTGATGTACCAGGGCAAGGTCGTCGAGCAGGCGCCCGTCGCGGAGGTGTTCGTGAACCCCCGCGAGGACTACACGAAGCAGCTGCTCGGCGCAGTGCTCAAGCTCGGCGACGGCCGGATCCGCGCCGCGGATCGGCCCGCGGCTGACCCTGCGCCCGCCTCGGGTCTCGCGTCTGCGGGGAAGGATGCACCGACGCTCGTCGCCGCGCGCGGGCTCGAGATTCAGTACCCCGGCAGGCTCGGGCGGCCCGGCTTCAAGGCCGTGCGCGGCGTTGATTTCGAGATCAGGGCGGGCGAGGTCTACGGCCTCGTCGGCGAATCGGGATCGGGCAAGTCGACGATCGGGCGCGCGATCGCCGGCCTCACCGACGCGACCGGGGGCTCGCTCACGGTGCTCGGCCACGAGATGGTGGGCTTCAAGGAGCGGGGGTTTAAGCCGCTCCGCAAGAGCATCGGCTTCGTGTTCCAGGACCCGGCATCGAGCTTCAACCCGCTGCTCACGATCGCCGAGAACGTCGCCGAACCGCTCATCGTGCACCGCGTTTCCCGCTCGCTGCAGGAGGCGGGGCCGCGCGTCGACGCGCTGCTCGAGTCAGTGCAGCTGCCGCGCGCGTACGGCGATCGGTACCCGCACGAGCTTTCGGGCGGGCAGCGCCAGCGCGCCTCGCTCGCGCGCGGCCTCGCGCTCGACCCGAAGCTGCTCATCGCAGACGAGCCGACGAGCGCGCTCGACGTCTCGGTGCAGGCGCGAGTGCTCGAGCTGTTCACCGAGCTGCAGGCCGAGCTCGGGTTCGCGTCGCTCTTCATCACGCACGACCTCGCCGTCGTCGACGCGCTCGCCGACCGCGTCGGCGTGCTGTACCGCGGCGAGCTCGTCGAGAGCGGCTCGACCTCCGAGGTGCTCCGAGCGCCGCGGGAAGCGTACACGCAGCGACTGCTCGCGTCGCTTCCCGTGCCCGACCCGGCCGAGCAGGCGGAGCGCAGGGCGCTGGCGCGCGCGCTCCGAGAGGCTGAGGAGGGGCACTAGGCGCCGGATCCTTC
This sequence comes from Leucobacter komagatae, assembly GCF_006716085.1. NCBI lineage: Bacteria > Bacillati > Actinomycetota > Actinomycetes > Micrococcales > Microbacteriaceae > Leucobacter > Leucobacter komagatae. The sequence continues at coordinate 272,015 of NZ_VFON01000002.1, read as the reverse complement.
GCGTGCCGCGCGGGCTGCTCCGCGCAAGGTGACAGTGTCGCCGCCCCGCTCTTTCCCGAGCGGGGCGGCGACCTACTACGCTAGAGGGGCACCCGCGCCGGGGGTTAGCGGCGCGGAGTCCAGGGGCAGCCGTCGCTCCGAGGCCCGTCACGGGCCGCTTCGCAACTCGCGCATTTCCCGCGCGGGTCGCGAGTTGCGCCGTGAACGGGTATGATAGAACGTTCGCTATTTTTTGATCGTGAGGATCCACCCCTATGGCTCTTGCCACACGCGAAGACCTTCGTAACGTCGCCATCGTCGCACACGTCGACCACGGCAAGACCACGCTCGTTGACGCCATGCTGCGTCAGACGAACTCGTTCGACGCGCACGCCGACGTCGATGACCGCGTCATGGACTCCAACGACCTCGAGCGCGAGAAGGGCATCACCATTCTCGCGAAGAACACCGCCATCAGCTACGAGGGCGAGCACGCGAAGAACGGTCCGATCACCATCAACGTGGTCGACACCCCGGGCCACGCCGACTTCGGCGGCGAGGTCGAGCGCGCACTCTCGATGGTTGACGGCGTCGTGCTGCTCGTCGACTCGTCCGAGGGCCCGCTGCCTCAGACCCGCTTCGTGCTGCGCAAGGCGCTCGAGGCGAAGCACCCCGTGATCCTCGCGGTCAACAAGACCGACCGCCCCGACGCTCGTATCCCCGAGGTCGTCGGCGAGGCGCAGGACCTGCTGCTCGGCCTGGCTTCGGACATCGCTGAAGAGCACCCCGACATCGACGTTGACGCGATCCTCGACGTGCCCGTCGTGTACCTCTCGGGCCGCGCTGGCGCATCGAGCCTGAACGAGCCCGCCAACGGCACGCTCCCCGACGGCGACACCCTTGAGGCGCTCTTCGGCGTGATCCTCGAGCAGGTTCCCGCGCCCACGTACGATGACGAGCACCCGCTGCAGGCGCACGTCACGAACCTCGACTCCTCGCCGTTCCTCGGCCGTATCGCGCTGCTGCGCGTGCACAACGGCTGGATCCACAAGGGCGAGTCCGTCGCCTGGGTCAAGAGCGACGGCACCCAGCAGAACGTGCGCATCACGGAGCTCATGCTCACCAAGGCGCTCACCCGCTACCCGGCTGAGAAGGCGGGCCCCGGCGACATCGTCGCGATCGCTGGCATCGAGGACATCACCATTGGTGAGACCATCGCCGACGCCGAAGACACCCGCCCACTGCCGCTCATCGAGATCGACGAGCCCGCAATCTCGATGACGATCGGCGCGAACACGTCGCCGCTCGTCGGCAAGGTGAAGGGCCACAAGCTCACCGCCCGCATGATCAAGGACCGCCTTGACCGCGAGCTCATCGGTAACGTCTCGCTGAAGGTTGTCGACACCGACCGTCCCGACGCGTGGGAGGTGCAGGGCCGCGGCGAGCTCGCCCTGTCCATCCTCGTCGAGAACATGCGCCGCGAGGGCTTCGAGCTCACCGTCGGCAAGCCGCAGGTGGTCACGAAGCAGATCGACGGCAAGACCCATGAGCCCTACGAGCACCTCACGATCGATACGCCCGAGGAGCACCTCGGCGCGATCACCCAGCTCCTCGCCGCTCGCAAGGGCCGCATGGAGAACATGGTGAACAACGGCACCGGCTGGGTTCGCATGGAGTTCATCGTCCCCGCGCGTGGCCTCATCGGCTTCCGCTCGGAGTTCATGACCACGACCCGCGGCACCGGCATCGCGAACGCGATCTCGCACGGATACGACGAGTGGGCAGGCCAGATCGTCACCCGTAACAACGGTTCGATCGTCGCCGACCGCTCGGGCGTTGTCACCCCGTTCTCGATGATCAACCTGCAGGAGCGCATGAGCTTCTTCGTGCAGCCCACGCAGGAGGTCTACGAGGGTATGGTCATTGGCGAGAACTCGCGTTCCGAAGACATGGACGTGAACATCACCAAGGAGAAGAAGCTCACCAACATGCGTGCGGCTTCGTCAGACTCGTTCGAGTCGATGACCCCGCCCCGCGTGCTCACGCTCGAGGAGAGCCTTGAGTTCGCCCGCGAGGACGAGTGCGTCGAGGTGACCCCCGAGGTCATCCGCATCCGCAAGGTTGAGCTTGACGCCACGTCGCGCGCTCGCTCGGCTTCGCGCCTGAAGAACCAGAAGTAAGCGCGCCTTCGCGCCTCGCGCCCGCACTCTGAGCTCAGCTCGGGGTGCGGGCGTTTCTGTATTCTCTGGCGGGGCAGCCGCGTATGATCGGGGCATGGCACTCCTTTACACTGACACCACGCTCGTTCCGTCAAAGCTCGAACTCATCGCAGAGTGGCTGCCGAAGCAGCCCTGGTTCACCGGCGACATCGCCCAGCTCACCCGTGTCTCGGGCTACCGGCTCGACGACCCGGAGGGTGAGGTCGGTATCGACGGGATCCTCGTGTCTGCGGGGGAGAAGAAGGTGTACCATGTGCCGCTCACGTACCGCAGCGCGCCGCTTGACGGTGGCGAGGCGCACCTCGTCGGCACGACCGAGCATGGCATCCTCGGCACGCGCTGGGTGACCGCCGCGGCCGGCGACCCCGTCTACCGTGCCGTGCTCGCCCAGGTGATCGCGCAGGGCGGCTCGGGGAGCGAAGAGCTCGTGCACCAGCCAGACGGCTCGACGGTGCCGCGGAAGATCGAGATGCCGATTCACGGGTCGGGGGAGCCCGGCGCGCAGGTACCCGAGCTGTGGGCCGCGGAGGTCTCGCTCGCCGACGGCGTGAGCGTCGCCTCGACGGGCTTTGCGACGCTCAGGGTCATCCACGTGCCGCAGGCAGATGCGCCGGCCGCTCGTGGCGCCGCGGGCACGCTTACGGCGACCTGGCCGGGCCAGGAGGCCCCGGTCGTGATCGCGACGCTGGACTAGGAGCTCTTGCGGGGTTCGCTGGGCTCGTGGGACTTGCTGGGCTCGCGGGGTTCGCTGGGCTTGCGGGGGTCGCTGGGCTCGGGACCGTGACGCGCCCGCGACATGCTGACTGTCGCGCTCGTTTTCGTTTTTTGGTGGCGACCCGATAGAGTATTCATTGCGCGAAAGCGTAAATCGGGATGTGGCGCAGTTTGGTAGCGCACGTCGTTCGGGACGACGGGGTCGCAGGTTCAAATCCTGTCATCCCGACGAAAGGGCCCGGAACATCGTTGAAATATCAACGAAGTTCCGGGCCTTAGTCGTTTTCTGCAAAGCTCGTGACCGGATGATCGCCGGCTGAAAGAGGAGCCGTTCAAAAGGAATGCCGACCGTTGATGACGCAGGCGCATTACTGGCCGAACGTCCCTGGGGGCCAAGCAGAGGCTTCCGCCAGTGGGCTAAAAGAAAAGAACCCCGGAGGCTTCACCGCTCACGTCGGGAGAGGCCATATCCGGGGACTACGTGTCTAGTATAAGTGCTATGACGGCAGGTGGTGATCTTCAGCTTGAAGCACTCGAGGCTGCCATCTCCCCAGACCGCCTAGGCACCTATCTCAGCGAAGCCGATGGCGATCGGTCTCTTGCCCGAGAATTTTATGTGTGGGATCGGGACGTCGCGTCTGCAATGTTTGCGGACATCGCGATTATTGAAGTCGCGCTTCGTAACGCGATCCATGGTGTGCTCACCGCACACCTGGGTGAGCGGTGGTATGAGCTCGGCGGCATACCGCTCGATTGGCGTGCCACTACGAACTTGCAGAAAGCTTGGGAACGACTACCGGCTCAAGACAGGGCGAACCCCGACCTGCCACACGTACCGGGAAAGCTGGTTGCGCGCCTCATGTTTGGGTTCTGGCGTGATTTATTCGACTCCGGTGGATACGTGGGTAAGGAACCCAGGCGAGTAAAAGTCGACTATGAGCAGAACTGGCGCGCGGTGCTGCATCGTGCATTCCCTGGCGGGCGTCGCACCGCTCAGAGCGCGGGGGAGGCTTATTCCAGGGACTGGGTACTCCGACAGATTGACATTGTGCATGCAGCTCGCAATCGTGTCGCGCACCACGAACCGCTTCTGCGAGGATTTCCCTTACCTGGGCAAGGTGCTGCACGGCTCACGGTCGAGGACGGGTATCTTGCGTGTGTCAGGCTGGCAAACATGATCGATTTCAATCTCGCGGACTGGCTCCGCAACAACTCGAATGTGCCAAACCTGTTGGCAAAGAGGCCCACTCAGTAGCCCACGCAAAGGCACATAGGGCACGCGAGAGGGGCCTGAGCCGCCGGCTCAACTTCTCATTGCGGCGATTGCCGATGAGGCTTCGGGGGAAGCCCCAGGCATGTGCCTTCTCTGTGAGTGAGTCGAGGCGTCGAACGCCGATGCGCGCCGGCAACGGGAACATGGGCGAAGCCGCTAGATGCCTCGGCTTGCGTATCGCTGGCGCGCGGCCTCTCCGCTGGTGCCGACCATTTCACCGAGTACCCTCCAAGAAACATGCTCGGCCCGCGCCCGTACGACCGCGGCGGCGAGTTCTCGCTCTGCTTCAGCGCGGCGTCAGGCTGCCATCTTCACCTCGTGAGACGGGCTGACTGGTGCGTCGCGATCCTCAGGTCGAGGCTCGTAGCTCTCGAACTGGTCGGCAAGCTCTTCGGCGTGTGCGAGAAGGTCCTCGAGGCTGCTGCGGGGCATGGTCGTCTCCTCTCGGGCGCTACAGGTACTTCGGCCTGGCGGGTTTCATCGCATGTGCGACAGCGAGGGGCTCGTGCCATTTGACGACGCCGACTTTGATCGGGGTGCCATCCTAGCCGGGGCCGGTGTACATGGTCATTCGACCGTGCTGCTCGGTGTGACGAATGGCGTTGCGCAGCGCGTGGCGGATCGCCTCTGCTGCTATCCCGTGGCAGTGCGCCGTGGGAAGCTTCAGGAGATTCCAGCCCATATACGCAACGTTTGCTTGCGAGGGCGCGAACCTGCACAGCGCTTGATCAGCCAGCCCCGATACCTTGGACAGCAGTGAGTCGGTCACCCGGCTTACCGAATCATTCACTTCATGGACGTGAACCCTGCAAGGACTTCCCATGGACTCACTTGCAGGAGGACCTCATGTCTGCCGTTTTGCGCCGCATTATCTACGTCGTTACTTACGAAGTGACCGCAATCTTGTTCGTGTCGCTCGCCCTCATGGCGCTTGGCCACAGCGGCGCAGGCTCCGGTCTTGTAGCGATCGCTTCATCAACGGTCGCGCTGCTCTGGAACTTCGTGTGGACGTCACTCTTTGAAGCCTGGGAGCGTCGTCAGGCGTCGCAGACCAGAACGGTTCGACGGCGGATCGCACACGCCATCGGCTTCGAGGGAGGGCTGGTCGTCTTCCTAATCCCGCTGCTCGCCTGGATCTTAAACGTCAGTCTGCTCGACGCGTTCATCCTCGAACTCGGCATCCTCGTGTTCTTCCTCGTCTACACGTTTGCTTTCGCCTGGCTGTTCGACATCGTCCTGCCGCCGGCGAAACATGCCGGATAGCGGGCGCTAACAGGTCCAACCCTGACCGCGACCTAGATCTGTCGTGCTGCGCTCACCTAGACTGGCCGCCACAGTGTTAGCTCAGGAGGAAGTACGTGCGGGGACGGTACATCGCAGGGGCATGCCTGGCCGCGACCCTGCTGCTCACCGGCTGTACGGCTCAGGGCGTGGAGGAGCAGCTGTGCGCGAGCGCTGATCAGGCCTGGCAAACATACGCCGCCGAGATGGAGTCATCCGGGCTGACTCGCGAGGAAGCGGGCGTCATCAGGGACGCCTTCATCGCGGAGTGGAACGAGCTCTCAGGGCTGGATCGGCCCGGGGGCCCGAAAGTGGACATCCTTCGGAACATCTCGCGGAGCTTCCTCGCCGCCTGGATCGCTGAGAACGAGCATGTCAGGCGCGACCACGTGACAAGCTTGCAGAACGGGTTCGACATCCTGGGAAAGCAGTGTGCGGCGGCGGGGTACGAGCCTTCGCTCGCGGTCGGCGAGGTCCGAGTCGGGCCGCCGGCCTAAAACCCGGCGGCCCGAAGCGAGTACCACTGCCCGGGCCACGCCCCGTCAAACGGGCGGTTGCTGCCCCTGTGCGCGTTGCTCTGCGGCGTGCTTGCGAAGCGCCGAGAGCACGGCCCCTCGAACCACGAAGAACGCGATGGCCGAGATGACCGCCGCAATCACGGCCCAGTACAGTAACGCAGTGAAGATCATGGTGTCGCTCATCATGTCGCCAGGCTAGTTGACTCATTGGCGGCGCACAATGAATACCTATGCCCGTGCGCGAAGTAGCCCAGCGATGCGTCGCTACAGTTGAACGGAACGGACGAGACACCAAACACGACACCGGGACAGGGGTACGAGTGCGAGCTCACTGGGCATCGAACGGCGAGGGGATGGAACTCCGGTTTACCGCTGCGAGCACCCGAGAGGCGCTGTCTCCCGGCCTGCTGCTCGCCTCGACAGCGCTCGCCGCCGGAAGCGCCGTGATCGCTCTCTTGGGCGGCCTCGCGCTGACCGGCGCGGTGCTCATTGGCGTGCTGCTCGGGGGCCTGTGTCTCGTGTTTGTCGGCTACCTCCGGCTTTCCGCCCAGGCGCGAGAGGTCAAGATCGCGGTCACCCCGGAAGTCCTCAGCGTGCGCGACGGGAATCGGCAGCGTACGGTGCCGCTCACTGGCGTCTCCCGGATCCAAATCGTGCACGATGGCGCGCCCGCGAGGGTCGCCGTTCGGGCGGGGGAAGATCGCTTCAATTGGTCGATTGGTCACCTGCACCGGCACAATACCGTCGAGCGCTTTGTGAGCGAGGCGCCCGACGAGGTTGACGGGTGGCTTCGGGCGTCGGGGATGCGGCGCACCGAGACCGTGAAACGCGGAGTACTGAGCACCGACTACCGAAGGTGACTTCGGTAGTCTCAAGCCATGACCGAGCCACAGCAGAACCCGCAACTGCCCTCCCCGAAGATCCTGCTTCCCGTTGGGATCATGTTTATCGTGGGGGCCGTGTTTGCGTTCCTCCTGATGGATCCGCACGTCGTCACGAGCGCCCTCGCTGGGCTCATTGGCCTCGCCGGGGTGGCAATGGCGGTGCAGAGCATCATGCGTCTCGTGAGGGGCGAGAAGTAGCAAATCTGTTGCTTCGCTTGCCGAGTGCCCACGCAAGCTTGAGTAAAAGTTAATCCAAAGTTTGTTCAAATCTGAGATTTGGGCGTACTGTGGCGAGCCTAAGCCACCTCAACGACGCGGGTCCAGCCCCGGCAGTGATCGACATCGAGTCTGAAACCGTTCGCAACGAGAACTTCCGCACCACGGTGTGGACGGGAGCCCACTCGCAGACCACGCTCATGGTGGTCCAGCCGGGCGATGACATTGGCCTGGAGATTCATAACGACCACGACCAGTTTCTGCGCATCGAAGCCGGGGTGGGTCGAGCCGAGATGGGCCCCGCCGCAGACCCGCTGCAGACCTGGGACGTGTCGCACGGCTTCGCGGTGTTCGTCCCTGCCGGGCAGTGACACAACGTCGTGAATACGGGCGATGAGCCCCTCAAGCTGTACTCGATTTACTCGCCAGCCGAGCACCCGCACGGCACGGTTCACCCGACGAAGGCAGACGCTGTCGGTTAAATATCAATTGGAATGTCACCGAGAATCGGCGTGCAGGTTCCCGGATGTCGCCATGCTGGCTTAATATTGACGACATGCTTAGTGACAGTTTCCGTCGGCTCCCCGCGCAGGTCCAGCAAGGCGTTCTCGAATACCTTGACGAGGAGATCCGTGTCGGGTTCCAAAAGAGCGAAGACGCTGCGGCCAACGAGAAGACCACGCCGGAGGGCGCGCGTCAGCTCGCTGACGGTATCGTGCTGTCGCTTGCGCTGCGCAACTCGTTCACAGGGGAATCGCTTTCGAGTCCCCGCGATCTTGGTATCGGCAAGCGCCAGTAGCGCCCTCGCCTGACGCTGTACCCCGCCCCGCCGATGTTCGGCGCCAGGGCGGGGTTTCGCTATCTCTGGCCGTTTGCGGGCCCGGCCGACGCCCGCGCTGTCCTCGCGACCTGCGCCGTGTCCCAGAGCACCGAGCCGTTTGCCTCTTCAAGGGTGTCGTGCTGCGACACCACCCGCCGCTGTGAGGGCTCCGGGTGCCAGGTCATGACGAAGAAGAGCGGCACGTTCTCGCGGTTCGCGAGCCCCTGGATCATCGCGACCGGCCTATCCTTCGGGTAGCGCATGACGGCCCACAGGTTCGTGTCGACCTGCACGTATGGCATGCGCTCGCGCTCGGTCTCTTTCTCGCGCTCGTTCCGATACACGTCTCTACCCCCATTCGAAAGTGTGTTCGATGAGTGTAGGTCGGGGCGCCGACATTCTCGGCCCGGGGCGGGACCGCGCTTGACGGGTTGGGGTCCTAGTGGGCCGCGGCCCGAACGGCCCGCCCCTCGCTGCGCCAATCGGGGAAGCCGCCGGAAAGTCTTGCGGCTGTCATTCCACTATCGCGCAGCCTGGCTACGGCCTGCGCTGCCATGACGCAGTACGGCCCGCGGCAGTAGGCGACGATGCTGAGGTCGGCTGGGAGCTCTGCGATCCGGGCCTCGAGTTCGGGGAGTGGGATGTTGATGGCGCCTGCGACGTGCCCGGCCTCGAACTCTGACGCCGGGCGCACGTCGATGAGTACGGCCTCGTCGGAGTTGCGTAGTCGATCGAGTTCGTCGAACGAGACCGCCTTCGCGCCGTCAACGCCCGAGAAGAAGTCCTCGGCGAGCGCCGTGATCTCTGTGAGGTGCTCCTCCGCGACGCCCACGAGCGCCAGGTAGGCCGAAGCGATTGACTCGTCGGCGAGTCGGTAGACCCGCGAGTTTCCGTCGGCTCGCTTGGAGACAAGGTTGGCGGAGGAGAGGATCTGCAGGTGGCGGGAGGTGTTCGCCACGGAAGAGGAAACCTCGCGGGCGAGCGACTCGACGGAGCGTTCTCCCTGCATGAGTACGTCGATCATCTCGACGCGCTTGGCGTGCCCGAGCGCGGCGCCGATCCGCGCGAACTGCGCGAAGATGCCGTCCTTGAAATCGCGTGGTTCCACTGGTGCTCCAATCGTCATGCGCTTGTGCCAACCGCGGTCTTAATTATACTATTCAATTAATTTGTTGAATAGCTGGGGTGTGTGACCTCCGGCGGAGGAGGTCCCCAATGAAAGCCCTGATGATAGTGAACGGTTCGGCCTACGGGTTGGACTCGACGTACAACGCGATTCGCCTTGCCGCCTCCATGTCGAAGCGGGATGGTGTCGAGATGACGATCTTCCTGATGGGCGACGGGGTTACGGCGGCAGTGCGCGGGCAAAAGACGCCCGACGGCTATTACAAGCTCGACCGAATGCTCGCGGGAGCCAGGCGCAGCGGGAGTGAGATCCTGTGCTGTGGCACGTGCATGGATGCTCGCGGAATCACGGATGGGATGCTGCTCGACGGGGCACAGCGATCAACGATGGACGAGCTCACCGACCGAACCCTCGAAGCAGATAAGACGCTGGTGTTCTGAGCATGGCACGCACCACCACTGACCCAGGTTCACTCACCGAAGCCGACATCGCCGGAATTCAACGGCGTACTCTTGCCGTCGTCGTCATGAGCCAGGTGCTCGGCGGCGCTGGTCTGGCCGCGGGCATCACCGTCGGGGCGCTCCTAGCGCAGGACATGCTTGGGAGCGAGGGCCTCGCGGGGCTGCCTGCGGCGCTCTTTACCCTGGGCTCGGCCCTCGCGGCGATGCTCGTGGGGCGCATCACGCAGCGCTGGGGCCGCCGGCTCGGGCTGGGGTTCGGCTTCGCCGCCGGCGGTCTCGGCGCGATCGGGGTTGTCGCCGCGGCGGCCCTAGGAAATGCGCCGCTATTGTTCGCGGCGCTGTTTGTGTACGGCTCGGGCACCGCGACCAACCTGCAGGCAAGGTATGCGGGAACCGACCTTGCGCCCTCGAACCGTCGGGCGACGGCGGTGAGTATTGCGATGGTCTCGACGACGCTCGGCGCAGTTGCCGGGCCTAACCTGGTTGAGCCCCTGGGTGGCCTCGCTGAGGGTCTTGGCCTCCCGTCGCTGTCTGGCCCGTTCTTACTCGCCGCGGTGGCCTATCTCGCGGCCTCAGCAGCCCTGCTTGCGCTGCTGAGGCCGGACCCTTACCTGCTCGCCAGGGGGATCGAGGCTGTGCGGCAGCGCGAGCAAGGAGCCGGTGGGGAAGCACCCGCCGCGACGCCGCGAGTGGGAATGGGGGCTTACGTTGGGGCGGTCGTGATGGTTGTCACACAGATCTCGATGGTCGCGATCATGACCATGACCCCCGTGCACATGCGGGCGCACCACCACGGCCTTGGCGCGGTCGGTCTGGTCATCGGACTGCACGTCGGAGCCATGTATCTCCCCTCGCTGGTCACCGGCAGGCTTGTCGATCGGTGGGGTCGCACGCAGATGGCCGTGTTGTCTGGCATCACGCTGCTCGCGGCGGGCGTGATCGCTGCGCTCGCGCCGGGCGATTCGGTTGGGCTGCTGATCGTGGCGCTCGTGCTGCTTGGGTTCGGGTGGAACTTCGGGCTCATCTCTGGCACCGCACTTGTCGTCGACGCCACGGTACCGGCGAACCGCCCGCGAACGCAGGGGGCGATCGATGTGTTCATCGCGCTCGGCGGTGCGGTTGGCGGTGCGCTCTCAGGCGTGCTCATGGCGGCGACGAGCTTCGTTACCCTGTCGATTATTGGAGGCCTCCTCTCGCTTCTCCTTGTTCCCGTGCTGCTCTGGGCAAAGCGCTGACAAGGTACGCGCGGGGCGGTAGGAGGATCCGTGCGAACAACACCATCGGGGGAGCAGTGCGCTTCGACTAGCCGTCGCGCTCGTCGGGCACCGGCTCGCCGAGCGCACGCTCCCCGGAATCTCGATCACGCCTGGCCCACGACGGGGCCGCCTCGGGGTGGTTCACGTCGAAGGCGGGGGACTCCGAACGGATGCGTGGGATCGAGACGAAGTTGTGCCGCGGCGGCGGGCACGATGTGGCCCACTCGAGTGACCGGCCAAACCCCCACGGGTCGTCTTGCGTCACGCGCTCGCCCCGCCGCGCGGTGAGGTACACGTTCAGGAAGAACGGGATCATCGAGACCCCAAGGATCATCGCTCCGATAGTCGAAAGCTGGTTGCCCCAGAGCACCCCGTCTTCCGGGAGGTAGCTGTAGTATCGGCGGGGCATCGCCATGACGCCGAGCCAGTGCTGCACGAGGAACGTCGTGTGGAAGCCGATGAACAGCACCCAGAAATGGACCTTGCCGAGGCGCTCGTCAAGCATCTTGCCGGTCCACTTCGGCCACCAGAAGTAGAAACCCGCGAACATTGCGAATACGACCGTGCCGAACACGACGTAGTGGAAGTGCGCGACAACGAAGTACGTGTCGGAGAGATGGAAGTCGAGCGCGGGCGAGGCGAGGATGACGCCGGTGAGCCCGCCGAACACGAAGGTCACGAGGAACCCGAGTGACCAGAGCATTGGGGTCTCGAATGTGATCGAGCCGCGCCACATCGTGCCGATCCAGTTGAAGATCTTCACCCCGGTTGGCACCGCGATGAGCATGCTCATGAGCGCGAAGAACGGCAGCAGCACTGACCCGCTCACGTACATGTGGTGCGCCCACACAGTGAGCGACAGCGCCGCGATCGCGATGGTCGCGTACACGAGCGTTTTGTAGCCGAAGATCGGCTTGCGGCTGAAAACGGGAAGAATCTCGGAGATGATGCCGAAGAACGGCAGCGCGATGATGTAGACCTCGGGGTGGCCGAAGAACCAGAAGAGGTGCTGCCAGAGAATCGCGCCGCCCTCGCCGGAGAAGATTTGGCCGCCGAACACCCTGTCCATCGCGAGCGCGAAGAGTGCTGCCGCGAGGACGGGGAAGGCGACGAGCACGAGCAGCGACGTGACGAGGATGTTCCAGGAGAATACCGACATGCGCCACATCGTCATGCCCGGTGCGCGCATGGTGATGATCGTCGTGATGAAGTTCACCGAGCCGAGAATCGTGCCGAAGCCCGAGATGCCGAGCCCGAGCACCCACAGGTTGCCGCCGACGCCCGGCGAGAAGGTTTCTGACGAGAGCGGAGCGTACGCGAACCAACCAAACGACGCGGCGCCCTGCGGGGTGAGGAAGCCGCCGACAGCGATGAGCGACCCGAACGTGTACAGCCAGAACGAGAACGCGTTGAGGCGGGGGAACGCGACATCGGGTGCGCCGATCTGCAGCGGCATCATGACGTTCGCGAACCCCGTGAAGAGCGGCGTCGCGAACATGAGCAGCATGATCGTGCCGTGCATGGTGAAGAGCTGGTTGTACTGCTCTTTCGTGGCAACGACCTCGAGGCCCGGGGCGAACAGTTGCGCGCGAATGATGAGTGCGAGGACGCCGCCGATCAGAAACCAGGCGACTGAGCTGACAAGGTACATGTAACCGATCACCTTGTGATCGGTTGACGTCACCCAGGAGACGATCGTGCTGCGGGTTGACATAGTAGGAGTGCTCCTTTCGAATCGAAACTGTGCGGTGCTGATAATGCGGTGCTGTTCTGGCGGCGCTCGGGGCGCGGCGCCGAGTCAGGTGTGGAGCGCCCGCACCTCTGCCGCTGCGAACTCGACGGCCTCGCCAATGCCGTAGCGGTCAAGGAGGGCCGTCGCGAGGGCCGCGGCGAAGGTGTCGCCGAGCCCCTTCGCGGCGATGTTGCGGTCGGGCTGACGGTGCACGCTGCTCCACGTGGGGGTCACGACGATTTCGCAGATGTCGGCGGGCTGGCCGGGCGCGACCTTGCGGCGATCCAGCCTGACTCCAGTGACGACCACCCATTCGGTTCGGGGACCCATGATTGATCGGGCGGCCTCTTCGATGGCGGCACGAGAGGTGAGGCCGGAGAGCGGGCGGCCGCTCAAGTGGGCGAGCTCGAATGTGTTGGGGGCGATGCCGGTGGCGAGCGGCAGTAGCTCTGCGCGGAGCTCTTCGACGAGCCCGGGGTCGGTGTAGAACCCGAGCTCGGTGTCCCCGAGCGTCGGGTCGACGAGCAGCGCTGGGCGCGAGGTCAGAGGGGGCGCGGCGAGCCAGGAGGCGACGGCGGCAGGCTGCCCGGGCGTCGCGAAGTAGCCCGTCATGACCCAGGTGAGGTCGCCGAGCGCGTCGGCCGCCTCGAGATCGCCGAGCGCGCTGGAAAGCCAGGCCGGGGGCACCCGCACGTCGTGCGCCGACGCGTAGTGGGGCATGACGCTGAGCAGGATCGTCGGGATCCGGATCGCGCGCACCCCGCGGGCGGCGAAGACTCGCTCGGCGGCATTGAGGCCAACCGAACCGTGCGCGAGTTGGGAGCCGAGCGCGAGGAGCTGCGCCGGCCTGCGTTCGAGTTCAAGCTCGCGTGCGTCGGTGACCTGCACGGCTCTGCGGGCCTCGCCGATGTGCTCGAACACCCGCGATGATCGGTGATTTTCCCCACCCGCAACATTTGTCATAGGACAAACGCTATCATGGTGGTGACAATGATTCGATCGGCGCCATCGGCGCGGAGGTAGACCCCATGACACAGGCCCCCACACTCATTCCGGCCGCCCGCCCGCTGATAGGGAGCGAGGAGCGGCTCGCGGTCGATGCCGTGCTGCGCTCAGGCAACCTGGCCCAGGGGCCGGAGGTCGCGGCCTTCGAAGCGGAGTTCTCCACCCACTTCGTGCTTGGCCGGCCGACCGTCGCGGTGAACTCGGGCACGAGTGGTCAGCACCTCGGGCTGCTCGCGAGCGGGGTGGGGCCCGGCGATGAGGTCATTGTGCCCTCGTTCACGTTCGCCGCGGTCGCAAACTCGGTCGCGCTCACCGGCGCGACGCCCGTCTTCGCCGACATCGAGCCCGACCACTTCACGCTCGACCCTGTGCGAGTTCGCGAGGCGATCACCGAGCGCACGAAGGGCATCATGCCCGTGCACCTCTACGGCCACCCGTTTCAGGTCGACGCGATCGAGCAGATCACCCGCGAGCACGGGCTCGCGATCTACGAGGATGCCGCGCAGGCGCACGGCGCGAGCTGGCTCGATAGGCCAGTCGGCACGATCGGTGAGTTTGCGATGTTTAGCCTCTACCCGACGAAGAACATGACCGCGATCGAGGGCGGCATGGTCGTGTGCCGCGCCGACGACACGGCGAGGCGCATCAGGTTGCTGCGCAACCAGGGCATGGAAACCCAGTACGCAAACGAGGTCGTGGGCTTCAACGCGCGAATGAGCGATGTGCACGCCGCGGTCGGCCGCGCGCAGCTGCGGAAGGTCGATGGGTGGACAAAGATCCGGCAGCGGAACGCCGCCTTCCTTGACCGCGAGCTTGCGCTCGTGCCGGGCGTAACGCCGCCGCGCGTCGCCCCGGAGGCCACTCACGTCTACCATCAGTACACGATCCGGGTCGCCGCAAGCGAGCGCGACCGCATTCGCCTCGCGCTTCGCGAGGAGCACGGCGTCGCGACGGGCGTGTACTACCCGATCCCGAACCACCGGTTGCCGTCACTCACGGGCTACGCGCCGGCCGGTGAGCTGCCCGAGTCCGACCGGGCCGCAGCCGAGGTGCTGTCGCTGCCGGTTCACCCGTCGCTCAGCGAAGGTGACCTGCAGCGCATCGTTGCTGGCCTAGTGGCGGTCACCGCCGCGGGCTCCTAGAACTCCCCCTCGCGGCCCGAGGGGGAGAGGTGGGTTGGGGTTTCTCGTGGGGGGTAGCCCCAATCCACCGCCCTGCGCCGCACGCGCGCTCCTAAACGGGCCACGATCTCGTAGTTAATCGTGCCGAGGCGCCCCGACCACTCCTCGACGGCGGGTTCGCCGCGGGCCGGGTCGCCGAAGAGCACGGCGCGGTCGCCGACGTGAACCCGCCCAGCAAGGTGGGTGACGTCGAGCACGCACTCGTCCATGTCGATGGCGCCGACGAGTGGGGCGCGCTCGCCCGCAACGCTCACCGTGAGTCCCGAGCCGCTCAGCGCACGGGGCATGCCGTCGGCGAAGCCGATGGGAACGACGGCGCGCAGCCTGTCTGAGCGGTGCAGCGCGACGATCTCGGCGCTCAGCGACATGGCGGGGCGGAGGCCGAAGCGGCTCGCGGCGCTGCCCTGTTCGGGGTCCAGCCCGAGAGCGGCAATGCCAACACGAACGGCGTCGTACGCGAGGTGCGGCGAAGTGAGCGCGGCCGCCGAGGCGGCGAGGTGCCTGATCGGGGCTCTGATCCCGCTCGTGCGAAGCATGCGCACGCCAGCGTCGAACCGCGCCGCCTGCGCCCGGTCGGCCGCGTCGCCGGCGTTGGCGAGGTGGCTGAACAGGCCCGACACGCGAATCGCCCCGCGACGCTCCGCCGCGGCAGCGGCCTGAAACAGTGCCGGCCACGTGTCGGGAGCGGCCCCGTTTCGGCTCAGGCCGGTGTCGAGTTTCAGGTGGACGCCGGCGGTGAGGCCGAGTGCGGAGGCTGCGTCTGCCAGCCGAAGGAGCTGGTCTGTCCGGCTCACACCAAGGGTCACGCCGAGGCTGATGGCGGCGCGTGCGTCGAGACCCTCCGGGTGGAGCCAGCAGAGGATCGGCGCGGTGAATCCGCCCTCCCTGAGCGCGGCCGCCTCATCGAGGCTCGCGACCGCGACCATGCTGGCACCCGCGGCGATCACGGCGCGCGCGACGATCTGGGCGCCGTGGCCGTACGCGTCGGCCTTGACGACGACAATCACGTCTGCGCCCGTGCGTCGACGCAGGGTCTCAATGTTGTGGCGGATCGCCGATACGGAGATCTCGGCGAACCTCACGGGCTACGCTTCCGCGGCTACGGCGTCGCCGTCGGCGGGGAAAGCGTCGGGCCAGTAGTGGCTATCGGGTACCTGTCTTGCGCCAAAGATCGCCTGGCCGACCCGCACGCAGGTAGCGCCCTCTTCGATCGCGACCTCGTAGTCGCCGCTCATGCCCATCGAGAGCCCACCGTCGCCGACGAGGGCCGGGTCGATGTCGCGCATGCGGTCTCGCAGCGTCCGAAGCAGCGTGAAGCAGGTGCGTACGCGCGGAATATCGCTCGTAAAGACCGCGAGCGTCATGAGCCCGCGCACGCGGAGCGAACCGTACTGCGGCAGCTCGCGCAGGAACGCCTCGAGTTCCTCGGGCGGCAGGCCGTACTTCTGTGGCTCTGCCGAGGTGTTCACCTGCACGTAGACGTCGAGACTGCGGCCAGCCGCCTGCAGCCTGCGGTCGAGCGCGGCTGCCGCCCGCAGCGTATCGAGGGCCTGAAACTCGCTCGCGAACTCGGCGACATCGCGAGCCTTGTTGGTTTGCAGGTGCCCGATGACCGACCACTCGACGCCGAGGTCGGCGAGGTTCGTGGCCTTGCGCTTCGCCTCCTGCACCTTGTTCTCGCCGAGCTGCGTGCAGCCTGCCGCGATCGCGAGCCGCACCCGCTCCTCGGGCACGGTCTTGCTGACGGGGAGGAGCTGGACATCGTCGGGGGAGCGGCCAACCCGCTCAGCGGCCCGCGAGATGTTCGCGCGCACATCGGCGATGTTCTGCGTGAATTCGGCGACGGAAGTCGCCGTCGGGAAGTCGTGAATGGGGAGGTCGTCTGCGCCGGGTTGATTTGTCATAGGACAAAGCGTAACATGGGCTGTGTTGAAGCCGGGCAGACGTGCCCGGCGCACCCACGAGAGAGAAGCGAGCATGACTGATCGCACCGCAGAGCACCCCGCTATCCCAGAAATCTTTGGGAGCACGGTGGAAGACATCGTCGCGAGCATCCGCTCCCTCATCGACGCCGGGGCGCTGCAGCCGGGCGACTCGCTCCCGCCAATGCGGGGCCTCGCAGACCGACTCGGGGTGAACCGCAACACGGCCTCCGCCGCGTACAAGGCGCTGGTGCAGGCCGGTCTCGCCGAGACGCGCGGGCGCGCCGGCACGTTCATCGTCGACCCGTACGAAGCGCTCGAGGAGGAGGGCTTCGCCCGCGACACCGTCTTGCGCGACGTTGGTGACGGGAACCCCGATGCCGCGCTGCTTCCGCGCCCCGAGCTCGTGCGGCTCGCTCCCGCGGAGCCGCGGCTCTACGGCGAGCCGACCATCGATCCTGCTCTCGCTGAGTGGGCGACGTCGTGGATCGCGGAGGATCAGCCGCGCCCGTTCCGCCTCACCGTCGCCGCCGGTGCTGTCGACGCGATCGAGCGGCTGCTCGCCCAAACACTGACCCCGGGCGACTCGCTCGCGGTCGAGGACCCGTGCTTCCTCACGAGCATCAGCACGATCAGGCAGAACGGCTACCGCCCGGTGCCCGTTGCGATGGACGCGGAGGGGATGCGGCCCGAGAGTCTGCGCGCGGCGCTCGAAGCGGGCGTGCGCGCCGTGATCTGCACGCCGCGCGCGCACAACCCGACCGGCGCGAGCCTCACCGCAGCTCGCGCCGCGGCGCTCCGCGACGTGCTCGCCGACTACCCGCAGGTGCTCGTGATTGAGGACGATCACTTCTCGCTGCTCGCCCGCGCACCATACGCGACGATCATCGGCGAGGGGCAGCTGCGGTGGGCGCTCGTGCGTTCGATGTCGAAGGCGCTCGGCCCAGATATGCGGATCGCGCTCGTCGCGAGCGACTCCGAGACGGCCGAACGCCTCGCCTCACGGATCAGCGGGGGCATCACCTGGGTGAGCCACCTCATCCAGCGGCTCACCATCGCGATGCTCACGGATACACAGACGCGAGACCTCATCGCGCGGGCGGGCGCCCACTACGCCGCGCAGAACGCCGAGTTCGCCGAGCGGTTGCGCGGCGTGGGGCTCACTTCTGAGAGTCGCGATGGCCTGAACACCTGGGTCGACGTTCGCGGCGACTCCGCCGACGTCCTCGTGCAGCTCATGCGTCGCGGGTGGATCGCCCGTGACGGCGCGAGCTTCGGGCTGCAGGGGGAGAACGAACACTTCCTCAGGCTCACCGTGCACGACCTTTCCGGCGACGAGATGACGAAGCTCGCCGCCGACCTCGCAGCAGCCGTGGCCGCCGTGCCGCCAGTGCCCGCTGCCCCGCACGCCCCCGCAACAGCGTAAGAGCGACACCGCTCTGCATCACAACCGAAGGGAATTCCAGCCATGACTCAGACAGTCCACGCTCCCACCGCGCCGACCGCTTCCGGGCCGCGCGTGCGCCCCGAGCTCGTCACCGAGGTTCCGGGCCCGAACAGCCTCGCGATCCACGCCCGCCGAGAGGCCGCCGTGCCGCGCGGCGTCGGGTGCGCCCTGCCCGTCTACATTGACTACGCCGACGGGGCATGGCTCACCGATGTCGATGGCAACCGGCTGCTTGACCTCGGCTCGGGCATCGGTGTCACGACCCTCGGTCACACGCAGCCGACGGTCGTTGCCGCGGCGAAGGAGCAGCTCGATCGCGTAAGCCACACGCTCTTCACTGTGACGCCGTACGAGAACTACGTGCGCCTCGCTGAGCGGCTCGGCGAGCACACTCCCGGCAGCCATGCGAAGAAGACCTTCTTCGTGAACTCGGGCGCCGAGGCAGTCGAGAACGCGGTGAAGATCGCGCGCGCTCACACCGGGCGCCGCGTCGTCGCAGCCCTCGACCACGCGTTCCACGGCCGCACCAACCTCACGATGGCGATGAACCACCGCGCGGCTCCCTACGGCACGGGATTCGGCCCGTTCGCACCCGACGTGCAGCGCGTACCGAACTCGTACCCGTTCCGCGACGGGCTCTCGGGCGCCGAGGCCGCAGCGCGCACGATCGAGTACCTCGAGCAGCGCATCGGGGTGCAAGACCTCGCGGCGGTGATCGCTGAGCCCATCCAGGGCGAGGGCGGTTTCGTCGTGCCGGCCGAGGGCTACCTCCCCGCGCTGCAGGAGTGGGCGACCGCGAACGGCGTCGTCTTCATCGCCGACGAGATCCAGGCAGGCCTCGGCCGCACCGGCACCTGGTTCGCGAGCGAGCTCTTCGGGCTCGTGCCCGACCTCGTGCTCACGGCAAAGGGCATCGCCGACGGGCTGCCACTCGCGGGCATCACTGGCCGCGCAGAGATCATGGACGCCGCACACGTCGGCGGCCTCGGCGGCACGTTCGGCGGCAACCCCGTCTCGATCGCTTCTGCCCACGCGGTCCTCGACCTCCTTGAGACCGGTGAGCCGTTCGCCGAGGCCGCTCGGATTGAGCGCGCGCTCGTGGAGAACCTCCGCGACCTCGCCTCACGGTTCCCGGAGATCGGCGACATTCGCGGGCACGGCGCGATGATCGCGTTCGAGCTCGTCGAGCCCGGAACCACGACGCCGCTCGCGGGGCTCGCGGGCGAGATCGCCGCGTACGCCGCGAGCCAGGGGCTGCTGCTGCTCACGGCAGGCAGCTACGGCAACGTCATCCGCTTCCTCCCCTCGCTCGCGGTGACGAGCGAGCAGATTGAGTATGCTGTGGAGGTGATCGGGGAGGCCCTCGCGCGCCCGCGCGCCTAGGGCGACCCGGGGCCCGTCCGACTGAGGCGGGCCTACCCGGTGGGGTGACCGAATGGCTAGGTTGCGGCTCGCAAGGCCGTGTATGCAGGTTCGACTCCTGCCCCCACCTCTCCGTCTCACTGACGGGCGACCTCGCGGCCGCGAACCATCCGGGAGGAGCCCAGATCGCCATGCACGCGCTCGCCGCAGTCGCACCGCTCGCAGCGGTGATCCTGACCCTCGTGCTCGGTCGCTCGTCGCGCACGGCCGCGATCGCCGGTATCGCGGTGCTGGTGCCGCTCATCGTGTTCGTCTTCCCGACGCCCTGGCCGGTGATCGGGCGGGCAGCCGTCGAGTGGGCGCCCGTCGTGACCGAGGTGATCCTGGTGCTGGCGGGCGGCATCCTGTTCGCCGAAGCCGGGCGGTTCACCGGGAACCAGCAGCGCATCACGGACTGGGTGACGAACTCGCTCGGCACCGGCGTCGTCCCGGTGCTCGCGATCGTGCACGGGTTCACGCCCCTCACCGAGTCGCTCACCGGCTACGGAGTGGGCGCCGCCCTCGCCGTGCCGCTCTTGCTCGGGCTGGGGCTGCCCGGGAAGCAGGCCGCGATTGTCGGGCTGCTCGGTCTGTGCGCGGTGCCGTGGGGCTCGATGGGGCCGGGCACCCTGATCGCCTCACACCTCTCGGGGGTCGACTTCGACGCGCTCGGCGTGACGACGGCGATCTTCAACGTTGTCGTGTTCGTCGCCGTCGGCGTGACAGCCGCGCTGCTCGTGGCGGCACCGGGCCACAGGGCGGGGAGCGTGCTCGCGGCCATCGGATCCGCGCTCGCACTCTCCCTCGCGGTGTTCGGCGCCAACGTGCTCATCGGAACCGCCCCCGCCGGGGCGATCGGCGGCCTCACGGTGCTCGCGCTGCACATCGGCCTGCGCGCAGTTCGCGGCGGGCGGGTGCGCATGGCGGCGAGCGTCGCGCGGGCTTTCATTCCCTACGCGATTGTGCTGTGCGGGATGCTCGCCGCCACCGCTGCGTTCGCGCTCGCAGGGTCAGGATCGGGTCCCGCGGGCTCGGCGGGTGCCGAACCAGCAGGTGCTCGCTCAGCGGGGGAAGGCGTAGCCCAGGCGATCCTGACCTCACCGGCGCTGTGGCTGTTCGTCGCGACGGGCGTGCTGCTCGCACTGCACCGTGACGCGCTTCGGGGCGCGGTGCGGTCGGCGGCGGGCACGTGGCTCAGGGTCGCTCCGGCGACCGTGCTGTTCGTCGCGCTCGGGGCGCTCATGGGGGTGAGCGGCATGACTGAGGCGCTCGCGGGGATGCTCGCGCGGCTCGGCGCGGGCTACCCGTTCTTCCTGCCGCTGTTCGCCTCGCTCATCGGGTTCATCACCGGTTCGAACTCGGGAGCGAACGCGCTCGGAGCGGGGGCACAGACCGACGTTGCGCGTGCGCTGGGCCTCGACGTGCCGCTCGCGATCGGCGCGCACAACGCCGCGGCCGCGACGGCGATGATGGCATCGCCTGCCCGCGTCGAACTCGCGACGAGCCTCGCACGGGTGCCCGACGAGCGCGGGTCGGTGCAGCGGCTGCTGTTGCTGCAACTCGGTGTCATCTCACTCGTCATGGGCGGCCTGAGCTTTCTGCTGCTGTAGCCCGACGCCCCGCTGAGCGGAGGCGCCGGGCCAATGCAGCCGCGCAGGTTAGCGCTGGAACGGCACCTCGGGGAAGTCGACGGGCACGTCGAGCGCGATGTTGATGTAGTTCGTGAACAGGTTCAGACCGACCTGGGCGATGGTCTCGACGATCTGGCCGTCGGTCCAGCCGTGCTCGCGAAGGCCCGTGATCTCTCCCCGATCGACCTTGCCACGGTTCTCGACCAGGCTGTGCGCGAACTGCAGGAGCGCCTCGGTCTTGGGGTCGGCGGCCCGCGCGCGCTGCGCGGTAGCGAGCTCCTCCGCGCTCAGGCCCGCTTGAGAGCCGAGCGCCGTGTGCGCGGCGAGGCAGTACCTGCAGTCGTTTGTGTCTGCAACGGCGACGGCGATCTGCTCGGTGAGGGCCGCGCCGAGCGCGCCCGTCGAGAACGCGCCGAACGAGCCCCACATCGACTGCAGCGCAGCGGGGGAGTTCGCGACGACGGCGAACATGTTCGGCACCGTGCCGAACGCCTTCTCAATCTTTGCGAGGTTCGCCTGGGCGGCCGGTGCCGCATCGGTGGCGGTGAGGGGTGGGACGAGTGACATGATGAGTGCTCCTTCGGTCTGGCCGCCGGTCGCGTTGACCGGCTCACCCCAGTCTGATCGCTCCTTGAAGATGTTTCGCGCCATATCAGCCCGGTGTTCTGCCCGATCGTCCATACTTAAGGGTATGAGCTCGATCGACCGCCTAGACGCGCTGCTTCGCCGCTTCGGCGTGCAGGCGCAGCAATTCTTCGACGGCAACCTCTGCGACCAGCGCCGGTTCGAGCCGATTCCCGGGCGAGGGTTCCTCCACATCCTGCGCGCCGGCGCGATGGCCGTCGACGACGGCGCCGGCAACGCGCGGTGGATCACCGAACCGACACTGCTGTTCTACCCCCGAGCGCACGACCACGCGTTCACTCCGGGGCCAGACCGGGGAGTAGACCTGGCCTGCGCGACGCTTGCGTTCGACGGTGGCGCTAGTCATCCGCTCGTCGCGGCGCTCCCCGACGTCGTGAGCGTTCCAATCAACGAGGTCGCCGGGCTCGATGCGACACTTGACCTGCTCGCGACCGAGATCGACGGGGTTGCTTGCGGCCACCGCCACATCGTCGACCGGCTGTTCGAAGTCGTACTGCTCAAGCTGCTGCGCCACCTGCTCGATCGGCCGGGGGAGCACGGGATCAACGGTGGGATGATCGGTGGCCTCGCAGACCCGCAGATCGCCCGCGCCCTCGGAGCCGTCCACGCCGAACCAGGCGAGGCATGGACCATCGAGGGGCTCGCCCGCGAGGCGGCGATGTCGCGCAGTGCGTTCGCGGCGCGTTTCCGGGCGCTCGTCGGAGTCACGCCCCACGACTACCTCACTGAATGGCGAATCACTGTCGGCAAGCAACTCCTGCGGCGCCAGCAGCCGGTCTCCGAGGTCGCCGCGACGCTCGGGTACACGGGAAGCTCGTTCGCGCGGGTATTCGCTCAGCGCGAGGGGCTGTCGCCGCGCGCTTGGGCGGCCAAGCAGCAGGTGCTCTAGCTTTCGGCTGCCGGCTGCCCGAATGTTGACGGGTCGACCGGGCGCTGCGCGCGCGGAAGCGACTCGACGACGAGGAGATACGACTCGGTGACGAGGTCACGGACGAGGGCTTCTTCGAGCGCGCCGCCGGCACGGAGCGAGATCCAGTGCCGCTTGTTCATGTGGTAGCCCGGAATGATGTCGTCGAACGCTTCGCGCAGTGTCGTCGCGTCGGCGGGCTTCGCCTTGAGCGTGACAAACGGTTCGGTCGACCCCTCGGAGAGCAGCAGGAACATCTTTCCGCGAACCTTGTAGACCGTCGCGTCGGGCCCGAACGGCTGCTCCGGTGCCGAGCCGGGCAGCTCATCGGCGCGTGCCGCGGCCCACTCCTGCAGTGTGGTGGGGGTCATGCGAGGCTCCGATCGTGGTCGCTGGCTTGTGCAAGCCTAGTGGAGCCCTCCGACAAGCTTCGCGCCGGCCTCCACCCCCTCCACCCGCCTGCACCCTATCCTCCACCCCGCCCTTTCGGCACTTCCGCCTGCAAAAGGTGGAAGGTCTGCCCGATTTGTCCTAGAACCTGCATACGAACCACCGATCCCATACGGTGTGTCGGAGTGCCGAGCCAAGCACCAGCGAGCGGAGCCACCGGCGGAGCTCCAGCCGAGCCTAGAGGAGGCAGCCCGTGCCGCGGACTATGGTTGAGGCATGGCATCGGTATCGCGTGGACGGCCCCCTGCATCGTCACGGGAGACGCTGGCTGACGCCGCGAGCGAGTTGTTTCTCGAGCAGGGATACGACACCACCACGGTCGCAGACATTACGACACGGGCGGGCGTGAGCCGATCCTCGTTCTTCAACTACTTTGACGGCAAGGCGGCGACCATTTGGTACGCGCTTGACGAGCACCTTGCCGAGTTCGCGGCGGCGGGACCCTCCGGGGAAGGCGTTGGCTCAGCCAAAGCCCTGGCTGGCAGAGTCGGTGCCGCGCCCCCTCACACCCTCGCATTGGCAATCGCGAACGCCGACGCAATGGGCGTGCGCGAGGAGCTCGGAACGGGCCGGGCGCTGCGCCAGGCATCGCTGGCGGTCGCGCTCGCCGCAGGCGCGCGCAGCCCAGGGAAGGCCTCACTTGCCGCGCAGATTGTCGCCGCGGCGCGATCCGCGGCGGTGTTTGCGGGCATCTGGCAGTGGGCCGAGCGAGGCGCCGGAACGACCGACCTTGAAGCGGAAATCCTCACTGCGCTGCGTTCGATCGAGCTTGGAGCCCCGGTGTCGCGGGACGCGCTGCGGGTCGCCGTCGTCGGCAGCGGTGCGATCGGTGCCCGCGTTATCGAGGAGCTCGCAGCCGGGAACGTGCCCGGCGCAGAACTTGCGGGCGTTGTCACGAGGAGAGCAGACGCGCTCACAGAGGCAGTCGGGGAGCTCTCCGCGGGCATCACGGACTTCGGTGATGATCTCGACGCGGCGATCCGCGAGAGTGACCTCGTCGTCGAGTGCGCGGGGATCAGTGCAGCGCAGAGCATCGGCGCTCAGGTGGTCTCGGCCGGGCGAGATCTGCTCATCGTCTCGATCGGCGCGCTCGCGAACACGGAGAGCCGCCGGGCCCTCACGAGTGGTCCCGGTGTACTCCGGCTCGCGACGGGCGCGATCGGCGGGCTCGACCTGCTCGCCGCGGCGGCGCGGCCCGGCGGCATCGAAGGCGGGATCACGAGCGCGAGCCTCACCTCAACGAAGGGTGCGGCCTCGCTCGTGCAGCCCTGGATGAGCGCCGAGCAAGTACGGCGGCTTGAGACCGCAACAGAGCCGTTCACCCTGTTCGAGGGTGCGGTTGCGGAAGCCGTTGAGCTGTACCCGGGGTCGCTGAACGTCGCGTGCGCGCTCGCCCACGCGACGGGGCTTTGGCGTGAGACGCTGGTGCGGTTGGTCGCGGATCCGCAGGCCGAGCGAACCACTCACGAGATCGCTGCGGCGGGTGCCGCGGGGGAGTACAGGTTCGTGATGACGAACGCGGTTTCCGAGGCCAACCCAACGTCGAGCGCAGTTGTCGCCGAGACTGTGCTGCGAGGGATCGGCGTGCTCGCGGGCCCTGGCGCGACGTTCGTGTAGCGGAGTCCGCGCAACCGGTGTCGGAGCTCCGCGCGGGGACTACACTAGCTTGGTGAGTAAACCGCGCCCTCTGAAATCGCTCGACCGACTGCCGCGCAGAATTCTGCAGCTCGCGGGTGGTCTTGCGCTCTTCGGCATCGGGGTCTCGCTCATCCTGAAGTCGAACCTGGGCGCCGCGTCCTGGGACGTGCTGACCCAGGGGCTCAGCCACCACCTGCCGCTGAGTTTCGGCACGATCACCATCATCATGAGTGGCATCGTGCTGCTGTGCTGGATCCCGCTGCGTCAGCGCGTCGGCTTCGGTACGGTCGCCAACGCGATCCTGATCGGGGTGTTCGCCGACGTCGGGTTGGCCCTGTTTCCCTCGCCCGAGATCTTCTGGGTCCGCATCGCGGTGATGCTGCTCGGCGTGCTGCTCGTCGGCATCGCGAGCGGGATATACATCGGCGCTGGCTTCGGTTCGGGGCCGCGCGACGGGCTGATGATCGGCCTGCACGAAGTTACTCGCCTCCCGATCTGGGTGGTGCGCACCGCACTCGAGGTCTTTGTGGTTGTTGTCGGGTGGCTACTCGGCGGCACCGTCGGCGTCGGCACGCTCGCGTTCGCGGTGTTCATCGGGCCGCTCTGCCAGGTGTTCTTGCCGCTGTTCGCGGTCAAGGCCCCAGAAGAGCCGTCCGCCGCCAAGTCTGCCCCCGCGCCAACGGCCCCGAGCGCCGCGGCACCCGAAGCCGCAGCCCCGGAGGCCGCGGGAGTCTAAACCTCCGCTGCCAGCCGCGTTCCCTGATTGATTGCGCGCTTTGCGTCGAGCTCGCCAGCCACGTCGGCGCCCCCAATGAGGCGAGCGGTCACGCCGATTGCGCTCAGCTCGTCAGCGAGCGACCTGCGCGACTCCTGACCGGCGCACACCACGATCGAGTCGACGTCGAGTACCTGTCGCTCGCCGTCGACCGAGATGTGCAAGCCCGCGTCGTCAATTCGCTCGTACTCGACACCGGCAACCATCTGCACGCCCCGACGGGCGAGCTCGGTTCGGTGGATCCACCCGGTCGTCTTACCGAGCCCCTTACCAAGCTTGCCCGCCTTTCGCTGCAGCATGACGAGTTCGCGAGCGGGCTCGAGCGGAGCAGGCTGCGTGAGGCCGCCCGGGTGCTCGTAGGCCGCGTCAACGCCCCAGTGGTGCAGAAACTCGCCGGTCGTTGCGGGCTCGCCGTGCAGGCCCGGGGAATCTGCCGGCTCGGTCAAGAACTCGGCGGTGTCGAACCCGATGCCGCCCGCTCCGATCACAGCCACCTTTCTTCCGACCTGCGCACCGTCGCGCAGCACGTCGAGGTAACCAACAACCGACGGATGATCAATCCCAGGGATGTCTGGGGTACGCGGCGTGACCCCCGCAGCGACGATCACCTCGTCGAAACCTTCGGCTGCGAGGGCGGTCGCCGTTGCCTCCGTGCCGAGCCGGAGGTCGACGCCCGTCTCACCAAGCCTGACGCGGAAGTAACGGATGGTCTCGCGGAACTCGCTCTTGCCCGGCACGCGCATTGCCACGTTGAGCTGGCCGCCGATCTCATCGGCGGTGTCATAGAGGGAGACGGAATGACCGCGCTCAGCGGCCGTGACGGCGAACGCGAGGCCGGCGGGGCCCGCCCCAACAACTGCGAGCCGCTTGGGCCGATCGGTCGGGGTGATGACGAGCTCGGTTTCGTGACCGGCCCGCGGGTTCACAAGACACGACGTCAGCTTGCCAGAGAACGTGTGGTCGAGGCAGGCCTGGTTGCAGGCGATGCACGTATTGATGCGCTCGGGGGTACCCGCCGCTGACTTCACGATGAACTCGGGGTCCGCGAGGAACGGCCGAGCCATGGAGACGAGGTCGGCATCCCCCGAGGCGAGCACGTGCTCCGCGGTCTCCGGCGTATTGATCCGGTTGGTGGCGATGAGCGGGAGCGAGACACTGCCGCGCAGCTCGCGAGTGACCCAAGAGAACGCGCCGCGCGGAACGGAGGCGGCAATCGTCGGGATCCGGGCCTCGTGCCACCCGATGCCCGTGTTGATGACGGTTGCGCCCGCGGTCTCCACGCGCCCTGCGAGTTCGATGACCTCGGCGAGCGACGAGCCCCCGGGTACGAGGTCGAGCATCGAGAGCCTGTAAATGATGATGAACTCAGGGCCGACGGCGGCGCGGACCCGGCGAACGATCTCTGTAGGGAGGCGCAGCCTGCCCTCGAGGTCGCCGCCCCAGCGGTCGGTTCGCTGGTTCGTTTCGCGCGCGATGAACTCGTTGATGAGGTAGCCCTCGGAGCCCATGATCTCGACGCCGTCGTACCCCACGGACTTGGCCAGCTCGGCTGCCCGCGCGAAGTCTTCGATGGTGCGCTCGATGTCGGCGTCGGAGAGCTCGCGAGGGGTGAGCGGTGAGATGGGCGCGCGGAGCGGGCTCGGCGCGACCAACGCGGTCTGCGCCCCGTATCTGCCGGCGTGCAGCAACTGCAGAGCGATGCGGCCCCCGGCGCCGTGCACCGCGTCCGTGATGAGCCGGTGCGGCTCGGCGTCTGCCGCGGTCGACATCGTCGCGCCGCCGTCAGTGAGGCGGCCCTCCGCGTTCGGCGAGATGCCGCCGGTCACGATGAGCGCGGCACCTCCCTCGGCCCGCTCTCGGTAGAAGGCGGCAAGCCGTTCGAACCCGCCCGGAAGCTCCTCTAGCCCGAGATGCATTGACCCCATGATCGCGCGGTTCGGCAGCGTCACGCCTGTGCCGGGCAGCGAGAGCGGGGTGAAGAGATGTGGGTACGTCGTCGTTGACATGGGAGCCTCTCGGTCGGTGTGACCCGAATCTAGTGGGCCACCGGAGCGAAGTCGAACACGGTGGCGCACCCCAACAAAACCCGGTCACCGGTTTCCACGCATCGTCATTGGGAAGCTCCCACCATCAATGACCTCGCGGGCGAGCGACGCCACAGAGTGGCTGGGCGCAAGTCGCAACGCCTCGTCAATGTGCCTCCGGGCGACGGACTCGAAACCGCGCAGCCACCACGCGAGCGCCGAGAGCGCGATCACCGCCGGCCGGTTGCCCGGCGGAGTGAGCGGCGCGAGGAAAGCGAGCCGCTCTGACGCCGCGACGAGCCGGGCAATGGCAGGCCGGTACTCTGCCGCCTCGGCGTTCCCTGCGTGAACCGCGGCTGCGGCAGCGCTTAGCTCGTCAAAAACGCACGCCCAGCCCACGTCCGTCGACAGCTCGCACACGAGCCCCGCGGCCTCCACGTGACTCAACTCGGCAGCCGTGAAGAGCGCCTCAAGACGTTTTCGCCCGAGCTCGAACCTGCGCTCCCGTGAACCGGTGACGCTCGCGTCGACGTGCTCTCGGGCACGAGAACTCGGGTGATCCCGCTTGCTCTGCTCGGCGGTGATCGCGCGCTCGACGGCCGCGCGCTCTGCCCTCGGCACGCGCCTGAACTTCCCGAGCTCGGTGAGGGTTGGGAACCGTTCGCTTGTAGCGGCCGCGCTGCGCTCGATCATGCTGATCGGGTACCCGCCCACGGGTGCTGCGGTGTCGTACAGGCTCGCCCAGCCGTCGGGCGCGACGCAGCACAGTTCGCGGGGCGTCACGCCCTCCGCGGCGAACCGTTGATCGAGCTTCAGTGCGAGCTGTCGCCACGGGAACCCGCCCGCGTCGGCGAAGCTGAGCGAGCTCGCGATGACGACCGCGGGGGAGCCTGCGAGCGTCCGTCCCATCGTGTGCTGCAGGTACGAGACGAGCTCGGTGACGTACTCGTCGAGTGGCGCCGCAGCCTCGTCGCTATCGGGCAGGTCGATGCGCAGCGCGCCGTGCGCGCGAGCGCCTGAAAACAGCACGACGAAGAGACTGTCTGGCGCGGTGAACCCGACGAGTCGGGGGAGCGCGGCGAGGAAATCGGCGGTTGTGTCACAGCGGATGAGCTCGACGGGATCAGGGGCGGCGGGCGGCTCCGAGGTCGCCTGGCCGGCCGGCTCGTGAGGCAGCGGGAGCGCGCGCAGCGCAGGGCCGCGGTTGTGGGAGGAGAACGGGACTGGGGTCGCTTGGGATCGGTGCATGGGCCAATCCTCAGCCCCAGCGGCCACGCCGGTGCCCCTATCCACAGGGGAGGAGCGGTTGGCCCCCGGAGATCCTTATTGTGGACCGCGCGGGAGCCGCGCCGCAGCCGCTACTTCTTTGCGTCGACCTGCACGAGGTCGGCCTCAAGGGCGACCCACGCGAGCATCGCGCACTTCACGCGCATCACAAACTTCGAGACGCCCTGCAGCGCGACCGCGTCGCCGAGCAGCTCCTCATCGGGTTCGCCCTCGGTCTTGCCGTGGATCATCTCGCGGAACGCCGCGATCCGCTCGCGCGCGGTCTCGGTGTCGAGCGTCTCGTCGCGAACGATCTGCGACAGGATCGACGCCGAGGCCATCGAGATTGAGCACCCCTGGCCCTCCCACGCGAGCGACGTAATCTCGCCGCTGTCAGGATCCACCGCGATCGCCAGATCGATCTCATCGCCGCAGCTCGGATTGAACTCGTGATGGGTGGCCGTCAGCGACCCCTCCTCGGCGGCGAGCTCGCCCTTACCGATGGGACGCCGCGAATGGTCGAGAATAACCTCTTGATACAGTCCGTCGAGAGCGCTCACGCGGACACCTCCAATCCAAAGTACTGTTGTGCGCCGCGGAGGGCGTCGATAAACCGATCCACCTCGTCCTCGGTGGTTGTTGCGTGCACGCTCGCCCGCGTCGACGAGGCCATGCCGAGCGCACGGTGTAGCGGCTGCGCGCAGTGGTGGCCGACGCGCACCAGCACGCCCTGCTCATCGAGGAACTGGCCGACGTCGTGGGCGTGCAGACCCTCGACCGAGACCGCGGTGAGCGCGACGCGCTGCGAGGTGTCGGCCGGGCCGAGGAGCCGTACGCCCGGGAGCTCTGAGATACCCGCCACGAGGCGCTCGACGAGCTCGTGCTCGCGCGCGGCGACCCGGTCCATGCCGAGGTCGGTGAGAAACTCGGCCGCGGCGCCCAGGCCCACCACCTGCGAGACCGGCTGCGTGCCAGCCTCGAACCGCAGGGGCGGCGGCATGAAGTCGGCGCTTTCCATCGTGACCCGCGTGATCGCAGAGCCGCCGGTGCGCGACGCGGGGAGCGCGGCAAGCAACTCGGGCTTGCCGTACAGCACGCCGATGCCGTTCGGCCCAAGCATCTTGTGGCCCGAGAACGCGGCGAAGTCGACGCCGAGCTCAGCGAAGTCCACGGGGATGTGCGGTACAGACTGGCACGCATCGACGACGGTGATCGCGCCGACCGCGTGCGCGAGCTCGACGAGCTCTGCGACCGGCGCGACAAAGCCCGTGACGTTTGAGACGTGAGCGAACGCGAAGAACTTGGTCTTCTCGGTAAGCGCCTCGCGGGCGTCGTCGAGGGTCCACGTGCCGTCCTCGCGCACCGGGATGAAGCGGAGCGTCGCGCCCGTCTTCTTCGCGAGACGCTGCCACGGGATGAGGTTCGCGTGGTGCTCCGCCTCGGTGATGAGTATCTCGTCGCCGGCCCCGAGCTCATAGCGCTCCGACCCGGCGACGCCGTTGCCAGCGTTCGCTTCGCCAACGCCGAGCGTCACCAGGTTCAGCGCGTCGGTCGCGTTCTCGGCCCACACGATCTGCTCGGGGGCCGCCGCGCCAACAAACCCGGCGATGAGCGCGCGTGCGCCCTCAAAAGCCCCGGTGGCCGCGCCGACAGCGCCGCTCGTGCCGCGGTGCACCGCGGCGTTCGAGTGTTCAAGGAAGTTCCGCTCGGCGTCGAGCACCGCGAGCGGGCGTTGCGAGGTTGCTGCCGAGTCGAGATAGGCGGGGGCGAACTGCGGGGTCGCGCCTGCCGCGGCCCGCTCATCGATCGCCGCGAAGTAGGGAAACGCGGCGCGGAGGCCTGCGACTTCACCCGTGGACAGAGAGGCATGCATGGCTTCTATTCTTCCACTTTCGGAGCTCCCGCGGCTGGGGAGAGTCGGCGTCGGCCTACGCTGCGAGCGAAGCCGGGCTGGGTGGCGCGGGCTGGGTGGACTCGGTGGGCTGGCCGAGCTGGGTGGCGCGGGGCGCGGGGCGGGCAGGCGCGGGGCGCGGACCCGGGCCCTGGGCATCCCCTCCACCCCAAATTCACCGTTGCGCGCCAAATATCCCCGGAGATTGGGGCGCAACAGATTATTTGAGGGGGTGGGGAGAGGGAGGGGAAGGAAAGGGCGCCGGGCCAGCGGGCCGCGCCCCGGGCCCGCGCCCCGGGCCCGCGCCCACCCCGCGCATCGCCTAGGATCAGAGACGTGATCGGCGTTGTGATCTATGAAGCACTGCAGCTTGCAGGGATCTTGGCCTTTGCGCTGTCGGGCGCGCTCGTCGGCGTGCGCCGAAACCTCGACATCCTCGGCGTGATCGTCGTGGGTGCCGCCACGGGAACGGGCGGCGGGATCCTGCGCGACATGCTGCTCGGAGTGCACCCACCCGTCTCGTTCCTGCACTGGCCAAACCTCGCTGTCGCGGTTGCTGGTTCGCTCGTCGTGTTCTTCGTGCACCCGGGGCTCACCCGCATCCGCTACTTCGAGGTCGTGTTCGATGCGTTCGGCCTCGGCCTGTTTTCCGCGAACGGCGCCGCTCTCGCCTACGCGAGCGGGCAGACCATCATCACGTCAGTGCTCGTCGGAACGATCGCCGCGATCGGCGGGGGCGTGATCCGTGATGTGCTCGTGAACACCGTGCCCGGCGTACTTACCCGAGAGCTGTACGCGGTCTCGGCGCTTGTCGGCGCGGGGCTCGCGGTCGGTGTCGTGGCGCTCGGCGGCGGCGTGATCGCCGGATCCCTCGTCGGGGGAACCGCCGCGATCGCGCTGCGCCTCACCTCGTTCGCGCGAGGGTGGCACCTGCCCCGGCCGAAGTTCGCGCCCGAGCCGGTGCGCGGCACCCCCGAATCACCCGAGCCCACGCCGGGGAGCGCGGGCGCATAACCGGGATCAGACGTCGCGGCCTGTCCCTGACGGGGTGAGGATCCAGTTGAGTGCCCCCGCAACCGCGATGAACACGGCCGCGTAGAGCGGCAGCACGAGCGCAGCGGAGACACCAACGTTCTCGGCGATCGATCCGCCGACGGCCGAGGAGAGCGACTGGCCGAGGATGACGCCGGAGCCGAGCATCGTCATCACGGTCGCGCTGCGCCCCTCGGGGCTGCGCGCGGTGCCGAGGCTGTAGAGGGTGACGAGCAGTGGGCCGATCCCGATACCGGTGATCGCGAGGCCGATGGCGATCTGCGTGGCCGAGGCCGCTCCCGCGAGGAACGCCTCGCCGGTGAGCACGAACAGTGCGAACACGAGCCAGCGGTAGCGGAGCGTGAACTTCGGTGAGAACAGCGACACCGAGATCGCGAGAATCGCTGAGCCGATGCCCATGATGCCGTAGAAGAGGCCCGCGGCCTCGGGCTGGCCCTGCGCCTGCATGAACGCGGTGAGGGCCGTGAGGGTGCTGCCGAACACCATGCCGACGCCCGTGATCCCGGCGACGACGACGAGCAGCGACGGGCGGGCAAGCTCAGACGCCGGCGCCAGGGTCTCGGCGCGCTCGGCAGCCGACTTCGCAGGCGCGCTCGTGTGGTGCAGCGCGAACGCGATGATGAAGAGCAGCGTGAGTGCCGCGGCGGCGAGGATCGGGGTGCGCGGCCCGAAGAAAGTCGCCAAGACGCCAACGATGACGGGGCCGAATACGAACACGACCTCGTCCGCGGCCGACTCGTACGCGAGCACCTGCGACATCACCTTCGGGCGGCGCTCGGTCGGCAAGAAGTTTTGAATGATGAGCACGAGCCGCGAACGCGACATCGGCGAGGTCTGCGGGCTCGTGGCTCCGACGGCGAAGGCAACGGCGAGCATCGCCCAGTCTGGTGCCGCCGAGTACGCGATGAACGCGAGTCCGACGAGTGCGGCACTGTGGGTCACGGCCGCAATGAGCAGGGCGATCCGCTGGCCGTAACGGTCGGCCGCCGCTCCGATGAACGGGCCGACGATCGCAGAACCAATACCCACGACGGCGGAGGAGAGGCCGCCAAGCTGCAGCGACTCGCGCGCCGACACAACGAGCGTCAGCACGCCGACGACCATCATCGCGAAGGGGAGGCGAGCGACGAGCGCGAGGGGGAAGTAAGCGACTCCAGTGCGCTCGAAGAGCGTGGGCGATGGTTTCGAATCGTGCATAGCCGACCAAGCTTACCCGAGTGCTTAGGTTGGCGCACCTGCCGAATTCGCGCCGGTCACTGCCGCCCGCGAGAAGCCCGTAGCATTGGGGCATGATCCTCCTCGCAGCAACCCCGATCGGCAACCTTGGCGACGCATCGGCGCGGCTGCGTGAGACGCTCGCGAGCGCGACCGTGATCGCTGCCGAAGACACCCGGCACACGGCGCAGCTTCTCAGGCTCCTCGAGATCGAGGCCCGCCCGGAGCTCGTCGCGCTTCACGACCACAATGAGCACGACCGGGCGGCGACACTCGTCGAACGCGCAAAGCACGAAGACATCGTGCTCGTGAGCGACGCCGGTATGCCCACGGTCTCAGACCCCGGCTTCCGCGTCGTGCAGCTCGCCGCCGAGGCAGGTGTTCAGGTGAGCGCGATCCCGGGGCCGTCGGCCGTGATCACGGCCCTCGCGGTCTCGGGTCTGCCCACCGACAGGTTTGCGTTCGAAGGCTTTCTGCCTCGGAAAGCCGGTGAGCGGAGCCGGTTGCTGCGGGAGCTTGCCGGTGAGCGGCGCACGCTCGTGTTCTTCGAAGCGCCCTCTCGCCTCGCGACGTCGCTCGCCGACCTCGCCGACGCCTTTGGAGCCGACCGCCCAGCCGCCGTCTGCCGCGAGCTGACCAAGATGTACGAGGAAGTGAAGCGCGGTGGGCTCGGCGAGCTCACCGAATGGGCGCGGGCCGGCGTGCGCGGCGAAATCGTCGTCGTCGTCGGTGGCGCCACGGCGTCAGCCGCGTCACCGGAGGCCGCGCTGGCCGAGGTGCTCGAGCGCGTGGCAGCGGGGGATCGCCTGAAGGACGTCACGCGTGAGGTCGCCGAGGCGTCGGGGCTGTCGAGCAAGGAGCTGTACGCGGCGGCGCTCGCGGCGAAGCGCGCTTAGGGCTGGGCTCGGCTCTGCCTGAGCCGGCTGCTCTGCTGGGACTGCCCTTGCGGGGCCGTCCCTCACCCCTTCCCTGGCCCGCGCACCGAACGTGATCTGCAAAAGCAATGCCGTTCTTGGGCTGTATGCCAATAGGGACCGTCGAACGCAGATCAAGTGAGGTGGCTCAGCCGGTGAGCGACCCCAATTAATGAGTCTGCCGCCCAGTGAACGGAGAGAGCTTGCGAGTCGGTATGCCCTAGCGAGTCGTCTGCTTTTGCTCATCGAACCACACGAGGATTGCCCTCATGCGCCGCTCAACCTCGACGAAGTAGTCGTTCATTTGCCGCAGGTGGGTAGCAGCGGGGGACTCCTCGTCGCCGAGCGCCTCGAGGGTCGTGAGTGCAAGTGTGGAGTACTCCTGGACGCCGGCGATGCCGTCCTCCTCCATGTTGCGCCAGGCATCGGGATGAATGACAAGACCTGTCTGGCGGCTGCCGCTCAACCCAACCCGCAGTGCGAAGCGTTTCTCAAGCAGCGCCCGCGTTGCGGTGCTCACAGCGCCTAGGCTCGCGTCGAGCTGGTCGCGGAGCTCTGCCTGGGTGAGAGGGCCGTCGGCGACGAGGAGGCAGCCGAGTACTCTGCCGTTCATACGCGGCATCCAGCGGATGCTTTCGACGAGGAACCCAAGGGCCTCGACGAACTCAGCCCGCGCTTGGTGGCTCCGATTCGCGGGATCTTCCGCTGCGGGCCGTTGTTCGTTCTGCACAGTTCTCCCTTGTGTGGTGACTATCGCTCGACTCTACCGGGGCGATCGCACCGAAACAATGCAAAAAATAAAGTTTCAGTAATTTCTGAAAATAGTGTTAATGTCGAGCAACCCCAACTCGAAGGTGAGTCAATGACGGAACACACACCCCACTCGTTTGCAGCCGACGCTGCCGCATCCGCCGCACGGTTTGCCTGGCTGAACACGCCGGGCGCTGAGGTTGAAGCCTGGATCGATGCCGAGAACGCGCGCGCTGACGCGCACCTCGACGCAATCCCCGGAATCGATGCGATCCGCGCTGACCTGACTGAGATTCTCGGCGCAGAGGACCAGTCCCTCCCGAAGGCGGCAGGTGGCCGCACCTTCCAACTTCGACGCGCACAGGGTGAGGAACAGCACTCGCTGTGGGTGAGCGACGCCACGGGAGCCCGTGTGCTCGTCTCGGCCGACGTGCTTGAGACGACGACGGACTCGATCGCAACCTTCTCCCCAAGCCCCGATGGTGCCCACGTGGTGTGGACCGTATCGACAGGTGGGGCCGATTGGCAGCTCGCCCGCATCCGTGACGTGGTTACGGGTGAAGACGCCCCTGACATGCTCACTGGGATGAAGTGGCCTGACCTCGCATGGCTTGACGACCGAACGTTTGCGTACATGTCGTGGGATATGCCTCCGGCGGGCGAGGAGCTCACCGCACTCAATTCGGGCGCCCGCATCCGAGTGCATCGGGTCGGCACGGAGCAGTCGTCCGACCCTGTCATATACGAGCCGCGCGAGACGACCTGGGTCATCCCCACAGCCTCGGCCGACGGTCACTGGCTGTTCCTCGAACAGCTCAAGGGAATTGTGCCCGCGACCATCCTCCGCCGACCGCTGCCGCTGAGCGACGCGGATGTCTGGGAAACGGTGCTTGACGAGGAAGGGCCTGACTCACTCGTCGGTGCTCACGAGGGCGCGACTCTCGTGCTGAGCTACCGCGGCCACTCCGCCGGGCGACTACTCTCGGTCGACGCGGCCGGAACCGAATCAGTGCTCTACGAGTCGCCGGAAGATGAGCCACTCTCGGATGCTCACCAGCTCGGTGCGAACTGTGTACTTATCGCTCACGCGCTCGAAGGGACAAAGTTCACGGTCGTTTCAGCGGTTGACGGCTCAGTCGCGCAGCGCGACACGCTCCCCGCGAGTAGCGTGCTGCAGCGGTCGGCCACTCTCGGCGCTGATGCGCTCGCACTGGACATCGAGGTCATCGGGGGAGCACGAACAGTCGCCCGCGTAGAACTGACCGAGTTGGCGAGCTTGGCCGCGGAAGATTCGTCGCCGCTCACCGTCGAAACGCACTGGGCGACGAGCGCCGACGGCACTCGGATCCCGATGCGCGTGGTGCGGGCCGCGGGCGTCACGCCCGCTGGCGACGCGCGGGTCTTCCTCTCGGTGTACGGCGGATATTCGGTGCCGTTCGCGACAAATGGTTTCAGCGCCTGGCACCTTGCCTGGCTGCGCGGCGGCGGCGTACTTGCCTATGCAGGCGTGCGCGGCGGCGGCGAGCTTGGCGAGAGCTGGCATCAGGCCGCGCGACGCGAGCGGAAGCAGCTCGGGATCGAGGATCTCATTGCGTGCGCAGAGTGGTTCGAAACCGCGGGCTGGGCTGGGCCGCGCAGCGTCGCAATCAACGGTATGTCCAACGGCGGGCTCATGACTTCGGCCGCGCTTGTGCAGCGGCCAGAGCTATTCGGGGCCGTCATTACGGAGGTGCCCGTCGCAGACATGCTGAACTTCCATCGCTACACGGCCGCGCACGGCTGGATCGCTGAGTTTGGCGACCCTGACGCGCCCGCTGATCGCGAGTTTCTTGCGGCGTACTCGCCGCTGCACAACGTGTTCCCGGGGCGCAGCTACGCGCCGACGCTTGTGCTCACGGCTGACCAGGATGACCGGGTGCCTCCGGGCCCACACGCCTACCCGCTTGCTGCCGCGTTACGAGAGACGGTCGGGGGCGAGTCGACGACATTCCTCCGCGTCACGCGCAACGCGGGCCACGCGACGGGCCGCTCGCTCGCTGACACGGTCGCTGAGCGCTCCGCAGCCCTGGGGTTTGCCGCATGGGGCATCGCACATTCTTCACCCACTAACACCGAAGGAAATGGAGTCGCATAGTGAAGTATGCAACAAAGCGCAGGAGCAGAGTCGCTCTTGCGGCCGGGGGAGCCGCCCTCGCTCTCTCGCTGCTCGTCGGCTGCTCAGTCCCCGGAGCCGGTAGCGGCGACGGGTCGTCAAGTTTCAAGATCTCGATGTATGACCCGGTGAACCTGACGCCCGCAAACACCTGGGATTACAACCTCTCAAAGATGCTGTTCACGACGCCGATGGATCTCGATGCTGAGACCGGCGAACCGGTTCCCGCAGCCGCCAAGTCCGTGGAGTCAGACGATCAACTCACCTGGACGATCACGCTCCAGGACGGCTGGAAGTTCCATAACGGCGAGCCCGTCACCTCCGCGAGCTTCATCCGGGCGTGGAACGCCGCTGCGCTCGGCAAGAACGCTTGGTTGCAAAACGGAAGCTTCAACAAGATCGCGGGATACGCTGATCTCAACCCAGCGGAGGGTGAGGCGACGACCACGGAGCTGTCTGGCCTCACTGAGGTGAGCGAAACCGAGTTCACGGTAACGCTCACAGAGCCTTTCGGCCTCTTCCCGTACCTGCTCACCTCGAATGCGTTCGCGCCGATGCCTGAAGCTGCCTTTGAGGACATCGATGGCTTCGGCAAGAAGCCGATCGGAAACGGCCCCTACTCAATCGACAACGCCTATGAGCCCAACCAGCCTGTCGACGTGACTCGGTTCGACGAGTACCAGGGCAAGGCCGGCAACGCAGAGAAGATCACGTTCGTTCCGTATCAGAGCCAGGACACCGCGTTCAATGACCTCTTGGCTGGGAATCTTGACATCGTCTACCCGGTTCCGCCGGACCGTCTCGCAGAGGTCGACGGCCTTGTCGACGGACGCACTGCCGTCTCGAAGATCCCGAACCTCAACTACCTCGGTTTGCCACTCTGGGATGAGCGCTTCGCCGATGTCAAGGTTCGCCAGGCGCTCTCGCTCGCGATTGACCGTGATGCTTTCACCGAGAAGATCCTGAATGGTGCGGGCGCGCCTGCGAGTTCGATCGCACCCGACACCGTCGTCGGGGCGCAGGAGGGCGTTTGCGACGCCTGCACGTACGACCCCGAGCGGGCCAAGCAGCTACTCGAAGAAGCGGGCGGCTGGTCTGGCGAGATGGTGCTCTACGGCGACCAGTACGCCGGCCGTGACCAGGAGCTGCAGGCGATGGCGAACCAGTTCAAGAAGGTTCTCGGAATCGATGACGTCACTTTTGAGTTGAGCAGCTACGCGAAGCACGCCGAGATCGTTGACGCCAAGCAGGCGCAGGGTCCCTTCCAGCTGTATATGGGCGCCTACTACCCGCACGTCTCCGACTTCCTTGGCCCGCTCGTTACAACCGACGGCTATGGCAACAAGACGGGCTACTCCAACCCAAAGGTTGACGAACTTGTCGCGCAGGCGAACGCTCTCCCCGTCGAAGAAGGCTTGCCCCTCTTCGAGGAAGCCGAACGCCTCCTCTGGGAAGACCAGCCGATCATCCCGCTCTACTACGGCTACTACACGGCAGCCTGGTCCGAGAACGTGAAGTCCGTACCCGTTGGCTTCAGTGGCCTCGGCGACCTGCGCGACGTGCAGGTGAACTAGCTCACCACGCGGATACCGGGGTGGCGCGTCGCGTCGCGCCACCCCGCCCGCGCGAGAGGAACCGATGGCCGGTTACATCTTCAAACGCCTGCTTCAGGTGATTCCCGTATTCCTGGGGACAACCTTCCTGATCTTCGTCGTCGTGTATGCCCTTCCGGGCGACCCGATTGCCGCGCTCGGCGGTGGCAAACAGCACCTGTCACCGTCTGTGTACAACGAGCTTCGCCAGCGCTACAACCTTGACGACCCCCTGCTCGTTCAATACGGCAAGTACATGCTGAACCTGTTCCAAGGTAACTTCGGCACGGACTTCCAAGGGCACGAGGTCTCCGCGATCATCGCGCGAAACTGGCCGACGAGCATCATGCTCGGCGCGACAGCTTGGGCGATGCAGGTGATCGTCGGAATCCCGCTCGGGGTTTGGGCCGCGCTCAACCGCGGTCGGTTCCCTGACCACCTGGTTGGCATCGTGACCACGCTTGCGTTCGCGGTTCCCGTGTTCGTCGTCGCGTACGTCTCTCAGATCGTCTTCGGCGTGCAGCTCAAGTGGTTCCCCGTCGCTGGCGTCTCCGCGGGGTGGCCAGTCGCATTCATCGTGCCTGCTGCCGCGCTCGCGATCATGGGGCTCGCAGCAACTGCGCGCCTCACACGGTCAAGCCTGATCGAGAATCTGCAGTCGGACTACGTTCGCACCGCGATCGCAAAAGGTATGCCACGCCGCAGGGTTGTCACGAACCACGCGCTGCGCAATTCCCTGATCCCAGTCGTGACGTTTCTCGGCATCGAATTCGGTGCCCTGATGGGCGGCGCAATCATTATCGAGGGCATCTTCAACCTGCCGGGGCTCGGCAACCAGATCTTCCTCGCCATCGGCCAGCAGAACGGCCCAACGGTTGTCGGCATCTCGACGCTGCTCGTCATCGTGTTCCTCGTCGTGAACCTGCTCGTCGACGTGCTCTACGCCTACCTAGATCCGAGGATTCGCCATGCCTAACCCAGCTACTGCGCCCCGCACGGAGGCAATCGTCACCGCGACCAGGCGTAAGCCACCCGCGATCCTCGCTCTGCTGCGGCGACCGGGGTTCGTGATTCCCGCGGCGATCGTGATCCTATTTCTCTTTATCTCGATCGTGCCGCAGCCGTTCGCGGCGCTGTTCGGCAACGGCGACCCGCGAGACTGTGACCTCGCGTTCTCGGGAATGCCACCTACGTCGGGGCACCCG
The DNA here is from genome assembly GCF_006716085.1 of Leucobacter komagatae. Classification (NCBI taxonomy): domain Bacteria; kingdom Bacillati; phylum Actinomycetota; class Actinomycetes; order Micrococcales; family Microbacteriaceae; genus Leucobacter; species Leucobacter komagatae. The sequence goes on along the minus strand of NZ_VFON01000002.1, from coordinate 232,472 downwards.
TTCGGGTTCGATGTGCAGGGGTGCGACCTGTACGCGAACGTGATCTATGGGGCACGGCCGTCGATTACGATCGCGATTGCTGTCACACTCACGACGATGGCTATCGCAGTTGTGTTGGGCCTGCTCTCCGGCTTCTACGGCGGCTGGTTCGATACCGTGCTCGGGCGCATCACTGACGTGTTCTACGGCTTCCCGTTCATGGTTGCCGCGATCGTGATCCTCACGGCAATCGGGGTTCGCAACATCCTCACGGTATGCATTACGCTCGCGATCTTCTCGTGGCCAACGCAGACGCGCGTCATGCGCTCGACGGTGATGAGTGTGAAGAACATGGAGTATGTGCGAGCGGCGCGGGCGCTCGGCGCCTCGAATGGGCGGATCATGCGCAGGCATATCCTCCCGAACGCGATCCAGCCCGTCATTGTGCTGTCGAGCTTGAGCGTCGGCGGGATCATCGCCGGTGAAGCCGGCCTCACGTACCTCGGCGTCGGCCTCCAAGCCCCCGCGATCTCTTGGGGCCTGCAATTGAACACGGCGCAGAGCTACTTCAACTCGCACCCGCACCTCCTGTTATTCCCGTCACTGTTTCTCTGCGTCACGGTGCTCGCCTTTGTTGTTCTCGGCGATACGGTGCGCGACTTGCTCGACCCAAAGGTGCGCTCATGACAACGCAACTTCTCTCGGTAGATGGGCTGAACGTCAGCTTCGGCCGCGACCAGCAGACCCCCATCCCAGCGGTGCGCGATGTCACGTTTAGCGTCGCGAAGGGTGAGTGCGTCGTCGTGCTCGGCGAATCCGGATCTGGCAAGTCCGTGACGGCGCAGTCGATTCTCGGCCTCCACGATCCCCGCACGACCGCGGTGACCGCTAACCGGCTCCACCTGGGAAACGAAGACCTGCTGTCGGGCGACCTCAACCGCGTTCGTGGTAGTCGCATTTCAATGGTGTTTCAAGACGCGCTGTCGGCGCTCAACCCAGTGCACCGCGTGGGTGCCCAGATCGCGGAGGCCCTCCGCGTACATCGCGGGATGGGCCGCAAAGAAGCGGGCAACACCGCCGTTGAGCTCATGCGTGCCATGCAGATTCCCGACCCAGAGCAGAGGGCGAAGAACTACCCGCACCAGCTCTCCGGAGGCATGCGGCAGCGCATCATGATCGCGATGGCCCTCGCGCTCGAGCCTGAACTCCTCATCGCGGACGAGCCAACGACCGCGCTCGACGTGACCGTGCAACTGCAGATTCTGCAGCTGCTCCGACGCATGTGTGCCGAGCGCGACATGGCTCTACTCATGATCACGCACGACGTGGGAGTCGCCGCGGAGATGGCCGACAGGATCGTCGTGATGTACGCGGGGAAGATCGTCGAGGTCGGGTCGGTGCACGAGGTGCTTGGCAACCCCAAGCATCCCTACACCCGTGGTCTCCTTGGCTCGGTCCCGCGCATCGACCTCACCGCGCTTCCAACGCCGATTCCGGGCGGCCTACCCGACCCCCGACGGCTGCCTAGCGGGTGCGTGTTCGCGCCGCGCTGTCCGATCGCGACATCGCTGTGTGAGGCGGATCCGCCGCCCATGCAGCACGGCGCTACTGGGCGCGAGCTTGCGTGCCACCTCGAACACGTTGACGAAACTGACGGAGCTAGCTCATGACGAACGCACTGTTTACGGGTTCCGGCCTTGCGAAGCATTTTGCGGTGAAACGGTCGGGTGGCCGTGGAAAGGCGACGGTGTACGCGGTTAATGGCGTTGATCTGGCGATCGCGCCGGGCGAATGCCTCGCGTTGGTGGGTGAATCCGGCTGCGGTAAGAGTACGCTCGCCTCACTCGTGAGTCTGCTTGAAGAACCGAGCGCGGGCGACGTGCGTTTCGAAGGCGCCCCAATCGGCACTGATCGCGGTTCCAGGCTGAGGTTTCGGCGTGACGTGCAAATCGTGCTGCAAGACCCGTTTGCTTCGCTGAACCCTCGGATGACGATCGAGGACATTCTCTGCGAGCCCTTTGAAATCCACGGGGATCTCGCGCCGCGTGCAGAGTGGCGAGGGAGAGTGACCTCGCTGCTCGAACTCGTCGGCCTCGGTGCCGAGCACCTCGAGAGGTACCCGCACGAGTTCTCTGGCGGGCAACGACAGCGCATTAGTATCGCGCGGGCTCTCGCTGTCGAGCCTCGGATGCTTGTGCTCGACGAGCCGCTCTCGGCGCTCGACGTATCGGTGCAGGCGCAGATCGTGACGCTGCTCAAGGATCTGCAAGCCAGGCTCGGGCTCAGCTACCTGTTCATCAGCCACGATCTCGCTGTCGTGCGCAGTATGGCCGACCGGGTAGCAGTGATGTATCTCGGAAGGATCGTAGAGGAGGGGCCAACGGAGCGCGTGTACGCAGCCCCGAGCCACCCGTACACGCGCGCCCTCCTGTCGTCGTCCCCGATCCCTGACCCTGCCGCGCGGGAAACGCGGCAGCGCATCCAGTTGACTGGGGAGGTGCCGAGCCCCATTGACCCGCCGTCGGGCTGTCCGTTCCGCACACGCTGCTGGCGGGCCGTTGAAGCCTGTTCGACTGGGCGGCCCGAGCTCGAGTCGCGGCCAGCGCCGCATGGTGACCACCGTGTCGCCTGCTTCCGCCCGGGGACGGAGGAACCGGGGGCGTAGCGGACTCCCAGGCCCGCGCAGGGTATGTGATCTGCAAAGGCAATGCCGCTTCGGGGCTGTTTTGCAATAGGGAACGTCGAACGCAGATCTAGTGAGCTGCCCAGCCAAGGGCGGGCCGAAGATGCCCCGCGGAAGCGCCCCGAGACCCGGCCGCGGGGCCCGGATGCGGCCCGCTCCCAGCCTCAGACTCACACGATGGCCCAGACTTGAAGTACATTTGACCCGTCTGATCCCATCGACGAGAACAGGATCCCCGTGAAACTCTCCCGCCTTCTTCTGCCGACGGCCATTGTCGGCGCGCTGCTGCTCACCGGTTGCACGACCGGCAGCACGACCACTATCACCAAAGATGCGACAGGCGAGAGCTGCGCACCCGCCGGTGCCGCGAGCAAGTCGATCAAGGTGACGGGTGACGTCGGTGGCGAGATCAAACTGACCTCGAAGACCCCGATTGAGATCGGCGATAAGACCGAGCGCACCGTGCTGAAGGAAGGCAAGGGGGAGGTCTTCGCTGAGGGCCAGGTCGCGACCGCGAACTACACGATCTTCAGTGGCAAGACCGGCGAGGTTGTGAACATCGCACCCGATATGAAGTTCCCGAACGACCCAGCGCAGTTCGTCGACGCCGAGTGGGCCTACGACGCCGTGCGCTGTGGCGCAGTCGGGCAGCGTACCGCTATCGTGACCTCCGTCGGTAAGGCTCTCGGCGACGTCGACCCGGCGGAGCGCGGGTTCACCGATCTGAAGAAGACCGACGCGTTCGTGTTCGTGTTCGACTTCACCGAGGCAGACGAAGTTGCCGAGCCGTGCGAGAAGCTCGAGCCGCGCGACGAGAAGTTCCCTGAGGTTGACCTGGGCGACGGCAAGTCCGAGCCCACGATCACGATCCCGAAGTGCATGGAGCCGCCCGCCGAGCTCGAAGTCAAGGTGCTCGAGGAAGGCGACGGCCCGGTAGTTGCGGGCGACGAGAAGATCATGACGAACTACGTCGGCGTGAAGTGGAACGGCGGGGAGCGGTTCGACGGCAACTGGAGCGAGACCGGTATCGAGTTCTCGACGGCCGAGGGCGCGCTAATCCAGGGCTTCACTCAGGCGATGGTCGGTCAGAAGATCGGCTCGACGGTGCTGGTCACCATCCCGCCCGAGCTCGGCTACGGCGGCAGCGCGGGCCACGAACTCCAGAACGACACGTTGACCTTCGTGCTGCAGCTCGTCTCGAAGGTCGAATAGTCTAGCCCGGCCCCGGACAGCGGGGCTCGGGTCGCACCGCACAGCGCGCCTCAGGCAGAATAGTCTGCATGAGGCGCGTTGTGATTTTGGGGTCCACCGGTTCGATCGGCGAGCAGGCGCTCGACGTGATCAGGCGCCACCCCGACAGGTTCGAGGTCGTTGCGCTCGGAACCGGGCGTAACGCCGAACGGCTCGCTGAGCAGGCAGCCGAGTTCGGCGTCGAATACACGGGGCTCGGGGTTGACGCGGCTGTGCAGCTCGCGCGCGATGTCGACGCAGACGTCGTGCTCAACGGCATCACCGGCTCCGTTGGCCTCGCGCCGACGATCGCGGCGCTCGAGGCTGGGCGCACGCTCGCCCTCGCGAACAAGGAGTCGCTCATCGTCGGCGGCGACCTTGTGAAGCGGCTCGCGAAGCCCGGGCAGATCGTGCCCGTTGACTCCGAGCACTCGGCGCTCGCGCAGGCCCTCCGCTCAGGTGCGCACGAGGAGGTGCGGAGGCTCGTGCTCACCGCGTCGGGCGGCCCGTTCCGCGGGCGCACCCGCGACGAGCTGCACGGCGTCACGCCGCAGCAGGCGCTCGCGCACCCGACGTGGGATATGGGCCGGGTCATCACCACGAACTCGGCGACGCTCGTGAACAAGGGGCTTGAGGTCATCGAGGCCCACCTGCTGTTCGACATCCCCTACGAGCAGATCGACATCGTCGTGCACCCGCAGTCGATCGTGCACTCAATGGTCGAGTTCATTGACGGCTCGACGATCGCGCAGGCGTCGCCCCCCGACATGCGGCTGCCGATCGCGCTCGGTCTCGCGTGGCCCGAGCGGCTGTCGAACATCGGGGTTCCCATCGACTGGACGAAGCCGGCGACCTGGGAGTTTGAGCCCGTCGACAACGAGGCGTTCCCCGCGCTGAACCTCGCGAAGCAGGTCGGTGCGGCGAAGGGCACGTTCCCCGCCGTGTTCAACGCGGCGAACGAGGAGGCCGTCGACGCGTTCCACGACGGGAAGATCACGTTCACTGGCATCGTTGACGCGGTGCGCGAGGTCGTCGACAGGCACGACGCGCCGAGCGAGCTCACGCTCGACACGCTCGCCGAGGCCGAGCGCTGGGCACGCGCCGAGGCGCACCGGCTCTTCGCGGCGTAGCCCGAGCCCACAGGGCAGGGTAGACTCTGCCGTAACAACTGAATACGCCGTTGAAGCATTGCGGGAGAGACCGGGTGAGCCCCGGCGCCGTAGGAGCAAACCCTCCCTGGGAAACTCTCAGGCCCCTGTACCGCAACGCCTAGGCAACTCTGAAAAGCAGCGGGTTTCCCGCTCACCGAAGGTGCAAGGGTGCAGTGGTGGTTTCACTCGCTCGAATCTCTCAGGTCACAGTACAGAGCGGGGAGGATCTTTACGTTGGTCGCGCGCGACCCCGATATTGGAGATCCTCTGTGACATCACCAGCACTGTCCGTACCCTTCGAGAACCGCCACATAGGCGTCACCTCTGACGCCGACCAGCGGGTCATGCTCGACGCCCTCGGGTTTGAGAGCCGCGCGGCCCTCGTCGACGCCGCCGTTCCCGCCGCGATCCGCAGCGCGCGCCCGCTTGATCTGCCCGACGCGCTGAGCGAGGAGGGCGTCCTCGCAGAACTCCGCGGCCTCGCATCGCAGAACGTCGTGAAGACGCAGCTCATCGGGCAGGGCTTCTACGGCACGCACACGCCGCCGGTGATTCGCCGCAACGTGCTCGAGAGCCCCTCGTGGTACACGGCGTACACGCCGTACCAGCCCGAGATCTCGCAGGGCCGCCTCGAGGCGCTGCTGAACTTCCAGACCATGGTCGCTGACCTCACGGGCTTGCCCGTCGCGAACGCGTCGATGCTCGACGAGGCGTCGTCGGCTGCAGAGGCCGTGCTGCTCATGCGCCGCGCGAACAAGGCGAAGGCAGACGCGAAGACCGTCGTCGACGCGAACCTCTTCCCGCAGACGATCGCCGTCATCACGGGCCGCGCGGAGGCGCTCGGCTTCGAGGTCGAGGTCGCAGACCTCACTCAGGGCCTGCCCGACGGCGAGATCTCGGGCATCGTGCTGCAGCAGCCCGGAAACGATGGCGCGGTCGTGGACCACGCGGCGGTGATCAAGGAGGCGAAGGATCGCGGCGCGATGGTCACCGTCGCAGCCGACCTCCTCGCGCTCACGCTCATCACCTCGCCGGGCGAGCAGGGAGCCGACATCGCGGTCGGCAACACGCAGCGCTTCGGCGTGCCGCTGTTCTTCGGGGGGCCGCACGCGGCGTTCTTCGCGGTGCGCGAGGGCCTCGAACGCTCACTCCCGGGTCGCCTCGTCGGCGTCTCGAAGGATCAGGAGGGCCGCACGGCTTACCGCCTGGCGCTCCAGACGCGTGAGCAGCACATCCGCCGCGAAAAGGCCACGAGCAACATCTGCACCGCGCAGGCGCTCCTCGCGATCACCGCGTCGATGTACGCCGTGTACCATGGCCCCGACGGGCTCAAGCGGATCGCTCAGCGCACGCACGCGCACACCCGCGCGCTCGCCGCAGCCCTCTCGGGCGTCGGCGTTGAGCTCGTGCGCGACTCGTTCTTTGACACGCTCTGGGCGCGCGTTCCCGGCGTCGCTTCGAAGATCGTCGCCGTCGCGGCTGACGCGGGGCTGAACCTCCGCCTCGTCGACGCAGACACCGTCGGCATCTCGCTCGACGAGACGACGACCGCGCAGACCGTCGCGGCCGTCGCCGAGGTCTTCAGTGCCGCGGTGCCCGCTGCCGTCGCCGCCGGAGAGTACGCCTTCCCGGCAGAGCTCACCCGCACGAGCGAGTACCTCACGCACCCGATCTTCCACGAGGTCCGCTCGGAGACACAGATGCTGCGCTACCTCCGTCGCCTCGCCGACCGCGACCTCGCGCTCGACCGCACGATGATCCCGCTCGGCTCGTGCACGATGAAGCTCAACTCGACCGCCGAGATGGAGTCAATCTCGTGGCCCGAGTTCGCCGGGATCCACCCGTACGTGCCCGCCGACCAGAGCGCCGGCTGGCGCGAGCTCATCAGCCGCCTCGAGAACTGGCTCCTCGAGATCACCGGCTACGCTGGCATCTCGCTGCAGCCGAACGCCGGCTCGCAGGGTGAGTACGCGGGCCTCCTCGCGATCCGCAGCTACCACCTCGCGAACGGCGACACTGGCCGCGACGTCTGCCTCATCCCCGAGTCCGCGCACGGCACGAACGCCGCCTCGGCGGTGCTCGCGGGCATGCGCGTTGTCATCGTGAAGAACACCCCGACTGGCGCGATCGACCTCGACGATCTCGACGCGAAGATCGAGCAGCACCAGGCGGCGCTGTCGGCGATCATGATCACGTACCCGTCGACCTACGGTGTGTACGACGCTGATGTGCGCGACGTCTGTGACCGCGTGCACGCGGCGGGCGGCCAGGTGTACATTGACGGCGCGAACATGAACGCGCTCGTCGGCCTCGGCAAGCCGGGCGAGTTCGGGGGCGACGTCTCGCACCTGAACCTGCACAAGACCTTCGCGATCCCGCACGGCGGCGGCGGCCCCGGCGTCGGCCCGGTCGCGGTTGCCGAGCACCTCAAGCCCTTCCTACCGGGCAACCCGGCGGCGGGCCTCGGCTCAGCCGGGATCCAGACGACCGACGGGATTCCCGTCGCGGCGACCCTCTTCGGCTCCGCTGGCGTCCTGCCGATCTCGTTCGCGTACGTCGCGATGATGGGCGGCGAGGGGCTCACCCGCGCGACCGAAACCGCGCTGCTCTCGGCGAACTACATCGCCGCGCGCCTGCGCGAGCACTTCCCGGTGCTGTTCACGGGCGAGACCGGGCTCGTCGCGCACGAGTGCATCCTCGACCTGCGGGAGCTCACCGCGAAGTCGGGCGTCACCGCCGAGGACGTGGCGAAGCGCCTCATCGACTTCGGCTTCCACGCGCCGACCCTCGCATTCCCGGTTCCGGGGACGCTCATGGTCGAGCCGACCGAGTCGGAGGATCTCGGGGAGATCGAGCGGTTCATCGAGGCGATGATCCAGATTCGCGCGGAGATCGACGAGGTCATCGCGGGCACCTACGCGATCGAGGCGTCGCCGCTGCGCGGCGCTCCGCACCCCGCCGCGGTCGTTGTCTCCGACAGCTGGGACCGCGCGTACACCCGCGAGCAGGCCGCGTTCCCGAGCGAGCGCCTGCGCGTCGACAAGTACTTCCCGCCCGTCTCGCGCATCGATGGTGCGTTCGGCGACCGCAACCTTGTCTGCTCTTGCCCGCCCATCGAAGCCTACGAGGACTAACCATGACTGAGAACATCACGGCACAGCCCAAGCACACCTCGCTGCACGGCGAGCACGAGAAGCTCGGCGCATCGTTCACCGATTTCGGCGGATGGGACATGCCCCTGAAGTACGGCAGCGAGCTCGCGGAGCACCGCGCTGTTCGCGAGACCGCCGGTCTCTTTGACCTGTCGCACATGGGTGAGGTCTGGGTGTCGGGCGACGACGCCGCTGCATTCCTGAACACCGCCCTCGTCGGCAACTTCGCCGTGACGGCTGTCGGCAAGGCGAAGTACTCGCTCATCGTGAACGCCGAGGGCGGCATCGTCGACGACCTCATCGTCTACCGCATCGCCGAGACGCGCTACCTCGTCGTGCCGAACGCGGGCAACGCCCCGACGGTCGCGCGCCTCCTCACCGAGCGCGCCGAGGGCTTCGCGGTCGAAGTCACCGACGCGTCTGCCGACACCGCGCTCATCGCCGTGCAGGGACCGAACTCAGAGGCGATTGTGCGCGCCGTCGTCGCAACCGACGACGAGCGCGCCGCGGTCGCGGGCCTCGCGTACTACGCGTGGACGGCGGTCACGGTCGCGGGTATTGACGTGCTGCTCGCGCGCACCGGCTACACGGGCGAGGACGGCTTCGAGCTGTACATCCCGGCCGACCGCGCGCCCGAGCTCTGGCAGCTGCTGCTCACCGCGGGCGAGAGCCACGGCCTCACCCCTTGCGGCCTCGCCTCGCGCGACTCGCTGCGCCTCGAGGCGGGCATGCCGCTCTACGGCAACGAGCTGAACGTCGACACGACACCGTTCGAGGCGAACCTCGGCGGCGTTGTCTCGTTCAAGAAGACCGAGAACTTCGTCGGGCGCGCCGCGCTCGAGGCGGCGAAGGAAGCGGGATCGCGCCGCGTGCTCGTCGGGCTGAAGGGCCTCGGACGCCGCGCGGGTCGCGGCGGCTACGCGGTCTTCACCCCGCTGTCCGAGGTCACCGACGAGGCGCCGCGCGAGATCGGCGTCATCACGAGCGGGCAGCCCAGCCCGACCCTCGGCCACCCGATCGCCCTCGCGAAGCTCGACGTGAGCTTCGCCGAGCCGGGCACGACCGTCGAGGTCGACCTGCGCGGCAAGCGTGAGCCGTTCGAGGTCGTCGCGCTCCCGTTCTACAAGCGCGGCGCGTAGTCTCGGGCAACGCACAGCACACCCCCACAGCACCCCACAGAAAGAAAACGAGAACACCATGAGCCAGGTACACGCAGGATTCCGCTACTCCGAAGAGCACGAGTGGATCGATGAGCAGAGCCCCGCAACCGTCGGCGTCAGCCAGGTCGCGGCCGACGCGCTCGGCGACGTCGTCTACATCGAGCTGCCCGAGGTTGGCAAGCAGCTCACCGCGGGCGAGGTCTGCGGCGAGATCGAGTCGACGAAGTCGGTCTCTGACCTCTACAGCCCCGTCACGGGCGAGGTCGTCGAGATCAACGACGCCGTCGTCGCTGACCCCGCGCTCGTGAACAGCGACCCGTACGGTGCGGCGTGGCTGTTCCGCGTTGCCGTCACCGCTGAGGGCCCGCTGCTCTCAGCAGAGGAGTACGCCGCCGCGAACGACGCAACCGTCGCGTAGCGCGCCCCCACCCACTCACACCCCGAAAGGCAGGCCGCAGCGTGGCGATCAGCGTATTCGATCTATTTACCGTCGGGATCGGGCCATCGAGCTCCCATACCGTCGGGCCGATGCGCGCCGGTCACGCGTTCGTGGCGGGCATCGCCGCGCGCGGCCAGCTTGACGGGGTGGCCGGGCTGCGGGTGGACCTCTTCGGTTCGCTCGCGGCCACCGGCCACGGGCACGGCACCTTCACCGCCGTGCTGCTCGGGCTCGAGGGGTTCGACCCCGAAACCGTGCTGCCGAGCGAGGTCGAGGCTGCGCTCTCCCGGATCGAAGAAACCGGCGAGCTGCGGGTCGGCGCCGAACTCGGCGATGCGGCCCTCGGGGCGGGGCCGGCGGTCGTGCCGTTCGGCGTCGCCGACATGGTGCTCCGCCCGCTGACGGTGCTCGAGACGCACACGAACGGCATGCGGTTCGCGGCGCTCGACGCCGCGGGCGAAGTGCTCGACGACCAGACCTACTACTCGGTCGGCGGCGGCTTCATCGTGCGCGACGGGGCCGAGGAGAAGATTCTCGACCGCCTCGCCGAGCAGCTCGCGGAGCAGCCATACCCGTTCACCACGGCCGCGGAGCTGCTCGTGCACAGCGAGTCGAACGGGCTGAGCATCGCTGAGGTGATGTTCCAGAACGAACTCGTGAGCCGCGACGAGGAGAGCATCTGCAGCGGCCTCGCCCACATCTGGGACGTGATGGAGGAGTGTAAGAACTCCGCCCTCACCCGCACCGGCGTGCTGCCCGGTGGGCTGAACGTGCGCCGGCGCGCGCCAGAGTGGCACCGCAAGCTGAGCGAACAGGATCCTGATCGCGACCCCGTGTTCTGGCAGGAGTGGATCAACCTTGTCGCCCTCGCCGTGAACGAGGAGAACGCGTCTGGCGGGCGCGTCGTTACCGCGCCGACGAACGGCGCGGCCGGCATCATCCCCGCGGTGCTCTTCTACGCGACGCACTACGCGCCGGGCGCCGCGACCTGGAGCGCGGAAGAGAAGCAGCGCGTCGTCGTCGACTTCCTGCTCGCCGCGGCCGCCGTCGGCGTGCTCTTCAAAGAACAGGCGTCGATCTCGGGCGCCGAGGTCGGCTGCCAGGGCGAGGTCGGTTCCGCATCGTCGATGGCGGCAGCGGGCCTCGCGCAGATCCTCGGAGGTACGCCGCAGCAGGTCGAGAACGCCGCCGAGATCGCGATGGAGCACAACCTCGGGCTCACGTGCGACCCGATCGGCGGGCTCGTGCAGATCCCGTGCATCGAGCGCAACGCGATCGCCGCATCGAAGGCGATCAACGCCGCGAAGATGGCGCTCATGGGCGACGGCGAGCACCACGTCACGCTCGACGAAGTCATCATCACGATGCGCGAGACGGGCAAGGACATGAGTGACAAGTACAAGGAGACCGCGCGCGGCGGGCTCGCCGTCAACGTCATCGAGTGCTGAGAGCTCGCCTTACTGAGGGGCGACGCACAGCCGCCGCGGGTACGCTAAACCGGTGACTACCGTTCTCCTCTACGCCCTCGGCATCCTCATCATCGTGCTGCTGCTTGGCATCTCGATCGCGCTGCACGAAATCGGGCACCTGCTCCCCGCCAAGCTCTTTGGCGTGAAGGTGACGCAGTACATGATCGGCTTCGGGCGTACCATCTGGTCGCGCAAGAAGGGCGAGACCGAGTACGGCGTGAAGATGTTGCCGCTCGGCGGCTACGTCGCGATGATCGGGATGTACCCGCCCTCAAAGCCGGGGGAGGCGCCGCGCGAGTCCACCACCGGGTTTCTGAACTCGGTCGTCGAGGACGCGCCCGTTAAGGTCGGGAAGAAGCACGGCGAGACGATCGTCGACGAGATCACGCGGGTCGGGGACGTCGGGCCGGCGGACGCCGCTAACGCCCCTGGGGATGCCGGCGCCGTCGGACACGACGACGCCGAGTACCGTCGCGGGCTCGCGGGCTGGGTCGATGAGGCGCGCGACGCGAGCGCGGAGACGATCCCGGAGGGGGAGGATCACCGGTCGTTCTACAGGCTCCCAGTCTGGAAGAAGATCATCGTGATGGCGGGCGGGCCGCTCATGAACCTGCTGCTCGCGTTCCTGTTCTTCGGTATCGTCATCTCGGGGTTTGGTGTCGCGCAATCGAGCACCACGCTCTCTCACGTGAGCGAGTGCCTCGTGCCCGCGGGCAGCACGCAGACGAGCTGCAGCACCGACGACCCGGCGGCGCCGGCTGCGGCCGCGGGTCTCAGGCCGGGCGACACGCTCGTTGCCGTCAACGGGCAGCCAATCGAGGGGTGGGAAGCGTTCCGCGCGACCGTTGCGTCGTCGCCCGGCGTCACGCTGCAGGTCGAGATTGAGCGCGACGGGAAGACTGAGACGCTCGCGCTCACACCCGAGGCGAACGAGCGCATCCTCGTCGACGCGAGCGGCAAGGCCCTGCTGAATGAAGATGGCACGCCGAAGACCGAGAGCGTCGGCATGATCGGTGCTTCGCCAGGTTCCGAAGTCGTGCAGCGGCCGATCACCGAGGTGCCGGCCTTCGTTGGCGAGAACGTCAAGAACGTTGCCGGCGTCATCTTGAACCTCCCGTCGCGCCTGGTCGACGTGTGGCAGGCGGCGTTTGGTAGCGAGGAGCGAGACCCGAACGGGCCGATGGGCGTCGTCGGCGTCGGAAGGCTCGCGGGTGAGGTCGTGAGCATGGACGAGGTGCCGTTCTCGGCTCGCGCCCAGTTCATCTTTAGCCTCGCGGGCTCTCTCAACGTGGCGCTGTTCGTGTTCAACCTTGTGCCGCTCATGCCGCTCGACGGCGGGCACATTGCCGGCGCGATCTACGAGGCGATCAAGCGTGGGTGGGCGCGGCTGCGCGGCAAGCCCGACCCGGGCCCCGTTGACACCGCGAAGATGGTGCCCATTACGTTTGTCGTCGTGATCGCCCTCGGCGCGATGAGCCTGCTGCTCATGTACGCGGATATTGTGAAGCCTGTCGCACTATTCGGCTAACGCTCGGCTGACCCCGGTAGACTCGGTTCCGTGGCAGCAGTGAATTTGGGAATGCCGAAGGTGCCGGAAGTTCTGGCTCCGAGGCGCAAGACCCGTCAAATCAAGGTCGGTTCGATCGGCGTGGGCAGCAACTCGCAGATTTCTGTGCAGTCGATGACCACGACTCCGACGACCGACATCAATGGAACGCTCCAGCAGATCGCCGAGCTCACGGCCGCTGGTTGCGACATCGTGCGCGTCGCGGTGCCGAGCCAGGACGACGCGGATGTGTTGCACATCATCGCGAAGAAGAGCCAGATTCCGGTGATCGCCGACATCCACTTCCAGCCGCGTTACATCTACGCGGCGATCGACGCGGGGTGCGCCGCGGTGCGCGTGAACCCGGGCAACATTCGCCAGTTCGACGGCAACGTCGGGCAGATTGCGAAGGCCGCGAAGGATGCGGGCGTCTCGCTCAGGATCGGCGTGAACGCCGGCTCCCTCGACCGTCGCCTGCTGCAGAAGTACGGCAAGCCCACCGCCGAGGCGCTCGTCGAGAGCGCGGTTTGGGAGGCGTCGCTTTTCGAGGAGCACGACTTCCACGACTTCAAGATTTCGGTGAAGCACAACGACCCCATCGTGATGACGAAGGCGTACCGGCAGCTCGCCGCCGCCGGTGACTGGCCGCTGCACCTCGGCGTGACCGAGGCTGGCCCCGCGTTCCAGGGCACCATCAAGAGTGCCACGGCGTTCGGCATTCTGCTCTCTGAGGGCATCGGTGACACGATTCGTGTGTCGCTGTCGGCGCCCCCCGTCGAAGAGGTCAAGGTCGGCCTGCAGATCTTGCAGTCGCTGAACCTTCGCGAGCGCAAGCTCGAGATCGTGTCGTGCCCCTCGTGCGGCCGCGCGCAGGTCGACGTCTACACGCTCGCCGAAGAGGTCACCAAGGGCCTTGAGGGTATGACGGTGCCGCTGCGCGTCGCGGTCATGGGCTGCGTCGTGAACGGCCCCGGCGAGGCACGCGAGGCCGACCTTGGCGTCGCCTCGGGTAATGGCAAGGGTCAGATCTTCGTGAAGGGCGAGGTCATCAAGACCGTGCCCGAGTCAGAGATTGTCGTCACCCTCATCGAGGAGGCGAACCGCATCGCTGACGAGATGGGGCACGAGCGCGAGTCGGGCGCCCCCGAGGTGCTCGCCGTCAAGTAGCGGCCGGCACCCGCCGCCGGCCCGGCCCCAGCGGCCCAGGTCGGCACCCGCCGCCAGAACGGCCCCAACCCCTGCGATCTGCCGATCGTATGCAGGGCTGGGGCCGTTCTTGCATTTGATCTGCAGATCTCCAGAAGAGTGATCGAACGCACGCGGCTTGCGCCACTATACACTGCGAGTATACGCTCGGTGTATGGCAACGATGGACTCTTCCCACACTCTCCTCGGGCTGCTCGGAACCGGCTCAGGGTACGGGTACGACCTGAAGCACGACTACGACAGGCACTTCGGCGCCGAGAAGCCGCTCGCCTTCGGCCAGGTCTACGCGACGCTCGCCCGCCTCATGAAGCACGGCTTCATCGCGCTGCTCGGCGACGAGGCCGGCGGCGGCCCCGACCGGAAGCGCTACGAGATCACCCCGGCCGGCCGCGCCGAACTTGAGCAGTGGCTGTTCTCCGCCGATACCCCCTCGCCGGCGCTGCAGAGCAACCTCTTTGCGAAGACGATCATCGCGCTACTGCTCGACGATGATGCGGCGCGGTTGCTCGACCTGCAGCGCGCCGAGCACCTCGCACGGATGCGCGAGCTCACGCGGCGAAAGCTCGGGGCCGACCTGGCCACCGTGCTCGTCCTCGACCACGCGCTGTTCCACATCGAGGCAGACCTCCGCTGGATCGAACTCACGTCTGCGAGGCTCGGCGAACTGCGAGCGGAGGTCGCACGATGAACCCGGTGCTCAGCGTCCGCGGCATTGAGCGGTCATTCGGCATGGACGTCGCCCTGCGCGGCGTCGACCTCGACGTTGCGCAGGGCGAGATCCTCGCGATCATGGGGCCCTCGGGCTCCGGCAAGTCGACCCTGCTCCACATCCTCGCCGGGGTGCTGACGCCAGACAGCGGCACCGCGTCGTACCGCGACCCCTCGACCAGCGAGACCGCTGAGCTCAGCGCACTTGGCGAGGCCGCCCGCGCGAAGCTGAGGCTCTCCGAGTTCGGCTTCGTCTTCCAGTTCGGTCAGCTGCTGCCCGACCTCAGCGCGGTAGACAACGTGTCGCTCCCGCTGCTGCTTGCCGGCCAGGCGAGGAAGGTAGCGCTGCGACAGGCCCGGCGGTGGCTCGAACGGCTCGGGCTTGCCGATCACGCCGAGAAGCTCCCGTCAGAGCTCTCGGGTGGGCAGGCGCAGCGCGTTGCCATTGCTCGCGCCCTCGTGACCGCCCCCAAGGTGATCTTCGCAGACGAGCCGACCGGCGCGCTCGACTCACTGTCGGCCGAGCAGGTCATGCTCACCCTCACCGAGCTCTCGCGGGCTTCGGGCACCACCGTCGTACTCGTCACCCACGACGCCCGCACCGCCGCGTACGCAGACCGCGAGATCGTCGTGCGCGACGGCAAGCTGTCGGGGCTCAGCCGATGAGGGCGCTCACGCTCGGCTGGGTGCTTGCCTCGCGCGAGCGTGGTGGCCTGAAACGCCTGGGTGGCATCGCCGCGGGTGTTGCCGTCGGCGTCGCGCTCCTGCTGCTGGTTCTCGCCGCCTATCAGGCGCTCGGCGACCGGAGCGCCCGGTCGACCTGGCCTCTCGACAGCGCGTTCAAGACCGGACAGGTCGCAGAGCTCGAGTTCGGGGACGACACCGTCTGGGTCGCACCGAGCGGGATGCTCGGCGGCGCTGGCGACTACTTCAACGGGGAAGCCATCACGCGAGTCTCGATCGCTGCGACACCCGACTCCACGGTCGCGGTGCCGGGCATTGACCGCGCCCCGAGGCCGGGGGAGTACTACGCCTCCCCGGCGCTCGCGGCCCTCATCGACGCCGCCCCGGCGGACCAGCTGGGTGACCGTTTCGGCACCCGCATCGGTACTGTCGGGCCCGAGGCCCTCCTCGGCCCAGAGACGAAGCTCGCGATTGTCGGGGAAGACGCCGCGACGGTCGAGCCGCTGCTCGGCGCGAGCCTGCACACCGAGCTCTCAGGCATACGGTTCCCGAGCCCCGCGTACGCCATGATCGCGATCGTCGGTGGTATCGCCGTGCTGTTCCCAGTCGCCGTGCTCATCTCCATCGTGACGAAGCTCGGGCAGGCCGCCCGAGCCGAGCGCTTCTCAACGATCCGGCTCATCGGAGCCTCGCCACGCCTCGTGGCCGTGCTTGCCGGGCTTGAAGCAATGATCCCAGCCCTGCTTGGAGCCATCGCTGGCATCGGCCTCTTCTTCGCGGTTCGCCCGCTCGCGGCGCTCGTCGAGATCGAGGGGTCGCGCTTCTTCCTCTCGGACCTCAGCGTTCCGGTGTGGGCGATGGTGCTCGCCGCCCTCGGCACCGCGCTGCTCGCCGGCGTCGTCGCCTTCCTCACTGCCCTCCGTGCGGGGCTCGGCCCGCTCGGCGGCAGCCGCGAGCAGCGGGAGCGTCGGCCGAGGTGGTGGTCGCTTGTGCCGCTCGCGCTTGGCGCCGCTGTGATCGCCGCGCCGGCGGTCGCCGCGTCGGGGCTCGATATCGGGGTACCGGATATCGCGATCCTTGTCGGCTTCGTCCTCATTACGGTCGGCATCGTGCTCGCCGGGCCGTGGCTCGCAGCGGTCGTGAGCGGGGCGGGCGCCGCCCGCGCCCGTAGCGCCGCGGGCGTGCTCGCGATGCGCAGGATCGCCAGGCACCCGCGCGCGACGTTCCGCTCGGTGAGCGGCCTCGTACTCGCGCTGTTCGTGGTGACCGTTTTCGCGGTCGGGACGACGACCGAGACTGCCGAGGAGGTCGCTGACGTGCCGCCCACGGAGCTCGTGCCAGTCGACGCGCTCACGGCGAGTGTGGGCATCGAGGTCGACGCGGGTCGGCAGACGGCAGGCCTCACGCGCGTGGCCGAGACGCAGGGAGTCGACAGGGTCATCAGCGTCGGCTGGTACGACGCCGAGGCCGCGGGGTCTAACGTCCCCGAGGGGGCCGACGAGGCGCTGTTCAGCGGTGGCTTTGTGATGGAAGCAGACGACGCCCGGGCGATCGGCCTCGACCCGGGCACCGCAGAGTGGCTCTGGCTCGAACAGCCCTACTTCAGCAACTTCGAGCTTGGGCGAGACATTGACACGATCGGTGTGCCGGCTGCCGCCGCCGAGACCGCAACGCCCACGCTCGTGATGGTGCTCACCGACGGACAGCCAGGGTCGCTCGAGCGCGCGCGCACCGCGATGACGACGAACGACCTCAGCCTGTCGACGCTGCCCGCGACGCGGGCGGAGAGCACGGACGCGGGCGCGACTCGGTTCGCTCGCCAGTACGTGAGCCTGGCGTGGATCGGGATCCTGATCGCCACGCTCATCTCCGTGATCTCGCTCTCCGTCTCGACGATAGCGGGCATGATCGACCGCCGCCGTCAGCTCGGCCTGCTCCGCCTGAGCGGGATGCCCGCGGCGACGCTCAGACGCATGATCGTCATTGAGACCGCGCTGCCGCTCGCGACCGTGTTCCTCATCACGATCGGGCTGGGCTTCCTCACCGCGTGGGCGGTCGTGGTCGCGCTGAGCGGTGGGGACCGGCAGGTGACGCTGCCCGACGCGAGCTACCTCGGGCTCGTCGGGGTCTGCTTGGGGCTCGCCGCCGTGGCGATCCTCGTCGTGTTCCGCTCTGTGCGGAGCGAACTGCCACTCGCCGCGACCCGGTTCGAGTAGCCCGCGGGCCGCTCCGCCTGCCGGGGCGGCTCAGACGGCGGAGAGCTCGATCGCGCCGGTCGCGACGTCTGCCCGGATTACCCGGACGCGGGCGTGGCGACCGGCGACGAGCGCGCCGCCCGGGTTTGGCATCCGGGCGGTCACGGCAGGGTCGACGATCTGCACGCGCGCGGTCTCGCCGCGGGCCTCGAGCACGACGGCGTCAAACTCCTCGCCCGCGCGGTCGCGGAGCAGCGCCGCCTCGATGCGGTCGAGCGCTTCAGAGCCGAGCCTCCCGGCGAGGGACGCTGAGGATCGCATGAGCCCCGGCACGTCGCCGAGACTCTCGCGGGCCCACGCGGGCACCTCTCGGCTGGCGCACAGGGCCTCGCAGATGGCGAGACCCCACCTGTCGACGAGACGCCGCAGCGGCGCGGTCACGTGGGCGTAGGGGGCGGCGATGGCAGCCTGCTCGGGGTGAGCGGGCGGCACGAGCACCTCGCCGTCGCGCTCGACGCCGAACGCGGCGTAATCGGCGCCGCGGAAGAGGCTCGACGCGGCGTGCAGTACGGCGGCGCCCGCCGGGGTGTCGGCCGGCACGGTGCGGAGGTACTCGCCGTACGGGATGTTTTCGGGCCAGGGGAGCCCGAGCGCCGCGACGCGCTCCCGAAACTCGGCGAGCGCGGCCACGTCGGGCGGCGACATCGTGCGGAGAATCCCGATCCCGCCGTCGAGCATGATGCGGCCCGCGGCCATCCCGGTGAGCAGGGAGAGCTGCGCGTTCCACTCTTCGACGCGGAGCGGGAAGCGGCGCTCGATCCGGTACCCGCGGTCGTCGCGGATCACCTCTTCCTCTGCCATGTTGAGGCTCGCCCCGCCGCGCTCCCGTTCGCACGCGATGCGCAGCTCGCCGAGCTCTGGGAGGAGCGCGAGCGGGCCCGTGAGTGCGCTCGCGCCCGTTGAGGCCGCATCGACTGCGGCCTGAGCCGAGACGTAGTCGAGTTTCGCGCGGGATCGGATGCGGGCGCGCTCGACGCGGGGTTCGGTCACGGCGGCGCCGTCGAGGGTCGAGCGCCCGTGGGCGTCGAGCTCGATGGTCCAGACGTAGGCGCTGCGATCGACGTCTGGGAGGAGGGAGGCGCGCCCTTCGCTGAGCTCGCGGGGATGCAGCGGCACCGAGCCGTCGGGAAGATAGAGCGTCTGGCCGCGGCGCCGGGCCTCGGCATCGAGCGCGCCGCCCGCGCTGACAAAACCTGGCACGTCTGCGATCGCGTACCTGAGGGTGAACCCGCGGCCTGCGGACTCTGGGTCACCGGTCCGTTCGATGTGAAAGGCCTGGTCGAGGTCGCGCGATTCCGCGGGGTCGAGCGTCACGAACTCGATGTGCCTGAGGTCGAGCTCGGGCTCCGGGGGAACCCTGGTTTGTGCCTCTGCGAGGGCCGGGGGCGGGAAAGCGTCGGTGATCCCGCTCGCTTCCCGAAGCGCGGTGAGTGCCGCGGCGAGCTGGCCGCCTGGCGCGTGGGGTGCGATGTGCGTCCGCCTGCTGGGCATGCTCGTAGCCTAGCGCTTTGACCCCCGCGAACTCCTAGACTGGGGGCATGACAGCCCCAGAGAACACGCACACGGACGAGGCACTCGATGAGCTGCTCAGGTCGGCGGGGGTGACCGGCCAGCGCGCGCTCGTGCGCCGCATCATCAAGACTGGCCTGGGCCTCGCGGCAGACGGCGCTTCGCGCCTCGACCTGAAGATCTCATCGGCGGCGCTCGAAGAGATGCGCCACGCGTTCGCCCTGTTTGCCCCGTACGCGGGCGTTCGCAAGGCGACGATCTTCGGCTCCGCCCGCACGAAGCCGGGGGACCTGCTCTACGCGGCAGCGCAGGAGAGCGCGCGTGAGCTGTCCGAAGACAACTGGATGGTGGTCACCGGCGCCGGCCCGGGCATCATGGAGGCCGCGGCCATCGGGGCCGGGGCGGAGCACTCGCTTGGGGTCTCCATCAGGCTGCCGTTCGAGGAAGAGCCGAACGCGTTCGTCGCGAACGACGAACGCCACGTGGCGATGAAGTACTTCTTCACGCGCAAGCTCATGCTGGTGAAAGAGTCCAGCGCGTTCATCTGCCTGCCCGGCGGGTTCGGCACGATGGATGAGACGTTCGAGCTGCTGACGCTGCAGCAGACGGGCAAGATGGTGCCCGTGCCGATCGTGCTGCTTGACCGGCCCGGCGGCACCTACTGGGAGAGTTTCAAAGGCTTCGTGGTGGACGAGCTCGAGCGCGGCGGCTACGTCACGCCGGGAGACCTCGACCGGGTACTCATCACTGATTCCGCGGCGGCGGCGGTCGAGCATGTCCACGAGTTCTGGAGCAACTACGTCGACCTGCGCTGGTTCCCCTCGCACACGCCCGGTGAGCGCGATGCGCTGCTGCTGTATGTGAAGACCGCGCCGACCGCGGAACGGCTCGCGGAGCTCAACGAACGCTTCGGGTACATGCTCGCCGCGGGCGAGATCGCCCTGACTGAGCCGTACCCGGAGGAGGGGGCTGAGCGCGCGGGCCTTGCGCGGGTTCGCCTCGTGCCTCGGCCGCATGCGATTGGTGAGCTGTACCGGCTGATCCGGGCGTTGAACGAGAAGGCTCCGGTCGACCCGTCTGCGGAGGCGTAGTCGTGGGCGCGGCTGCTGGTGCTGCTGGTGCTGACGGCGCTGCTGGTGCTGTTGGTGCTGTTGGTGCTGGCGGCGCTGGTGCTGCTGACCCGCGGCTGCTAGCGCTGCTTGAGGCGGCCCGGCTCGAGGTCGCGGGGCGCGCCAGCGAGCTTGAGCGCACGCTCGCCGAGCTCGTGCGCAGTCGCGAATCCTCGAACGATGACGACGAGCACGACCCCGAGGGCGTGACGCTCTCGTCTGAGTGGTCAAGGCTCAGCGGCCTCGCGGACGCCGCGCGTGGTGAACTCTCGGAGGTCGATGCCGCGCTCGAGCGCTGGGCGGCCGGCAGCTACGGGGTATGCGAAAGCTGTGGCGATCCCATTCCCGTGGAGCGGCTCGAGGTGCGCCCGTTCGCGACGCGCTGCGTGCCGTGCGCGAGTCGACGCCACCACCTCCCACCCAAATAATCCGGTGCACCCCTAATTCCGGGGGAAAATGACGCGCATTGGAGAAATTGAGGGACATGGGGCGCGGGGAGTCACCGCGGGGCGCCGAGCCCCGAGCCCCGAGCCCTGAGCCCCGAGCCCCGGAGCCGGGCCCGGGGAGCCCGGCGCGCCCCGTGCCTACCGCACGTACTCCGCGAGGTGCTCGCCGGTGAGGGTCGACTTCGCAGCCACCAGGGCTGCGGGCGTCCCCTCGAAGACCACGGTGCCACCGTCTTGGCCCGCCCCGGGCCCGATGTCGATGATCCAGTCGGCGTGGGCCATGACAGCCTGGTGATGTTCGATGACGACGACGCTCTTGCCCGAGTCGACGAGCCTGTCGAGCACGCCGAGCAGCTGCTCGACGTCGGCGAGGTGCAGGCCCGTCGTTGGCTCGTCGAGCACGTACACGCCCGCGTCTTCCGCCATCGCGATCGCGAGCTTCACGCGCTGGCGCTCACCGCCGGAGAGCGTGGTGAGGGGCTGGCCGAGCGTGAGGTAGCCGACCCCGACGTCGACGAGGCGTGCGAGGATCTTCGCGGCCTTCGGCACCTTCGCACTCGCGCCCGCAGGGGAGTCCCCGGACAGGAACGAGTGGGCGTCGGTGATTGACATCTCGAGCAGCTCGGCGATGTTCTTGCCGCCTTCGTCCTCGCTCCCACCGAGACGGTACTGCAGTACCTCAGCCTGGTAGCGCCGACCCTCGCACTCGTCGCACGGGGTCGCAACGCCAGCCATGACGACGAGGTCGGTGTAGATGACGCCGGCGCCCTTGCAGACCGGGCACGCGCCCTCGGAGTTCGCCGAGAACAGCGCCGGTTTCACGCCGTTCGCCTTCGCAAACGCGGTGCGGATCGGGTCGAGCACCCCCGTGTACGTGGCGGGGTTCGACCTGCGGGATCCCTTGATGGGGGACTGATCGACCGCGATGACGCCCTCCCTGCCCGATACGTAGCCGTGGATAAGCGAAGACTTGCCAGAGCCGGCAACGCCCGTGATCGCGCACAGCACGCCGAGCGGCACGTCGACATCGACGTCGCGGAGGTTGTTGCGGTTTGCCCCGCGCACTTCGATCGCGCCGGTCGCCTCGCGCACCGAATCCTTCAGGGAGGCGCGGTCGCCGAAGTGCCTGCCGGTGACGGTGTCAGAGGCCGCGAGCTCGTCGACCGTGCCCTCGAAGCAAATCTCGCCACCCGCTGCGCCAGCCGCGGGGCCGAGGTCGACGACGTGGTCGGCGATCTTGATCATCTCGGGCTTGTGCTCGACGACCAGCACAGTGTTGCCCTTGTCGCGCAGCCTGAGGAGCAGGCCGTTCATGCGCTGGATGTCGTGGGGGTGGAGCCCGATCGATGGCTCGTCGAAGATGTACGTCACGTCGGTGAGGCTCGACCCCAGGTGGCGGATCATCTTCGTGCGCTGCGACTCACCGCCCGAGAGCGTGCCGGCGGGCCGGTCGAGCGAGAGGTACCCGAGTCCGATCTCGACGAACGAGTCGAGGGTGTCGCGGAGGTTCGCGAGGAGCGGCGCCACAGACGCGTCGTCGACGCCCCGCACCCACTCTGCGAGGTCCGAGATCTGCATCATGCACGCGTCGGCAATCGAGATGCCCTTGATCTTCGATGAGCGCGCGAGCTCGGTGAGCCGGGTGCCCTCACACTCGGGGCAGGTGTCAAAGGTGATCGCCCGGTCGACGAACGCGCGGATGTGCGGCTGCATCGCCTCGCGGTCTTTCGAGAGCATCGATTTCTGAATTTTCGGGATGAGCCCCTCGTAGGTCACGTTGATGCCGTCGACCTTGATCTTCGTCGGCTCTTTGTAGAGGAGGGCGTTGAGCTGCTTCTCGGTGAAATCCTTGATCGGGGTGTCAGCGTCGAAGAAGTCGTTTCCGCCGAAGATGCGCCCGTACCAGCCATCCATCGAGTAGCCGGGGATGGTGAGGGCGCCCTCGTTGAGTGTCTTCGACGCGTCGTAGAGCGCGGTGAGGTCGAAGTCGCTCACTTTCCCGCGGCCCTCGCAGCGCGGGCACATGCCGCCAATGATGTTGAACGAGCGGCGCTCCTTCGTGGTGCGGCCGCCCTTCTCGACGGTGACCGCGCCGGCACCCGAGATCGAGGCCACGTTGAAGGAGAATGCCTTCGCGGGGCCGATGTGCGGTGTGCCGAGGCGGCTGAAAAGGATGCGCAGCATCGCGTTCGCGTCGGTCGCGGTGCCGACGGTGGAGCGCGGGTCGGCGCCCATGCGCTGCTGATCGACGAGGATCGCGGTGGTCACCCCGTCAAGTAGGTCGACGTCGGGGCGGGCAAGGGTGGGCATGAAGCCCTGCACGAACGTGGAGTACGTCTCATTGATGAGTCGCTGGGACTCAGCCGCGATCGTCGCGAAGACGAGCGAGCTCTTGCCCGAGCCGGAGACTCCGGTGAATGCCGTGAGCCGCCGCTTCGGGAGCTCGACGCTCACGTCCTTGAGGTTGTTTTCGCGGGCGCCATAGACGCGAATACGGTCGTGGGAATCAGCTGGATGGGTGGCTGCCTCAGTGCTCATACGCACAGCGTAGTCC
This sequence comes from Leucobacter komagatae, assembly GCF_006716085.1. Lineage (NCBI taxonomy): Bacteria > Bacillati > Actinomycetota > Actinomycetes > Micrococcales > Microbacteriaceae > Leucobacter > Leucobacter komagatae. The sequence continues at coordinate 209,192 of NZ_VFON01000002.1, read as the reverse complement.
TCCGCAATTGTGAGCACAGAAAAACTTGTTCATGCATTGCAATACTTGTTACGCAAGGTATAGTCGGTGTCATGGAATCACAGGCCGAGCGAATAGCCACAAACCTCCGCAAGGGGGTGCTCGAGTACTGCGTGCTCGCGCTGCTTTCGGGCCGCGACATGTACGGCCTCGAGCTCGCGGGCGCCCTCATGGATCGCGGCCTGAGCGCGAGCGAGGGCAGTCTCTATCCGCTGCTCGCGCGGATGCGCGAGGCGGGCGCGGTCGAGACCAGGTGGGAGCAACCCGAAGACACGGGCGGCACCCGCCCCCGGCGGTACTACGCGATCACCGCGCGGGGCCGTGAGCTGCTCGCGGTCTTTGCCACCGTGTGGGGCGGGATCGCGGGCGAGGTGGAATCGCTCATCGCCGCCGCCCAGCCGCCCGGGCAGGTGGCGGATCATCAGCCCGGTACAGACACCAAGGAGACCTCATGAATGCACAGACACACTCGAAGCAGGTCGAGACATACCTCCGGTCGCTCGGCGAAGCGCTCGGCGATGCGCCCGCGGCAATGCGGAGCGCCGCGCTTGACGACGTCCGGGCGCACGTCGCTGAGGCGCAGGACAGCGGGCGTTCGGTCGAAGAGGCGCTCGCGGGCCTCGGCGGCCCCGAAGTCTTCGCCTCGCAGTATCTCGCCGAGCTCGACCCGGCGACCACGGGGGCAGACACGAACTGGCAGCGGGCGGCCCGCGCAGCGTGGCTGTTGCAGGCCGCGGGCCTTGCGGTCGCGATCCTCACCGCGGCGTTCTCCGGGTTCCTCATGCGCGGCGGCGGCCAGGCCGCGCTCCTCTCGCTGATCCCGATCGCGATCGTCGCACTCGGGCTCGTGCTCCCGCCGCGGTACCGGCCCGCCTACGCCTGGGCGAGCGCCGCGACCGTGACGGCGTTCGCCGTTATCGTCACAGTGCTTCCCGCGGCGCTCATCTCCGTCGCCGAGTACCTGCCGCTTTTGCTCATCCTGTGGCTCGCCGCGGTCACGCCGTGGCGCCTCTCGCGTGGGATCGGGCCGCGCGAGGCGCGGACCTGGCGCTGGGTGGGCGCGGCGGTCGTCGCGCTCCCGGTCGTGTGGATGGGGATCGCGGGCTTCAACGGTACCTTCGGACTCGACTGGGCCGCGTGGGCAGTGCTCGCCGTGCTGCTCGCGGTCGCCGTGTGGTTCGGGCTCGGGAGCAGGATCGCGGCGGCGGCCGTCGCCCTCGCCGGCGCGATCCTGATGGCCGCCCCGTTCCTTGACGGCGGCTTCCTGATGCTGCTGTGGTGGTGGATCGGCGGGCTGCTCCTCGCGGCGGGGCTGCCGTCGGTCGTCGCGGGTCGCGGGCGGGGGTAGCCGCTAGGCGGCCGCGGGCAGCGGTTACGCTGGTGGCATGAGCGTGACGACACGGGGTCTGGGCGTCGGCCTTGCTGCCGCGATCTGTGTGGTGCTCGCGGCGCCAGCGTTCTTCGTCGCCGAGCTGCCCTGGCTGGGGGCCGGGCTGCTCGCGGCCGGGCTCCTGGTTGCGGTGGTGGCGGATAGGCGCGCCGGGATCCTGATCGCTCCCCGATCTTCGCCGGTGGCGGAGGCTCCCGCCGCGCCCTCGTTGACGCGCGACCTCTCGCTCATCGCGCTGGGGCTGCTCATCGTGCGCACGATTCCGCTCGCGGCCGAGCTCGACAACCTCGCGATGCTGCGGTTCACGCTCGCGCTCGGGGGCGCGGTGCTCGTGCCGTACCTTGTATCGCGGTTCGGCTACCGCGACAGGGCGACGAGCTTCCCGTGGCGTGGAGCCTCGCCCCGGCGACGCTGGGGTCGGCTGCACTGGAGTTGGCTCGCGGGCGTGCTCGTGCTCGGTTGGCTGATCTTGCCCTACTACTTCATCTCGTCGGGCGTCTACGCGAACTGGCCACGGGTGGACAGCCCTGACCTCATCGCACGATTGTTTGTCGGGGTTGGCGCCGTCGGCATCTGGGACGAGCTGTTCTTCATCTGCACGGTGTTCGCCGTGCTGCTGCGGCACTTCCCTGTGTGGCTCGCGAACGCGCTCCAGGCGGTGGTGTTTGTCTCGTTCCTGTGGGAGCTCGGGTACCGGGCCTGGGGGCCGCTCCTCACGATCCCGTTCGCGCTCGTTCAGGGGTTCATCTTCCTGCGCACGCGCTCACTCAGCTACGTGGTGACGGTGCACCTCTTGTTCGACGCCGTGGTGTTCGCTGTGCTCGTGCACGCGCACAACCCGTCGCTGTTCAACGTGTTCCCGACCGCGCCCTAGGCGCGGCTGGCGGACGAAGCCTGCGTGAGGTTAACGCGCGAGCAGGCCGGCGATGCGCCGCACCGCGAACTCGTAGCCCTGAATGCCGGCGCCGGTAATCACAAACTCTGCGAGGGGGGAGAGGAACGAGTGGTGGCGGAACTCCTCGCGTGCGAACACGTTTGAGATGTGGATCTCGGCGAACGGGAGCGGCACGCCCGCGAGCGCGTCGCGCAGCACGACAGAGGTGTGGGTCAGCCCCGCCGGGTTGATGATGATCGCAGAGCAGTCGTGTCGCGCCTCGTGGATCGCGTCGAGGAGCTCGCCCTCGTGGTTCGACTGCACCGCGCGCACGTCGATCCCGTACTCTTTCGCGACGCGGATGACGAGCCGCTCGACGTCCTTCAAGGTGTCGCTGCCGTAGATCTCGGGCTCGCGCGTGCCGAGCAGGTTAAGGTTCGGTCCGTTGACCAGCAGAATCCGCTTCATCTCAGCACGCTCCTTGTGGCTCCAATGATGTCGTTCCATCGTAGTCCCGGAGCGCGCGCTGCGGCGGATACTCTCGTGCCGCAATTGCACTCCCAGGGGCGCCCGGCTACCGTTGACGGGTGACTGACCAGCCCCGCAGAGCATTTGACCCCTCAACCTTTCGCGATAAGCCCGTGTCGTTTGTGCGACGCAGCGGCCGGATGACGCCGTCCCAGGAGCGTGCGTGGGAGGAATCGCGCGCCGACTTCCTGCTCGAGATCGCCCACGGGCCGGCGGCGACGAGCGTTGCCGAGGGCGAGAAGGGCGACCCCGCTGAGATCTTCGGCCGTGAGGCCGAGCTCATTGTCGAGGTCGGTTCGGGCCAGGGGCACCAGATTCTGTCAGCGGCGGCCGCCCGACCCGAGACCAACTTCCTCGCGATCGAGGTGTTCCGTGCTGGCCTCGCCAGGACCGTGATTCGCGCCGCCGACGCAGGGCTCACGAACCTGCGCCTAGCCGAGGTCAACGCGCCGGAGTTGCTCGAGCACTACCTGCCCGAAGGGTCGGTCTCGGAGATTTGGGTGTTCTTCCCGGACCCGTGGAAGAAGGCCAAGCACCACAAGCGCCGGCTCATCAGTGCGGACTTCGCGCGCATCGCTCACCGGGCGCTGAAGCCCGGCGGCGTGCTGCGGCTCGGCACCGACTGGCAGAACTACGCCGACCACATGCGCGTGGTCATGGACGAGGCCCCCGGGTTTGAGCGGGCGTTCGAGGGCGATTGGGCCGACCGTTATGAAGGCCGCGTGCTCACCGCGTTTGAGAACAAGGGCATTGAAAAGGGTCGCGACATCCGGGACCTGACCTACCGCAGGGTCTAGCCCAGGGGCTCTGGGGTACTGCGTGCTGGGTGCGCCGCGCAGTGCCTCTTGGATCGGCGCAGGTAATGCCTAAACACGCGAGTTTGGGCATGCCTTCTGCTGAACCCAGATGCTGTGGAGGGGGAATTTTCGGGCGCCGCGACACGCGACACGCCCGGGTTGCACGGCGTGAATCCCTGTGTCAGAATAGACAGGTTCAGTACTCCGTGCATGCGGATCACTGCCAGGCTGTGCATTACCTCTCGACTTGATCGGGGCGGTGAGGCCGCGGGCAGCGAACACAGCCTGCACGCCGAGGGGCGGCCAGACGCGAGTCCGGTCGTTTTGGTGCGTGCAGAAATTGATAGGTGAACAGAGACCCAGCACTAAGGCACTTCAGGGTGCCCGTACTGCCACGGGCGCTGGTACGCAAGACGTCCAATGCTGTCGGCCACAAGCCGAAAGTACGACGCAAGTAGAAAGTAGAGATGTCATGGCGGGACAGAAGATCCGCATTCGACTCAAGTCGTATGACCACGAGGTCATTGATAGCTCAGCGCGCAAGATCGTAGATACGGTCACCCGCGCGGGCGCAACCGTGATCGGCCCCGTGCCGCTCCCCACGGAAAAGAACGTGATCGCTGTGATCCGTTCGCCGCACAAGTACAAGGACAGCCGCGAGCACTTTGAGAAGCGCACGCACAAGCGCCTGATCGACATCGTCGATCCCACCCCGAAGGCCGTCGATTCGCTCATGCGTCTCGATCTCCCGGCCGATGTCAACATCGAGATCAAGCTCTAAGGGGGGATCCAGACATGACTGCAGTACGTAATGTGAAGGGTCTCCTGGGCACCAAGCTCGGCATGACTCAGGTATGGGACGAGGACGGCAAGGTCGTTCCCGTCACCGTCATCGAGGTGGCGCCTAACGTTGTCACCCAGATCCGTACCCCCGAGGTCGACGGCTACAGCGCCGTTCAGATCGCCGCGGGTCAGATCGACCCCCGCAAGGTGAACCAGCCCTCGGCTGGTCACTTCGAGAAGGCCGGTGTTACGCCGCGTCGCCACATCACCGAGATCCGCACCGCCGACGCTGCTGAGTACAGCCTCGGCCAGGAGCTCACCATCGAAGGCGCTTTCGAAGCCGGTCAGAAGATCGACGTCGTTGGCACCTCGAAGGGTAAGGGCTTCGCGGGCGCTATGAAGCGTCACAACTTCAAGGGCGTTTCGGCATCGCACGGTGCACACCGCAACCACCGTAAGCCTGGCTCTGTCGGTGGCGCAGCAACTCCCGGTCGCGTTTTCCGCGGCAAGAAGATGCCGGGCCGTATGGGCACCGATCGCGTGACCGTGCAGAACCTCACCGTTCAGGCGATCGACGCCGAGAAGGGCCTCATCCTGGTTAAGGGTGCAGTTCCCGGTGCGCGTGGTCGTCTCGTTTTCGTCCGCAACGCAGTGAAGGGGGCGTAGTTCATGGCTACCGCTACCAAGCTCGAGGTTTTCGACGCGAAGGGCAAGAAGGCTGGGTCGGTTGACCTTCCCGAGGCTATCTTCGGTGCCGAGACCAACGTTCCGCTGATCCACCAGGTGGTCACGGCACAGCTGGCTGCTGCCCGTCAGGGTACGCACAAGACCAAGACCCGTGGCGAGCGCTCGGGTTCCGGCGTCAAGCCGTTCAAGCAGAAGGGCACTGGCCGTGCACGCCAGGGCTCGGTCCGCATGCCGCAGCACCGCGGCGGTGGCATCGTCCACGGGCCCGTGCCCCGCGATTACTCGCAGCGCACCCCCAAGAAGATGATCGCTGCTGCACTCGTTGGCCTGCTCTCGGACCGCGCACGCGCGAACCGTCTGCACGTTGTCGAGGGCTTCGGCATCGCTGACAAGCCGAGCACGAAGACCGCACGCGAGTTCCTCGCTCAGGTCGCACCGGGCAACCGCGTGCTCGTGGTCGTAGACCGCGAAGACGTGCTCACCGTGCTCAGCGTTCAGAACCTTCCGAACGTTCACGTGCTGTTCCACGATCAGCTCAACGCCTACGACGTTGTCGTCAGTGACGATCTCGTCTTCACCAAGGCAGCTTTCGACGCTTTCGTCGACGGTCGTGCCGCTAAGGAGGACTCGAAGTGAGCATGAACAAGGCTGCGCACGACGTCATCATCCGCCCGATCGTCTCGGAGAAGAGCTACGGCCTCATCGACGCAAACGGACAGTACACCTTTGAGGTTGCTCCCACCGCGTCGAAGACCGAGATCAAGCTCGCCATCGAGTCGGTATTCGGTGTGAAGGTCGCAAAGATCAACACCCTGAACCGCAAGGGCAAGACCCGCCGCACGAAGTTTGGCCTCGGCAAGCGCAAGGACACCAAGCGCGCCATCGTCACGCTGAAGTCGGGCTCCATCGACATCTTCACGGCTGCGCTGTAGAAGGGGCGAAAAGGAACACAACATGGCAATTCGCAAGTACAAGCCGACGACCCCTGGTCGTCGCGGGTCGAGCGTTGCTGATTTCGCTGAGATCACGCGCTCCACGCCCGAGAAGTCGCTGCTGCGTCCACTCCCGAAGACGGGTGGCCGCAACAACCAGGGCCGCATCACGACTCGTCACATCGGTGGTGGCCACAAGCGCCAGTACCGCGTCATCGACTTCCGTCGCAATGACAAGGACGGCGTCAACGCCCGCGTAGCGCACATCGAGTACGACCCCAACCGCACCGCGCGCATCGCGCTGCTGCACTTTGAGGACGGCACGAAGCGTTACATCATCGCTCCGAACAAGCTCAAGCAGGGCGACATCGTCGAGTCGGGTGCCGGCTCGGATATCAAGCCCGGCAACAACTTGCCGCTGAAGAACATCCCCACGGGTACTGTTATTCACGCGATTGAGCTGAAGCCCGGTGGGGGAGCGAAGCTCGCTCGTTCCGCTGGTTCCTCGGTTCGCCTCGTGGCGAAGGATGGCCCCTACGCTCAGCTGCGTCTCCCCTCGGGCGAGATTCGCAACGTCGACGCGCGCTGCCGCGCGACCGTCGGCGAGGTTGGCAACGCCGAGCAGTCGAACATCAACTGGGGTAAGGCCGGCCGTATGCGCTGGAAGGGCGTCCGCCCGACCGTGCGTGGTGTCGTCATGAACCCGGTGGATCACCCCCACGGTGGTGGCGAAGGCCGCACCTCGGGTGGCCGTCACCCGGTTAGCCCCTGGGGCCAGAAGGAAGGCCGTACGCGCCGTCCTAACAAGGAAAGCGACAAGCTCATTGTGCGCCGCCGTAACGCTGGCAAGAAGCGCTAGTCGGCAGGTAGGAGATATAGAAGATGCCTCGTAGTCTCAAGAAGGGCCCCTTCGTCGACAACCACCTGCTGAACAAGGTGGTCGTACAGAACGAAGCTGGCACCAAGAACGTGATCAAGACCTGGTCGCGCCGCTCGATGATCATCCCCGCAATGCTGGGACACACCATCGCTGTGCACGACGGTCGGAAGCACATCCCCGTATTCGTCACCGAAACCATGGTTGGGCACAAGCTGGGCGAGTTCGCCCCGACTCGTACCTTCCGTGGCCACGTGAAGGACGACAAGAAGGGCCGTCGCCGCTAACGCGGTGACGTGAAGGAGGAAGAGAAATGGTGGAATCGATCGCACGCGTGCGTCATATCCGCATCACCCCCCAGAAGGCCCGTCGTGTCGTTGACCTGGTTCGTGGCAAGAACGCGCAGGAGGCACTCGCCATCCTGAAGTTCGCGCCCCAGGCTGCCGCAGAGCCCGTGTTCAAGCTCGTCGCTTCGGCGATCGCTAACGCACGTGTGAAGGCTGACGCTGAGAACCTGCGCCTCAACGAGGACGAGCTCGTCATCGCGCGCGCATTCGTGGATGAGGGCGCAACGCTCAAGCGTTTCCGCCCCCGTGCACAGGGTCGCGCGTTCCGTATCAACAAGCGCACCAGCCACATCACGGTCGTTCTTCAGACCGCTGATGAGCTGGCAGCTCAGAAGGGAGCCTAAGGAATGGGCCAGAAGATTCATCCCTACGGCTTCCGCCTCGGGATTACCACCGACCACGTGTCGCGCTGGTTCTCGGACTCGACGAAGAAGGGCCAGCGTTATGCTGACTATCTCGCCGAGGACATCAAGATCCGCCAGCACCTGCAGGTCCAGCTGGACCGCGCAGGCGTCTCGCGAGTCGAGATCGAGCGCACCCGCGACCGTGTCCGCGTAGACATCCACACTGCTCGCCCCGGCATCGTTATCGGTCGCCGCGGTGCTGAGGCAGAGCGGATTCGCGCTGACCTCGAGAAGCTCACCGGCAAGCAGATCCAGCTGAACATCCTCGAGGTCAAGAACCCCGAGGCTGACGCTCAGCTCGTCGCTCAGGGCATCGCCGAGCAGCTCGCTGCTCGCGTGGCGTTCCGCCGCGCAATGCGCAAGGGCCTCCAGGGCGCGCAGCGCGCTGGCGCCAAGGGCGTCCGTATCCAGGTCTCCGGCCGTCTTGGCGGCGCTGAGATGAGCCGTTCGGAGTTCTACCGTGAGGGTCGCGTGCCGCTGCACACGCTCCGCGCGAACATCGACTACGGCTTCTACGAGGCGAAGACCACCTTCGGCCGCATCGGCGTGAAGGTCTGGATCTACAAGGGCGACCTGACGAACAAGGAGCTCGCTCGTGAGCAGGCGGCTCAGAAGCCGTCTCGTGAGCGTGGCGATCGCCGCCGTGCGCCCCGTGGCGCTCAGGCTGAGGCTGCACCCGCTGCAGCAGGAGCGGAGAAGTAACCAATGCTGATTCCCCGTCGAGTCAAGTACCGCAAGCAGCATCACCCGAGCCGCAGCGGTCAGTCCAAGGGTGGCAACACTGTCACCTTCGGTGAGTTCGGTATCCAGGCGCTCAGCCCCGCTTACGTGACGAACCGTCAGATCGAGTCCGCTCGTATCGCGATGACCCGTCACATCAAGCGTGGTGGCAAGGTGTGGATCAACATCTACCCTGACCGTCCGCTGACCAAGAAGCCCGCTGAAACCCGCATGGGTTCCGGTAAGGGCTCACCCGAGTGGTGGGTTGCCAATGTCAAGCCGGGCCGCGTCCTCTTCGAGGTCGCCGGTGTCGATGAGGAGCTCGCTCGTGAGGCACTCACCCGTGCCATCCACAAGCTGCCCCTCAAGGCCCGCATTATCAAGCGCGAGGAGGGCGACGCGTAATGGCGATCGGAACCAAGGAACTGGCTGTCACCGAGCTTGACAGCTTCGAAAACGAGCGTCTCGCGGAAGAGCTGAAGAAGGCTAAGGCCGAGCTCTTCAACCTGCGTTTCCAGTCGGCCACCGGCCAGCTTGAGAACCACGGGCGCGTACGTCAGGTGAAGCGCGACATCGCTCGCATCTACACCGTGCTCCGCGAGCGCGAGCTCGGCATTCGGGTCACCCCGGCCGCTGAGCCCGCGAAGAAGGCTTCTGCCAAGAAGTCGTCCACCAAGAAGACCGAGCAGGCGCCCGCCGCCGCTGAGACGAAGGAGGCCTAAGAATGGCTGAGGTCGAGAAGGAACAGCGACCGTATCGCAAGGCGCGCCGTGGCTACGTCGTCAGCGACAAGATGGATAAGACCATTGTTGTTGAGGTCGAGGACCGCGTGAAGCACCCGCTCTACGGCAAGGTCATGCGTCGCTCATCGAAGGTGAAGGCCCACGACGAGCAGAACACCGCCGGCATCGGCGATCTCGTTCTCATCCACGAGACCCGCCCGCTCAGCGCTTCGAAGCGCTGGCGTCTGGTCGAGATCCTCGAGAAGGCGAAGTAAGCGCCCCGCGCTTACTGACTGAAGGAGTAGCAAGTGATTCAGCAGGAATCCCGACTCAAGGTTGCCGATAACACCGGCGCCAAGGAGTTGCTTACCATCCGTGTCCTCGGGGGCTCAGGGCGTCGTTACGCAGGTCTCGGCGACACCATCGTCGCGACCGTGAAGGACGCGATCCCCGGCGGCAACGTCAAGAAGGGTGAGGTCGTCAAGGCCGTCATCGTTCGTACCCGCAAGTCGACCCGTCGCGTTGACGGTTCGTACATCAGCTTCGACGAGAACGCTGCCGTGATCCTGAAGGCTGACGGGGAGCCCCGCGGCACCCGTATCTTCGGGCCGGTTGGCCGTGAGCTTCGCGACAAGAAGTTCATGAAGATCGTCTCGCTCGCACCGGAGGTGATCTAGTCCTATGGCTGCAAAGATCAAGAAGGGTGACCTCGTAGAGGTCATCTCGGGCCCGACCCAGGAGCGCGGTGGCTACCGCGGCAAGCAGGGTCGTGTTCTCGAGGTTCTCACCGAGACTGACCGCCTGGTCGTCGAAGGCGTGAACTACGTCACCAAGCACGTGCGCGTCGGCCAGTCCGACCGCGGCACGAAGGAGGGTGGCATCGAGACCGTTGAGGCTCCCATCCACGTGTCGAACGTTGCTGTCGTCGACCCCTCGACCAAGAAGCCGACTCGCGTTGGCTTCCGCGTCGAAGAGGTTGAGAAGGACGGCAAGAAGAAGACGGTTCGCGTGCGTTACGCGAAGTCGTCTGGGAAGGACCTCTAATGTCTGAAGCTGCTGTGGCGGCTGGCAAAATCCAGCCTCGCTTGAAGCAGAAGTACCGCGGCGAAATCGTCCCGGCACTCCGCGAAGAGTTCTCCTACGCAAACGTCATGCAGGTTCCCGGTCTCGTGAAGATCGTTGTGAACACTGGCGTCGGCGAGGCGGCTCGTGACAGCAAGGTGATCGAGGGCGCTATCGCTGACCTCGTGAAGATCACCGGCCAGAAGCCCAAGGTCACCTTGGCCCGTAAGTCCATCGCGCAGTTCAAGCTGCGTGAGGGACAGGCCATTGGCGCGCACGTCACTCTTCGTGGCGATCGTGCCTGGGAATTCCTTGATCGTCTCGTCAACCTCGCACTGCCCCGTATCCGCGATTTCCGCGGACTTTCGGACCAGCAGTTCGACGGTGCGGGCAACTACACGTTCGGTTTGACCGAGCAGAGTGTGTTCCACGAGATCGATCAGGATAAGATTGACCGCGTGCGTGGTTTTGACATCACCATTGTCACCACCGCAAAGACCGACGACGAGGGTCGTGCGCTGCTCAAGGCGCTCGGCTTCCCGTTCAAGGCTGACAACTAAATAGTCCAAGCGGACAGGGTGCCCGGGGCTTTCCCGGGCACCCCGTTCGCGTGTCACCCAGGTCGCGTCTCGTGTAACGAGGCGTGAAACCAGGCGAGAAAGAAAGAGTCAATCATGACGATGACTGATCCGGTAGCAGACATGCTTACCCGGTTGCGCAACGCAAATAGCGCACATCATGACGACGTTTCGCTTCCCGGCTCAAAGCTGAAGGAGCGGATCGCCGAGATCCTCAAGCGCGAGGGTTACATCAGCGACTGGAAGGTCGAGGCGGCTCGCGTCGGCACGACCCTCACCATGACGCTGAAGTACGGTCCGAACCGCGAGGCGTCGATCGAGGGCCTCAAGCGCGTCTCGAAGCCGGGCCTCCGCGTATACGCGGGCTCGACTGAGATCCCGAGCGTGCTCGGCGGACTCGGCATTGCGATCCTGTCCACCTCTTCGGGGCTCCTCACGGACCGCGAGGCCGAGCAGAAGGGCGTGGGCGGCGAAGTGCTGGCCTACGTGTGGTAAGCCGTCATGTCACGTATTGGAAAGCTTCCCATCGCCATCCCCGGCGGTGTAGATGTCAAGATCGATGGCCAGCAGGTCACGGTCAAGGGTTCGAAGGGCGAGCTCTCGCTCGTCGTCGCTGAGCCCATTCGCGTCGCTGTTGAGGACGGCCAGATTCTGGTCACCCGCCCCAACGACGAGCGCGAGTCCCGAGCGCTGCACGGCCTCAGCCGCACGCTCATCTTCAACAACATCATTGGTGTGACCGAGGGCTACGCAAAGCAGCTCGAGGTTGTTGGTACCGGCTACCGCGTGCAGCAGAAGGGCTCGGACCTCGAGCTCGCTCTCGGCTTCTCGCACCCTGTGTCGTTCACCGCTCCCGAGGGCATCACGCTCGTCGTGGAGGGTGCCAACAAGATCACCGTCAGCGGCATCTCGAAGCAGGCAGTCGGTGAAGCCGCAGCGAACATCCGCAAGCTGAAGAAGCCGGAACCCTACAAGGGCAAGGGCATTCGTTACGCTGACGAGGTTGTTCGTCGCAAGGCTGGAAAGGCTGGTAAGTAACCATGGCCGCTAACATCACCCGTGCAAAGGGTCGTTCGGCTGCGCGCGTTCGCCGCCACGCCCGTCTGCGCAAGAAGATTGTCGGCACCGAACTGCGTCCCCGTCTCTCGGTGACCCGCTCGTCGCGCCACGTATTCGTGCAGGTCATCGACGACTCAAAGGGCCACACCGTGGCTTCGGCGTCGACGATGGAAGCAGATCTCCGTGCATTCGACGGTGACAAGACCGCTAAGGCCCGCAAGGTCGGCGAGCTCGTCGCTGAGCGTGCCAAGGCTGCTGGTGTCGAGGCTGTTGTCTTCGACCGTGGCGGCAGCAAGTACGCAGGCCGTGTCGCAGCGATCGCCGATGGCGCTCGCGAGGGAGGTCTGACACTGTGAGCAATGAAACGAAGGAGCAGGAAGTGACTGCTGAGGCTCAGACAGAGGCTCCGGCCGCTGAGGCGCAGAACAGCGATCACCGCAACGAGCCCCGTGAGCAGCGTCGCGGAAGCCGCGACCGCGGCACCCGTGGCGACCGCAGCGGCGGCCGTGACCGCACCGAGAGCCAGTTCCTCGAGCGCGTCGTAACCATCAACCGTGTGTCGAAGGTCGTCAAGGGCGGCCGTCGCTTCAGCTTCACCGCGCTCGTCGTGGTTGGCGATGGCAACGGCACCGTCGGCGTTGGCTACGGGAAGGCGAAGGAAGTTCCCCTCGCAATCTCGAAGGGCGTCGAAGAGGCGAAGAAGAACTTCTTCCGCGTGCCGCGCGTCGGCAGCACGATCCCGCACCCGGTGCAGGGCGAGGCCGCAGCCGGCGTCGTTCTTCTCCGTCCGGCAGCTGCTGGTACCGGTGTTATCGCCGGTGGCCCGGTTCGCGCCGTACTCGAGTGCGCTGGCATCCACGACGTGCTGAGCAAGTCGCTCGGTTCGTCGAACACCCTGAACATCGTGCATGCGACCGTTGAGGCGCTGCGTCAGCTCGAGGAGCCCCGCTCCGTTGCAGCTCGTCGTGGTCTCGACTTCGACCGCGTCGCTCCGGCTCGCCTCGTGCGCGCTGAGGCGAAGGCCGCGGCCGACGCTGCCGCTAAGGCAAAGGCAGGTGCGTAATGGCTAAGAGCCTGAAGATTACGCAGACGAAGTCCGTGATCAGTGAGAAGCAGAACCAGCGCGATACGCTGCGCAGCCTCGGTCTCCGCAAGATCGGCCAGTCGGTCGTTCGCGAGGACACCCAGGCTAACCGCGGCTACGTCCGTGCGGTTGCTCACCTGGTCCAGGTTGAGGAGATCGACGAATGAGCGAGAACAACGAAGAGCGCGGCTCCGTGCTGAAGGCACACCACCTTCGCCCGGCCGCTGGCTCGAAGACCGCTAAGACCCGCGTTGGTCGTGGTGAGGCGTCCAAGGGTAAGACCGCTGGTCGCGGTACCAAGGGCACCAAGGCGCGCTACCAGGTCAAGGCTGGCTTCGAGGGCGGCCAGATGCCGCTGCACATGCGCACCCCGAAGCTGCGCGGGTTCAAGAACCCGTTCCGCACCGAGTACCAGGTTGTGAACGTCGCGAAGCTCGAGGAACTGTTCCCCGAGGGTGGCGAGGTCACGATCGAGGCTCTCGTCGCAAAGGGCGCTGTCCGTAAGAACCAGCCCGTCAAGGTGCTGGGCAACGGTGACCTGAAGGTCAAGCTCTCCGTACAGGTCGACAAGGTCTCCGGCTCTGCAGCCGAGAAGATCGTCGCCGCAGGCGGGGAAGTTAAGTAACATTCGAGTCCAACTCGAGTGAATGGAGGGGGTTGGGGGACCTTGGGTTCCTCAACTCCCTCCTTTTCGTTTTCCAGTACGCACCGCACGTGTAGGCTGGTCTAGTTGCTCCTCGCAGGCAGACGCCCGCGAACTATCCAGGAGGCTAAGTTTTGTTCAGCGCCATCGGACGGATCTTCCGTACCCCCGACCTCCGTCGGAAGATCGTTTTCACGCTCGGAATTGTTGCCCTGTTCCGGCTCGGTTCGTTTATCCCTACGCCGTTTGTTGACTTCAACAACGTGCAGGCATGTCTCGCATCGAACCGTGGCGAGGGCACCGCCGGGCTGTATGACATGGTCAACCTCTTCAGTGGTGGCGCGCTCCTGCAGCTCTCGATCTTCGCGCTCGGCATCATGCCGTACATCACCGCGTCGATCATCACTCAGCTTCTTCGCGTGGTTATCCCGCACTTCGAGACCCTCCATAAGGAGGGCCAGGCGGGCCAGGCGAAGCTCACCCAGTACACCCGCTACCTGACGATCGCGCTTGCAGTGCTGCAGTCGACGACGCTCATCACGGTTGCGCGCTCTGGGCAGCTTTTCGGTGGCGCCGTCAACCAGGCCTGCCAGAACCTCGTGGCGCAGGAGTGGTGGGCGATCCTCATCATGATCGTCACGATGACCGCGGGCACCGGCCTCATCATGTGGTTCGGTGAGCTCATCACCGAGCGTGGTGTCGGCAACGGCATGTCGCTGCTCATCTTCACCTCGATCGCCGCATCGTTCCCGGGTGCCCTCTGGGTCATCAAGGAGCAGCGCGGGTGGGAGATCTTCTTCTTCGTCATCCTCGTCGGCATTGTTGTCATCGGCGCGGTCGTGTTTGTCGAGCAGTCGCAGCGCCGCATCCCGGTGCAGTACGCGAAGCGCGTCGTCGGCCGCCGCACCTACGGGGGGTCGAGCACCTACATCCCGATCAAGGTGAACATGGCGGGCGTGATCCCCGTGATCTTCGCTTCCGCGATCCTGTACCTGCCGCTGCTGCTGGCCCAGTTCAACCAGCCGAAGGCTGGCGAGGAGCCCGCAGCGTGGGTCGTGTGGGTTCAGAACAATCTCGTCTACGGCGACCAGCCGCTGTACATGCTCGTGTTCTTCCTGCTCGTCATCGGCTTCACTTTCTTCTACGTGCAGATCACCTTCAACCCTGAAGAGGTCGCCGACAACATGAAGAAGTACTCGGGCTTCATCCCCGGCATTCGCGCCGGCCGCCCGACCGCCGAGTACCTGAACTACGTGCTGACCCGCATCACCAGCGCGGGTTCGCTCTACCTCGGCATTATCGCGCTGCTTCCGCTCGTGGCGCTCTCGTTCTTCGGCGCAAACCAGAACTTCCCGTTCGGTGGCGCGTCGATTCTCATTATTGTTGGCGTGGGTCTTGAGACGGTCAAGCAGATCGATGCTCAGCTCCAGCAGCGCCACTACGAAGGACTTCTCAAGTGACAGTAACCCGTCTTCTCATCATCGGCCCGCCCGGCGCAGGTAAGGGCACTCAGGCTTCAAAGATCGCGGAGGCCTACGGCGTCCCGGCGATCTCCACGGGAGACATCTTCCGCGCAAACATCAAGGGCGGTACCGAGCTTGGCCAGCGCGTGCAGGCCATCATTGAGGCCGGCGAGCTCGTTCCTGACACGCTTACGAACGAGATCGTGCAGGATCGGCTTCAGCAGGAGGACGCAGCTGGTGGGTTCCTCCTCGATGGCTACCCCCGCAACGTCGAGCAGGTTCACGCCCTCGACGGCATGATTGAGGGCGATGCGCTCGACGCAGTCGTGCTGCTCGAGGCCGACACCGACGAGGTCGTTGCGCGGCTGCTCAAGCGCGCCGAGATCGAGGGTCGCGCCGACGATACCGAAGAGGTCATCCGGCACCGGCAGGACGTCTACGCGGAGCAGACCGCACCGCTCATCGAGCTGTTCACGGAGCGGGGCATCCTCGTGAGCGTCGACGGCCTTGGCGGCATCGACGAGGTCGCCGAGCGCATTGCGGTCGCACTGAGCGCCAAGCTGGGCCGCTAGGGATGTCACGCCGCGGGTTCCTTCGCCGTTCGATCTACAAGTCTCCGGCACAGCTCCGTCTCATGATCGAGCCGGGCCTTGCCGCGGTCGACGCGCTCGCTGCGATGCGCGCGGCCGTCGGCCCCGGGGTGACGACGCTCGAACTCGATGCGATCGCCGAGGCCGCGATTCGCGCGCGCGGTGGCGAACCGAACTTCATGCTTGAGCCGGGTTACCGCCACACGATCTGCGCGAACGTAAACGCTGACGTTGTGCACGCTATCCCGACGGATCGCCCGCTTGAGCCGGGTGACGTGGTGTCGCTCGACGTCGGCGCGGTGATCGGCGGCTGGCACAGCGACGCGGCGTTCACCGCGGTGATTCCCGATCCGGCCAGGCCGGAGCTCACCGAGGCGAATGAGAAGCTCTCGCAGGTCACCGAACAGGCGATGTGGCACGGGATCGCGCGCCTCGCGCGCGCGAAGCACCTCAACGAGGTCGGAGAGGCCGTGCAGAGCTACGTGCGGAAGCACAGCGACTATGGCGTGCTCGAGGACTACATCGGCCACGGCATCGGGCGCAGTATGCACGAGGATCCGCCAGTGTTTAACGTCGCGGTGCCGAAGCGGGGCCCCGAGGTGAAACCGGGGCTCGTTGTAGCTATCGAACCGATCATCTCCGCTGGCACGATCGACACTGTCGTGCAGGACGATGACTGGACGGTCACTATCGCGGACGGCTCGATGAGCGCCCAGTGGGAGCACTCGGTCGCCGTACACGAGGGCGGTATCTGGGTGCTGACGGCTGAAGATGGGGGAGCCGCCGGGCTCGCCCAGTTCGGGATCACGCCGACCCCTATCGTCTAGCGCGAGACACTCGTTACGGCTGAGCGCCGCCACCCATTGGGTGGCGGCGCTCAGCCGTTTCAGGGGACCCGCTAACTGAACACGGGGAGTGCGCCCCACGTGTGTTCTAACGCCGCCCACTCAGCGGCGAAGGCCTCGCGAAGGCGTCGCGGTTCCCAACCTGCGGGGCGAAGCTCGCCGGGAAGCAGGGGATCGACGGCGAGTGCCCGGTCGAGCCCCTCGGCGAGCTGAAGTGCTCGCGCGGTCGAGGAAACTTCGTCGAGGCTGCCGGCCGGCAAGGTCGCGAGTACGGTCGCGAGCGGCGCATAGGCGGCTAACGTTGTCTCGGCGGGCCACAGCGTCTCGGCGATCTGCTGCGGGGTGCTGGCGCCGGGGATCGCGAGATCCACGGTCGTGCCACGCACGAGCCATCTCTCGATGGTTGTGGGTGCGACCACTCCGGCGAGTTCTTCGCCGAGCTCGTGCGGGCTGACGTACATGCCGGCGACGACGGGCGCGGCGCCAAGCCAGGTGAGCGCAGCCCTGAGCGAGTCGCGTTCCGCCCGCGAGCGCTCGGGCACCGAGAAAGCATACAGACGCCATGCCCCGTCCCATCTGGCTTCCCCCGCGTCTTGCGCGAACGCAAACTCGACGAGCGCGTTCTCGCGACGCGTGCGAGCGCGGGCGCGAGGTGTCAGCTCGATGCGCCCGGCGCGACCCCTGCCGACCTGCGTCAGTTCACCTGCGGCCTGCATTCGTCGCAGCGCGAGGCGCACTGTTTGCTCGGGAAGACCGAGCGCGAGGCCCACGTCGTACACGGCCGAGAGTTGCGCCTGGCCCGAGGCATCGAAGGAACCCTCGATGAGCGTGCGCGCGGAGACCGGGATGAGGGGAGCGGTCACTGGGTAACCTCCTTGGATGCCTGCTCGACTGACTCCCACGGATATCCGTGGCGTCGGAACGCTGCGGCGATCGCCACCCTGCCGCCC
This sequence comes from Leucobacter komagatae, assembly GCF_006716085.1. Taxonomy (NCBI): domain Bacteria; kingdom Bacillati; phylum Actinomycetota; class Actinomycetes; order Micrococcales; family Microbacteriaceae; genus Leucobacter; species Leucobacter komagatae. The sequence continues at coordinate 191,839 of NZ_VFON01000002.1, read as the reverse complement.
TCGACATCGTCGTGAAACAGCACCCGCCCCTCGGGGGACTCGATACGCACCTTGCCGCCCTTCGCATAGACGCCACCAACCTGGCTGCGCTCAATGATTCGAGTGTCATCGCCCTCGGTGACGCTGATCGCCCCGTCCGTAATGACGAGTGTAGCCGCCTCGTGCGTGATGAAGAACGCGAAGGCGAGGCCGACGAGGCCGAGCACCGCCGGCCGGCCGGCCACCATAAAGGGGGATTCGATCGAGCCGACGGCTTCAAGCACGTTGAAGTAGGGGATGGGCCACGACGCGGCGTTCTGTAGGAGCCACGGGAGTGCAAGGCCAAGCCCAACGCCGGCCGCGCCAAGCACCGCCCAGACGAGCACCTTCGTGCCCGCCGTCATGGTGAGGGTCGTCGCGTCACCACTCGGGTGGGTGCTGTTCATGTTGATTCCTAACTATCGTGATCTATACGATCGTATCACTGATGATTGAAATAGTCATTGGCCCCGAGCTGAGTTGCGGGGCGACGGACGTGAGGAGCAGTCAGAGTGCATTCAAGACCAGGCCCAGTAGCGACACCGGGCGAGCCGATTGTCTGGCGTGCGATGCGCCGCTCGGATGCGGGAGGGCTGCACTGGCTGCTGGCTGAGGCGGGTCAGGTTGACGACCCCGCCCACTCGGTCTCGCGACGCGAGGTTGCGCGCGGGATGCGTGCGCCGAGATTTAGCCCGAGAGTGGACGGTGTGGTCGGCGTCGCGCGGAGCGGCGCGATCGTGGCCGCGGCGTCAGCGCGCCTCGGAGCCGAGCCGGAGCGGTCCACGCTGGCGGGCGTTGAGCCCCATCGCGAGGTCGCGCTCGACGCGACGGTGCACCCGGCTTGGCGCGGGCGCGGAGTGGGGCGGCGGCTCCTCGCGTGGCAGGTGGCCCGTGGCGGCCGGCTCCTGGAGGGTGCGCGCAGCGCGTTCCCCGGCAGAGTGGTCGTCGGGGCCCGCGAGGCAAACGTGCAGACGGTCGCGCTACTGGAGGCGGCGGGCTTTCACCGTGCCCGCTCGTGGCTGACGCTCGACCGCAGCGCTGCTTGCCCGCCCCCGCACCGGGGGCTGCCCGCGGGGATGCGGCTCGAGCGGCTCCGTCTGGGGCTTTCGGAGGCGACGCGGGTTGCGCTGAATGATGCGTTTCGAGACCACTGGGGGTTCGCGCCCCTGAGTCGAACCGAGTGGCGGCGCGACAGCAGCGGTGACTTTGCGCCAAAGCTCTCGCGGCTGGTCGTGTCTGGGCGCGGCACACGGCAGAGCCCCATTCGGGTCGAGGCCTTCGCCCTGACCGAACTGCCCCGCAGGGATTGGGTTCGCACGGGTGGCCCGTTCGGCTATATCGAAACGGTTGGGGTCGTGCGAGGGAGTCGCGGGCTCGGGCTGTCCACCATCGTCGTGGCGGAGGCGCTTCGCGCGTACGGGCGGGCGGGGCTGCTGCGGGCCGAGCTCGACGTCGACGCGACGAACCCCTCTGGCGCGCTCGGCATGTACGAGCGGCTGGGGTTCCGGGAGCGGGATCGCGCGGTAACGTACGCGCTCACGCCGTAGGTGCGCCGCGCACCGCAGCCTTGCGGTGGAGCGCCACTCTGGTCCGGGTGGCGCAGGTGCTGCTGCAGAAGCGCTGCGGCGCGCGCCGTCCCTCGTCGATGAATGCGCGGTCGCAGTCGGGGGCCTCGCACAGGCCCCACGCGCATCGGCCACGCTCGGCGAGCCAGGTCGCGAGAGCGAAGGCGCCGACGCGGGCGAGCGTATCGGCCGCAGTCGAGGCGTCGGCGAGGTGGGGGCGAAGCGCCCACCTGCCGTCAGCGAGTTCGGCGAGCTCGGGCTGCGCGGAGCGCTCGGCGAGCATGTGATTGAGTGAGGCCGCGGCCTGGCGTGGGTCATGGATGGCGAAGATCTCCCGCAGCGCCCGCGCCGCCGCGGCGACCGGTTCCGGTGACGCGTCGAGCTCCCCAAGGTGCGGATCGCCGTGGGCCTTGGTGAGCGTGGGCCACGCGGAAGCGAGGTCAGGGGCATTGACTGCGTCCACGACGAAGCGGAGGCCGAGGGCTCGGCCGGGGCCGCGGATGTCGGTCTGGCGAATCTGCATACCCATAGTGTAACGTTTAAATTCGAATTTGGCGTTACGGAAGGTGATATGCAAGAGAGCAACACGCATCGCGAGGTCATCATTGTTGGAGCGGGCCCGGTCGGGTTGACGCTCGCGACGCTGCTCCGCCGCAGGGGCGTCGATGTGCTCGTCCTTGAATCGCACCCGGGGCTGTCGCGGCACCCGAAGGCCCGCGGCGTCTCCGCGAGCTCGATGGAAACATACCGCGGGCTCGGCATCGAGGGCGCGGTCAGGGCGGTGTCCCTACCCGCGGAGCACGTGCGATTCTTCCGCGGTGACTGCCTCGTTGACGAGGCCGCTGAGCTCACCTCCGGTGCTGCGGCAGCCGAGAGCGGCTCGGCAAACACGCCATCTCCCGGGGCGCTCTGCTCGCAGGATCGGCTGGAACCGGTGCTCGCGGACGCGGCGCGGGCGGCGGGGGCTGATCTGGTGTTTGGGGCGCGGGTCACGCACTTGAACGGGGGCGAGCGCGGGGTTGTGGTCACCGTTGACGACCGCGATCTCACCGCCGATTGGGTGGTCGGGTGCGACGGTTCGCGCAGCATTGTCCGAGAACAGGCAGGGATCGAGCTCGAGGGCGAGCAGGGCCTCGGAAAGTATCTCTCCGTTCGCTTCCGCGCGCCGCTCGGCGACGCCGTGCGCGGTCGCGAAGCGACCTCCTACTTCATCGCTGGCGGCAAGGGCGGCTTTCTCGCGATCGATAACGATACTGAGTGGATCTACCAGTACCCGATCACGGACGGCGCCGACTCCGACGCGCTGAGGAACGACGCGGCGCGTCTTTCTCGCCTGGTGCGCGACGCGGCGGGCATTCCGGATCTCGCGGTGGAGATCACCGACACGATGCTGTGGCGGATGGACGCGTGCGTTGCCGACGCGTTCCGTGAGGGGCGAATGCTCCTCGCGGGCGACTCTGCGCACCAGACGCCACCAACGGGCGGTCACGGGATGAACGTCGGGATCGCTGACGCGCAGACGCTCTCGTGGCAGCTGGCCGCCGTGATCAAGGGAGAAGCTGAGGCGGCACTCCTCGACGCATACACTGCGGAGCGTCGGCCCGTCGCGGCCGCGGTCGTCGAGCGGTCGCTCGGAAACGCCGGCCGGGCGTACGGAATTGAGGATGAGCTGCTGCTCGGAAGCGGGTACGCGCCGGCATCAGCCCTTCCGGAGGGAGCATATGCGCCCTCCGGGGCGCCGGGGCGGCGGCTGCCGCACGCGGAGCTCGACGCTGGCGGCTCGGTCCTCGACGCGGCGTGGGGGACCGCGCGGCTGCTCGTGGCTGGCGAGGCCGCGCCGTGGCGGGTCGCGGTGCGCTCGGCCGCGCTGCCCGTGGACCTCGAGGTTGTCTCGGTGACGAGCGGGGAGTGGGCCTCGCGGGCGTTCCTCGACCGCGCAGGCCTTGGAACCGGTGAGGCGCTCCTGGTGCGGCCCGACGGAGTGATCGCCGCGCGTGCGGACGCGGATGCGCCCGAAGGGTGGCTCAGTCGGGCCGTCTCGGCGATGCTTCGCGGCTAACGCACGGGGGTCACGTCGCCTTCGACCGCCTCCTCGAGGCGCACCGGGCCAGACCCCCGCTCGGCGAGCGCGTCGCCCGGGTTCAGTGCGTTGCAACTGTTCAGTGACAGGCAGCCGCAGCCGATGCACGCCGAGAGTTCTTGCTGGAGGGCCTCAAGGCGGCGCTTGCGCTCGTCGAGCAGGGCGGACCAGCGCGCAGAGATCCTTGTCCAGTCCCGCTTGCTCGGCATGCGATCCGTGGGCAGCGTCTCAAACACCGCGGCGACCTCGGTGAGCGGGATGCCGAGGCGCTTCGCGTAGCCGATGATCGAGAGCCGGCGGAGCGTGTGGCGGGGGTAGCGCCGCTGGTTTCCGGCGGTGCGCACCGATGTGATGAGACCCTCTTGCTCGTAAAAGCGGATAGCGGAGGTCGCGATACCTGCGCGTGCGGCGACCTCGCCAATCGTGAGGTTGTCCGTCGGCGTCTTGCGTTCCATGTCACCCCTTGACTTCAAGTTAACTTGAACTTCTAGGCTAGCCTGCGTGACTGAAAACGCAGCAAGCACGAGCCCCTCTCCACGCAGCGACCCCGGTAAAAGGGGCGACAACCGCCTCTTGTCGGGCGCCCACTTCGTGCCGGCGGCGATCCTCGCCGGTGGCACCGTGCTGTACGCCATGAACCTCTACTTCACCGCGGCACTCATGCCCTCAATCGTGGAAGACATCGGTGGGCAGCAGCTGTTTGCCTGGGTGGCAACCGGGTTTCTCATAGCCGCGGTCATCGCCTCGACGCTCGCCGCGCGCTCCATTGCGGCTCTTGGTGCCCGAGGCGCCTACCTCGTGGGGTTCTGTGGGTTCGCGCTGGGGTCCGCCGCCGCCGCACTCAGTGGCTCGATGGAGGTCTTCGTGGCGAGCCGGGTGCTGCAGGGCCTTGGTGGCGGGCTGCTCGCCGGGCTCGGATATGCGGTGATCCGATCGGCGCTCCCGCAGAAGCTCTGGCTCAAAGCCGCGGCCCTCGTGTCAGCGATGTGGGGCATTGGCGCGCTCGTCGGGCCAAGCCTGGGCGGCATGTTCGGGGAACTTGGGGCGTGGCGCGCGGCGTACGCGGTGCTCGCCGGCATCGCGATCCTGTTCGCCCTGCTCAGCGTGCGAGCGCTCCCTGGCCGCGCGGCGGCCGCGCCCGAGCCCGTGCCCTACGCCTCCCTCGCCGCGCTCGTCGCGGCGGCCGCGAGCTTGAGCGTCGCGCCCATGTTCCGCACAGCGGGGTTCGATGGCCTGGCAGTCGCGGTTGGCGTACTCCTGCTCGTGCTCTTCCTCGCCGTGGAGTCACGCGCCACCCACACGGTGCTGCCCAAGCTGGCGTTCGCGCGCGGAAACGAGCTCAAGTGGGTGTACGCGCTCGTCGCGACGCTGTGCGCTGGGGTCATGATCGAGACGTACGTGCCGCTGTTCGGCCAGCAACTCGGGGGTCTGTCGCCCGTCTGGGCGGGCTTTCTCGGCGCGGCGCTCTCGCTCGGCTGGACGGGAATGCAGCTCGTGAGCGTGAAGTTCGGCCCGAGAATCGCGAGCTCGGCGATGATTGGCGCCCCGATCCTGCTCGCGCTGTCGATGGCGACGTATGGGCTGCTGCAGGCGCCCGAGGCGGGAGGCGCGAGGATCCTCGCCTGGGCAGTCGCGCTCGTGCTCGGCGGCGTAGCGATCGGCGCCGTGTTTCCCCACCTCAGTGTGCGCGCGATGGGGGCAAGCGCCGACGCTGCAGAGGGCGAGAAAGCGGCGGCCGCGCTGAGCACCACGCAGCTCATCGCCTACGCCCTCGTCTCGGCGCTGCTCGGGGTCTTTGCGGCGGGCGGTGATGGCGACGCAGTTGTGACTGCCGAACGGATCTCCCTGGGTCTCGCCGTGATCACGGGCGTCGGTGTCGTCCCGGGCCTCATGCTGCTTCGGGCCGCTCGTCGGGGCGGTCGTAAAGTCAGTTTGAGCAACTGAGGTGCTGCGCCAGTGACCCAGGGGTAGACAGTGGCGGGAATCGGGGATATGATTACTCGTTGGTGCTTTGTGCCTGTTTTCGTGATCGCGAAAACCGGGGGGAAGCATTCGCAAGACCGGTGAATCAACACGAGCGACAGTGAGGCTATGGCGAAGAAAGACGGCGTCATCGAGATCGAGGGCCAGGTAGCTGAGGCGCTCCCGAACGCACAGTTCCGGGTAGAGCTTACAAACGGCCACAAGGTGCTCGCGCACATCTCGGGCAAAATGCGTCAGCACTACATCCGCATCCTTCCAGGGGACCGCGTGATCGTGGAGCTGACCCCGTACGATCTGACCCGCGGTCGCATCGTCTACCGTTACAAGTAGACCTGCGTTCGTCCATCGGAAAGTAACGACTCACGGCATCCCGTGAGTACGAGGACAGCGAACCCGCTAAAGGAAAAACAATGAAGGTCAACCCCAGCGTTAAGCCCATCTGCGATCACTGCAAGGTGATCCGCCGCCACGGCCGCGTCATGGTGATCTGCAAGAGCAACCCGCGTCACAAGCAGCGCCAGGGCTAACCCGGCCGCTGCAGCTCGCAGATCAAATAAATCAAAATAGAAACAGCGCATCGAAGAACCCTGAGGCTTATGCCGCAGGGAGACACCTCGGGTCGGAGGCCTGATCCCACGATGCGCACCACACCTCCACTAATCCGCAAGGAGAGCCAGACATGGCACGTATTGCAGGCGTAGACATCCCGCGCGAAAAGCGCGTAGAGATCGCGCTCACCTACATCTATGGCGTCGGCCGCACGAGCGCACTCAAGACGCTCGAGGCGACTGGCATCGACGGGAACACCCGTGTTCGCGACCTCAGCGACGACCAGCTCGTCCTGCTCCGCGACCACATTGAGGGCAACTTCAAGGTTGAGGGTGACCTCCGCCGCGAGGTCCAGGCCGACATCCGCCGCAAGGTTGAGATCGGTAGCTACCAGGGTATTCGCCACCGCCGGGGCATGCCTGTGCATGGTCAGCGCACCAAGACGAACGCTCGTACCCGCAAGGGCCCGAAGCGCACCGTCGCCGGTAAGAAGAAGTAACACCGGTTCACACCGACCATCACACATAGCTTTCAGGAGAATTCTCAATGGCTGCACCTAAGTCGGCAGCGCGCAAGCCGCGCCGCAAGGACAAGAAGAACATCGCAGTGGGCCACGCCCACATCAAGTCGACGTTCAACAACACGATCATCTCGATCACGGACACCACTGGTGCCGTGCTGACCTGGGCTTCCTCGGGTGGAGTTGGCTTCAAGGGCTCGCGTAAGTCGACCCCGTTCGCCGCTCAGCTCGCCGCAGAGTCCGTCGCCCGCAAGGCGCAGGAGCACGGCATGAAGAAGGTCGACGTCTTCGTGAAGGGCCCCGGCTCGGGCCGCGAGACCGCGATCCGCTCGCTGCAGGCCGCAGGCCTCGAGGTTGGCTCGATTAACGACGTCACCCCGCAGACCCACAACGGCTGCCGTCCGCCGAAGCGTCGCCGCGTCTGAGCCTCACTGTCGCGCCGACTCCGGTCGGCGCGACACCGGCTCTCCTCACGCGAGAACCGGTACGTTCCCAACACCCTCTTTACCGCAGAGTCATATAGCGGACTCCAGCGAAAGGAACTAACACAGTGCTCATTGCACAGCGCCCCACTCTGACCGAAGATTCAATCTCCGAGTACCGCTCGCGCTTCACGATCGAGCCCCTCGAGCCTGGCTTCGGTTACACGCTTGGAAACTCGCTCCGTCGTACCCTGCTCTCCTCGATCCCCGGAGCCGCTGTCACCAGCGTCCGCTTCGAGGGCGTCGCTCACGAGTTCACGACGATCCCCGGTGTCACTGAAGACGTCACCGAGATCATCCTGAACATCAAGGGCCTCGTTGTTTCGAGCGAGCACGACGAGCCGATCACTGCTTACCTTCGCAAGACCGGAGCAGGCGAGGTTACCGCTGCTGATATCTCGGCGCCCGCTGGCGTCGAGGTGCACAACCCCGAGCTCGTCATCGCGACGCTCGGTGACGACGCACAGTTCGAGCTCGAGCTCACGATCGAGCGCGGCCGTGGCTACGTTTCTGCAGCGCAGAACCGTAACGACGACGCAGAGGTTGGCCGTATTCCGGTTGACTCGATCTACTCGCCCGTGCTCAAGGTGACCTACCGTGTCGAGGCAACTCGTGCCGGCGAGCGCACCGACTTCGACCGCCTGGTGGTCGACGTTGAGTCGAAGCCCGCTATCAGCCCCCGCGACGCGATCGCTTCGGCTGGCTCGACCCTGGTCGAGCTCTTCGGGCTTGCACGCGAGCTGAACACTGCCGCTGAGGGCGTCGAGATCGGCCCCGCGCCGGTTGAGGTTGTCGCCGAGGGCGAGCTCTCGATTCCGATCGAGGATCTCGACCTGTCGGTCCGCAGCTACAACTGCCTCAAGCGTGAGGGCATCAACTCCGTGAGCGAACTCGTTGCGCTCTCGGAAGCCCAGCTCATGAACATTCGTAACTTCGGTCAGAAGTCCGTCTTTGAGGTGCGCGACAAGCTCGCCGAGATGGGTCTCTCGCTCAAGGACGCGGTTCCCGGTTTCGACGGAGCCAACTTCTACAGCTACGAGGACGACGTTAACTAACGATCCGGCTTCAACGCTGATCGAACACTTACAGGAGTACAACCATGCCTAAGCCCACCAAGGGCCCCCGCCTCGGAGGCGGACCCACTCACGAGCGCCTCATGCTCAACCAGATGGCTGCGCAGCTCTTCGAGCACAAGCGCATCCAGACCACTGAGACCAAGGCAAAGCGCCTGCAGCCCATCGCTGAGCGCCTCGTGACCTTCGCAAAGCGTGGAGACCTCCACGCTCGCCGTCGCGTCATGCGCCAGATCCTCGACAAGTCGGTCGTGCACGAGCTCTTCACCGAGATCGCACCGCTCGTCGAGAACCGCGAGGGTGGCTACACCCGCATCACGAAGACCGGTTTCCGCAAGGGCGACAACGCTCCCCTCGCAGTGATCGAGCTCGTTCTCGAGCCCGTTCAGCCGAAGCCGAAGGCGAAGAAGGCTGCAGCTCCCGCTGCAGAGGTCGTCGAAGAGGCTCCCGAGGCAGTCGAAGAGACCGCCGAGGTTGCTGAGGAGGCCGTTGAGGCTGCCGAGACCGAGGCTCCGGCCGAGGAGAAGGCCGAGTAAGTTTTCTTACTCGCTTCGCGCGAAAACGCCCCGTGGCTTTGGCCACGGGGCGTTTTGCGTATGCCTCGGGGAGGCGGTTGGGCAGTGCGATTGCGGGCGGCCCTGGGTGAGCCCCAGTGCTGGGGGCTGCCTGACGCTCTGGCGAACCGCCCAGGTGCGGTTAGCGGCGGCCGACGCCCCAGCCGGTCGCCTCGGCGGGGGAGAGGAGCTCGTCGAGGGCCGCCCGGATCGCACCGGCGTATACCTCGCCACCCTCCGGGCCGGGGTGGATGCCGTCTTCGGCGAGGAACTCGGGCGTGCCCGCGACACTCGCGTCCCACTTTGCGACGACGACACCGCGGTTCGCTGCCGCGAACGCGTTCAGCTCCTCGTTCACACCCGGGATCCAATCACGCTCAGCGTGCGCGTCGACGAAGACGATCGGCCGCGACCCGGCAACCTCCCGCAGCGCTGTGAGCGCTTCCGGTTCAACCGGGCCGTTGGTACCGAGGCCAACCACGATGACGCTGCGGAGCGCGCCACGAGCAGCCATATCTTGGAGGATCTCGACGCCCGCCCAGATGCCGCGCGACACAGCTGCGTCGACCTCGATGCCAGGAAATGCCTCGGTGAGCTCGGGGTAGCTTGCGAGCATGACCGAGTCGCCGACGGCAGTGATGTCGCGCCCCTCAAAAGTAGCGGCCGGCGCAGCTCCCTGCTCGGCACCGGCGGAATCAGAGCCGGGTTCCGCGTCGCCGGTAGCACCGTGATCTGAGCCCTCGGGATCCTGATCTCCCGCCGCGCTCTTGTCTGCCTCGAGCTGCTTCTGCCCGCGCAGAATTGAGTCTGCCGACGATGTGCGCTCGGGCGCGATCGCGACGGCGACCCCGGTGAGCGGGAAAGTGACGGCGAGCACGGCAGCGAGGCCGATTGAGACGCGCTTGCGCCGGGGCGTGTAGTTGCGCGGGCTGAACCAGCGAATGAGCGCGCCGCGGAGGCCAACGCGGCGTACCGGCTGCTCGACGAACCGGTACGACAGCGCCGCGAAGAGGATCGTGAGCGCGAGGGCGATCACGGGCGGGATCCAGCTGTTCCCGAACCCGGCCGACGTCGCGACGCTCACGGTGATGACGAGGAGGGGCCAGTGCCACAGGTAGATGCCGTAGGAACGCTCGCCGACCCAGCGCAGCGGCGCCACATCGAGCAGCCTGCCGACGATGGCGCCCTCACGGGTGACAGCCCAGACGACGCCGAGCGCCGCGACGGTGGCAAGCTGGAAGCCCCAGGCGAAGCTAGCTTCGCTTGCCTCCTGCAGCGCAAACGCGAGGTACCCAAGCACAGCGAAGCCGGCCACCGCGACCGACACGGAAGCGACCTGGCCTGCGCGCGACAGCGTGCGCTGGGCGCGCGCAGAGAGCAGCACGGCCATTGCGGCTCCGAGGAACAGGCCAAAGCTGTGTGAGTCTGAGCCGAAGTAGATGCGCGTCGGCTCTGCGCCCGCGTTCGCGAGTGCGGCCATCAGGAACGCGGAACCAACGCCGAGCGCGGCGAGCGGAATCGCCCAGGTGAGCCGCGACCGCAGCCGAAACACGAGCACCGCGATGAGCGGCAGTACGATGTAGAACTGCTCCTCGAGCGCGAGCGACCAGAAGTTGCGGAAGAGCTCGGGGGCGTCCCTGGCGAAGTAGTCAGAGCCGTTCGCGATGAACACCCAGTTCGAAACGAACAGGAGCGCGCCGGCGATCTGCTGGGCGACTCCGACCAGCAGATCTCTGCTCGCCGCGAGGGCGAGCGACGTGCTCACGAGTACGACGAGTGCGACCGCGGGAAGCAGCCGGCGGGCGCGCCTGCGCCAGAACGCAAGAAGGTCGATCCGGCCCGTGCCCTCGAGCTCCCGCAGGAGCAGTGAGGTGATAAGGAACCCGCTCATGACGAAGAACACGTCAACGCCGAGGAACCCGCCGGGCAACGCCTTCGGGAAGAGGTGGTACACGAGCACCATGCCCACGGCGATAGCGCGCAGCCCGTCGAGCCCGCCGAATCGGCCGCCCCGGGGGCTCACCGGTGCTCCGGTCGCGCGCAGGGGAGAAACAGACACCCGAAGATGCTACCCCGGAACCTTGAGAGTGGTGGAGTTCTGGCAAGCTTGAGGAGTGGAAATGATTCGGCTGCGCCTCGACATCGCCTACGACGGCACCGACTTCTCGGGCTGGGCGACCCAGCCCGGGCTGCGCACCGTGCAGGGCGAGATCGAGGCGGCCCTCGCCAGGTTGCTGCGGGCGCCGGAGGGCGAGCTGCGGCTCACCGTTGGCGGTCGCACGGACGCCGGGGTGCACGCGCGTGGGCAGGTCGCGCACCTCGACGTGAGCGCCGAGCAGTTCGAACGGTGGGGTGCGTCTCAGCGGCGCGGCTCTGGCTCCGGCTCTCAAACTGGCGTGGACGCCGCAGCCGGGGATGATTCCGTTCGTCTCATGGCCCGGCGCCTGAACGGTGTGCTGCACCGAGCGGCCTCCGACATTGCGATCCACAGCGTCGCGCCAGCGCCCGCGGGGTTCGACGCCCGCTTTTCGGCGCTGCGTCGCCGCTACGAGTACCGGCTGCGGCCCGAGAATGCGCGGCGCGACCCATTGACGGCGCGCTTTACAGCCGAGGTGCCGCGGGCCCTCGATCTCGGGGTGATGCAGCGCGTCTCGGAGGATCTCCTTGGTCTGCAGGACTTCACGACCTTCTGCAAGGCGCGTGAGGGGGCGACGGCTGTGCGCGAACTCCTCGCGTTCGAGTGGCGCGAAACCGAGGACGGGGCCTACGCGGCCCGCATCGAGGCCGACGCCTTCTGCCACTCCATGGTGCGCGCGCTCGTTGGCTCGGTCGTCGCCGTCGGGCACGGCCGACTCTCCTCGGGCGAGCTCGTCGAACTGCGCGACGCCCGGGAACGCACGAGCCGATTCACTGTCATGCCGGCCCACGGGCTGTCGCTCGAAGAGATCGGTTACCCGGAGGACGCGGAGCTCGCTGCCAGGGCGGAGCAGACGCGAGCGCGGCGCGATCCGCTCGATGACTGACTCATCTGTGCTAAAGTTGATCCTTGGTGCGTAAGCACCCGAATTGTTGAGCCCTCCACCGCACAGGAACTCACGTGGCGAAGCCCCGGGAGACCTCGCACGGAGTGGGATTCAAGAACTCCTCCATTTCGACAGAAAGCAGCACGACAGTGACTCGCACATACTCGCCGAAGGCAGCTGACCAGAAGCACGACTGGATCGTCATCGACGCAACAGACGTGGTTCTCGGCCGCCTCGCATCCCACGCCGCAGCTCTGCTCCGCGGCAAGCACAAGACCACCTTCGCACCGCACATGGACATGGGTGACTACGTCATCATCGTCAACGCGGACAAGGTTGTGCTGACCGGTAACAAGGCAGCGCAGAAGAAGGCTTACCGCCACTCGGGCTACCCGGGCGGCCTCCGTTCGGTGAGCTACACCGAGCTCCTCACGAAGAACCCCGAGCGCGCAGTCGAGAAGGCCATCCGTGGCATGCTCCCGAAGAACTCGCTCGGCGCAGACCTGTTCCGCAAGCTGAAGGTGTACGCGGGCCCGGAGCACCCCCACGCTGCACAGCAGCCGACCCCCTACACCTTTGGCCAGGTTGCGCAGTAAGCGCGCTAGAGACGCAAGAAGAGAGACTTTAACGTGACTGAAGAGCAGACCGTGGCCCCTGAGAGCTACACCACTGAGACCCCCGCGTCGCAGGCAACCGCTGCTGCACCGCGCCCCGCACTCACCGTTCCCGGTGCAGCTGTCGGCCGCCGCAAGCAGGCCGTCGCACGCGTTCGCCTCATCCCGGGCGAGGGCAAGATGACCGTCAACGGTCGTGAGTTCGCGGAGTACTTCCCGAACAAGCTGCACCAGCAGCTCATCACCGACCCGTTCACCGTGCTCGAGCTCGGCGGCGCATACGACCTCATCGCCACCATCGATGGCGGCGGCCCCTCGGGCCAGGCCGGTGCACTCCGCCTCGCGGTTGCACGCGCCCTCAACGAGATCGACGCTGAGCACAACCGTGCAACGCTGAAGAAGGCTGGCTTCCTGAGCCGCGACGCTCGCATCAAGGAGCGCAAGAAGGCCGGACTCAAGAAGGCCCGTAAGGCGCCTCAGTACTCGAAGCGCTAAACAGGAACGTATTCCCACATGGGACGCCTGTTTGGCACCGATGGGGTGCGGGGCTTGGCCGGGGTGGATATCACCGCCGACCTTGCCCTGCGCCTCGCGCACGCTGCGGCTCTCGTACTCGGACGTAACGCCCGAGGCGAGAGCCGTCGCGCTACCGCGATCGTTGCGCGCGATCCGCGGGTCTCAGGCGAGTTCATCTCGGCCGCCGTGTCGGCCGGTCTCGCCGCGGCTGGTGTTGACGTGCTCGACGCCGGCGTCATTCCGACGCCCGCAGCCGCGTACCTCGTAGCCGATACCGGCGCCGACTTCGGCGTTATGGTCTCGGCGTCGCACAACCCGGCCCCCGATAACGGCATCAAGTTCTTCGCCGAGGGCGGCCGCAAGCTGCCTGACGACGTCGAAGACGCCATCGAGGCGGCCATGACCCTCCCGCCCGTCGCTGTCACGGGGCACGAGGTCGGCCGGATCCGTCGCTTCGCCGACGCAGAGGATCGCTACCTCGTTCACCTGCTCGGCACGCTCGAGGGCACCAGCCTTGCGGGGCTCACGGTCGTGCTCGACTGCGCCCACGGCGCTGCTTCTGGCATCTCGCCCGACGCGTTCACCGCGGCTGGCGCGAAGATCGTCGTGATCGGCAACGAACCCGATGGCATGAACATCAATGACGGGGTCGGCTCGACTTACCTCGGCCCGCTGAAGGCCGCGGTGCTTGAGCACGGTGCTGACCTGGGCATCGCTCACGACGGCGACGCTGATCGCTGCTTGGCCGTCGACGCCTCGGGCAACGAGATTGACGGCGATCGCATCATGGCGATCCTCGCGCTCTCGATGTCGCGACGCGGCAAACTCGACAAGAACACGCTCGTGGCGACGGTCATGTCGAACCTGGGCCTGATGCTCGCGATGTCTGACAACGGCATCGACGTCATCCAGACCGGTGTTGGCGACCGCTACGTGCTTGAGGCCATCAACGAGCACGGGTATTCGTTGGGCGGTGAGCAGTCCGGGCACGTCATCATGAGCGAGTTCGCGACGACCGGCGACGGCATTCTCACCGGGCTGCACATTGCGGCCGAGATCGTGCGGTCGGGCAAGACGCTCACCGAGCTTGGCGAGTGCATGAAGGTCTACCCGCAGGTGCTCGTGAACGTGCGCGGCGTTGACCGCTCGCGCGCCACAAGCGACGAGGTGCTGCAGCAAGCGGTTCACCAGGCAGAGGAAGCCCTCGCGGGGCAGGGGCGCGTGCTGCTCCGCCCGTCGGGCACCGAGCCTGTCGTGCGCGTCATGGTTGAAGCGGCGGAGGAAGAGCAGGCGCAGCAGCTTGCGGACGACCTCGCGGCAATCGTGAAGGAACGCCTGGCGGTGTAACGCCCTAGGAGGCCGGGACGGTGCGACAGCGGTCGTGCCCTCCCGGCCTTTGTGGTTCTTTGGGACTTTGGGACTTTGGGATGTTGGGGCTTTGGGGTGCCCAGAATTCTCTTTCCGTATGCGATCTGCGTTTTCAATGCCGAAGAGCCAGCCCTCGGGCATTCCTCGTGCAGATCGCAGGTGGTGTGTCCGAGCTCGGCGCCGGCCCGGTCCCACAACTGCCGTGCCCTATGCGAGCCGAGCCGGCTGATGAAGTCCTGCTGCGACGGCGCGCATGATGAGCGCCTGAGTCTCTGGCCACGAGTGCATGATCTGCGTGTAACTCACCCGAATAACGGTGAACCCGCGAAGCTTAAGTTGCGCGTCGTGCTCGATGTCGTCCGTTCGTTGCGGGCCAACGTGATGCCCGCCATCGATCTGCACCACAAGGCGCGAACCGATGAGGAAGTCGACCCTGCGCCCGACAAGCCACGCCTGTGAAATGATCGGCAGTTTGAGCCAGCTCAGCCGCACCCGAAAGTAGCTTTCTAGCCCCGAATCGGCGAACGGGTCGGTCGCCTCAAGCACGCGCTTTGACGCTGCGGGCAGCGGTAGGTGCTCGAGCCCGGCCCTGTCCACGAGTTTCTTATTGAGCGCTGAATCCCACGTCGCTACGGCATCTTCGAATGGCTCGCACTGCGCGACCAGAACGAGCACGTTCTCGATCTCGTCGACGAGGGCAAACCTCCCTCGGGGCACGATCGGTGCGTGGTAGTGGAGCACGGAATCTGGCGGTCGCCGTTCTGACCCCGGTCGTGGCACGCCGAAGTGCTCAGCGTCCGGGTTCCTTCGTACCCAGAGGCCCAGCCGCTTCGCCTGGGTGACGCAACTCAGGGTGAGTCCCGCGGACGCGGTGGCGATGAGCTGTGGGTCGGCCGTGGGCGCCGCGAGCCAGCCCTTCTTGAATCGAATGAGCCTGCCCGCTGTGACCTCCTGCTGTACCCGGTAGCGCGTCACCCCACGGGCGATGAGCTCGGAGCTTCTGATGATGCCGTCGTGTTTCGAGAGAATGCGGTTGATCATGCCAGTCAGCCTGGGTGTTCCGCCTGGTCGGCGGGTGGCTCCAACGCAGTCTGTGCAGAATCGGGGGAGTGCTCCAATTGGAGAGAGTCTGTGGGCGAAGCAGCGGTTGATGTGGCGCAATGCTGGGCCGAGGGAGGGCACAAGCAGGCTATGTACGGGCACAAGCAGGGTGTATGCGGCGCAGAGCTGCGGCAGGCGTGTGGCGAGAGTTGGGCTGGGGCACGGTAAAGCCCCAGGCAAGGCCCAGCTGGCGCCCTGGAAAAACGCAGCAGTGCAGGGGCAGTGCCCAGCATCCGCGCAGCTGGCGCCCCGGCAGTCCGAAGCAAGGGGCCAGAACGCCAACTCGGCCCGGCTTGTCGCAGGAGGTACCTATGGGATCGGAAGTCGGTATGCACCGAGCCCGGGCCTGACGGCATTCCTAATGCAGATCCCAGAGTTATTGCGCGCGGTATCCGTCGGGGACGGCAGGCCTGAGGCGGCAGGTCGGGGACTGCAGGCCTGAGGCGGCATGCCGGGAACTGTAGACCGGAGGTGGCATGCCCAGGGCAGGCCGGGGACGGCATGACCCGGAGCAGCGCCCACGAGGTACCAATGGGAACACCAGCGGGAATGGGCAGAGCGGGGCTGCCGGGCATGCAAACTGCAGATCCCAAGGTTTGGCGCGCATAACCCCAGAGAGCCGGTGCGCCGGCCCTACAGCTTGCGGAGCAGCACCTTTTCGACCCTGTGGTCGGCCCCCTTACGGAGCACAAGCGTCGCGCGCGCCCTCGTCGGCCGAATGTTCTCAACGAGGTTGGGCTCGTTGATTGACTTCCAGATGCCGTGCGCGTACGCGCGGCTCTCGGAGTCGCTCAGCGTCGCGAACTTCCGGAAGAACGAGTTCGGGTCAGAGAACGCCCCGTCGCGCAGCCTGAAGAAGCGCTGCGTGAACCACTCTTCGATGTGGTCGGTGCGGGCGTCGACGTACACGGAGAAGTCGAACAGGTCAGAGACGGCGAGGGGGTGCTCACGGGTCGGGGGCTGCAGCACGTTGAGGCCCTCAAGGATGAGGATGTCGGGCTGGCGAACCGTCGTGTACTCGTCGGGAACGATGTCGTAGATCAGGTGGCTGTAGTGCGGGGCGCGAACCTCGGGCATGCCCGACTTCACCTGCGACACGAACCGAAGCAGGGCCCGCCTGTCGTACGACTCCGGGAAGCCCTTGCGGTGCGCGATGCCGCGCCTCTCAAGCTCGGCGTTCGGGTACAGGAAGCCGTCGGTCGTAACGAGGGTCACGTTCGGGGTCTCGGGCCAGCGGGCCAGCAGGTCGCGGAGGATGCGGGCAACGGTGGACTTACCAACGGCGACCGACCCCGCGACCCCGATCACGAAGGTGCTCTGCTTCTCGCCCTCGCGCTTGAGAAAGCTGCGAGTTCGCTGATGCATCTCGCGCGCGGCGATCGCGTACTGGTTGATGAGGCGGCTCAGCGGCCGGTAGACCTCCGAGACCTCCTCGACGTCGAGGGAGACCCCGAGACCGCGGAAGGCCTCGACCTCCTCCTCGGTAAGCGGCATGGGGGTTTCGCCTGCCAGCCTGGCCCACTCCGACCGCCCAATCTCTGCGAACGGCGAAGTGAACTCTGGCCGCACGAGCGTCTGAGTTTCGGGGCCGAGCACGAGGTTCCGGGAGCTTTCGTCGTCGCGAGCAAGATCGGTGACTGCGCCTTCGCTGTGTTTTTCGCTCATCGCACTCCATCGTGCCACTAAAATCGAGGGCATGTGTGGAATCGTAGGATATGCAGGCCCAAATGAGACCATTGAGGCCCTCCTGAACGGCCTTCGCCGACTCGAATACCGCGGATACGATTCCGCGGGCGTCGCCGTCATCGATGACACTGGCGGTATCTCCGTTCGGAAGAAGTCGGGCAAGCTCGTAAACCTTGAGAACCTGCTCGAGGCGAGCCCCGTGAAGGCCGCTGGCACCGGTATCGGGCACACTCGCTGGGCGACACACGGCGGCCCGACCGACGTGAACGCACACCCGCACCTTGGGGATGACGGGCGCCTTGCCCTGATCCACAACGGCATCGTTGAGAACTTTGCCGAGCTCCGCGACGAGGTTGTTTCGCGCGGCGCAGAGCTGAAGAGCGAGACCGACACCGAGGTCGTGGCGGCGCTGCTCGGTCTTGAGACCGCGTCGGGGAAGGACCTCGAGAGCGCGTTCCGTGACGTCGTGCAGCGCCTGCACGGCACGTTCACGCTGCTCGCGATGCATCAGAGCGAGCCCGGCAAGATTGTCGCCGCCCGTCACCACTCGCCGCTGGTCGTCGGCCTCGGCGACGGCGAGAACTTCCTCGGTTCTGATGTCGCGGCGTTCGTTTCTTCGACGCGCAGGGCAGTGGTTGTTGAAGAAGACAACATCGCGATCATCACCCCCGAGAGCGTGCGAATCACCGACTTCGCGGGCGCCGACGTGGCGTTCGAGGAGTACGAGGTTGAGTGGGACGCAGGCGCGGCAGACAAGGGCGGCTGGTCGTCGTTCATGGCGAAGGAAATCAACGAGCAGCCCGAGGCGATCGCGAACACCGTTCGCGGCCGCATCGTTGACGGCCACGTCGAGATCCCTGAGCTCTCGGCGCTCGGCGCTGACAAGCTGCAGAACATCGACCGCATCATCATCGTTGCGTGCGGTACCGCCTCGTACGCGGGCCTTGTCGGTTCGTACGCGATCGAGCAGTGGGCCCGCATCCCGGTCGAGGTGCAGCTCAGCCACGAGTTCCGCTACCGCGACCCGGTGCTCACCGAGCGCACGATGGTCATCTCGGTGAGCCAGTCGGGTGAGACGATGGACACGCTCATGGCCGTGAAGTACGCGATCGAGCACGGCGTCACCACGGTGTCTGTGTGCAACACGCAGAGCGCGACGATTCCGCGCGAGTCTGATGCGGCAGTCTACACGCACGCCGGCCCCGAGGTTGCTGTTGCGTCGACGAAGGCCTTCGTCGCCCAGATCACCGCGCTCTACCTCGTCGGCCTGCACCTTGGCCGTGCGCGGGGAACGCTCTCCGCCGCAGACGAGGCAGCGGCGATCGAGCAGTTCGAGACGCTGCCCGAGAAGATGGCCGAGGCCGTCGCAACGCACGACCAGATCGCTGAGCTGGCGCACTGGATGGCAGACACCCGATCGGTGCTCTTCCTCGGCCGTCACGCGGGCTACCCGGCCGCTCTTGAGGGTGCGCTGAAGCTCAAGGAGATCGCGTACATTCACGCGGAGGGCTTCGCCGCAGGCGAGCTGAAGCACGGCCCGATCGCGCTCATCGACCACGGCCAGCCCGTGTTCGTGCTCGTGCCGAGCCCGCGCACGTCGCCGCTCATGCACTCGAAGGTCGTATCGAACATCCAGGAGATCCGCGCCCGCGGCGCGCGCGTCATCGCGATCGTTGAGAAGGGCGACACCGCGGTGCTGCCGTTCGCTGACGAGGTCGTGCGGATCCCGCTCACCGACGCGCTGTTCGACCCGATCCTTCAGGTGGTCCCGCTCCAGTGGTTCGCCCTCGAGCTCTCGACCGCGAAGGGTCTTGACGTTGACCAGCCCCGAAACCTTGCGAAATCGGTGACAGTCGAGTGATCATCGGCATCGGGGTCGACACCGTCGACATCCAGCGCTTCGAGCAGCAGCTTGAGCGCACCCCGAAGTTGCGCGAGCGCCTGTTCAGTGCGGCCGAGGGGCAGCTAGCGATCCCCTCGCTCGCGGCGCGATTCGCAGCGAAAGAGGCGCTCATCAAGGCACTCGGCGACTCGGGCGACCTCACCTGGCCCGACATGGAGGTGCGTCGGAACGAACTCAGGGCGCCTGAGTTCGTTCCGACGCGGGGCCTCACGGCGGCGCTCGAAGCGCGGGGGGCGGATCGAATCCACCTCACGATGACCCATGACACCGGGGTCGCCACCGCGTTCGTTATTGTGGAGCACGGAGGTGGGGCCGAATGAGAACCGGATCCATGCGGGTCGCCGAGATCTCGGTGTCGGCAATTCGAGCGAACGTTGGCCGCGTGCGTGAGCTCACGGGCGGCGCGCACGTCATCGTCGTGGTGAAAGCCTGCGGGTACGGCCACGACGCCGCGATCGCGGCGAGGGCAGCCGTGGAGGGCGGCGCCACGATGATCGCGACGGCCGACCTCGAGGAGTCGCTGAAGCTGCGGGAGAGCGGCATCGACGCGCCGCTCCTCTGCTGGCTGCACGGACCCCGGGTCGATTTTGCCGCCGCGATCGAGCAGTCGATCGATATTGGAGTGTCGCACCTCAGCCAGCTTGAGGCTCTCGCGGAGGCCGCGCGCCTGACGGGCAAACGGGCGACGCTGCAGTACAAGGTCGACACTGGGCTGAGCCGAAACGGCGCAGCCCGCGAGGAGTGGGCGGCGCTGTTTGCCCGGGGTGCCGAGCTCGAACGCGAGGGAATCGTGCGGGTGCGGGGCATCTTCAGCCACCTCGCGAACGCTGGCGAAGAGGCTGACCTCGCCCAGGGCGCCCGCTTCGACGAGGCGATCGCGGCCCTCCGTGACGCGGGCTCTGAGCCCGAGATGATCCACCTCGCCGCGAGCGCCGCGACGTTCACGCGCCCCGAGCTCTACTACAACACGGTGCGCGTTGGCATGGCCGCCTACGGCCTGAGCTCGCTCGCGGGCAAGAACTCCGCGCAGCTCGGGCTCATCCCTGCGATGACGCTCCGCTCCGAGGTCGTCGCGCTGCGGGGCGTGCCCGCCGGCACCGGTGTCTCTTACGGCTTCAACCACGTCTGCGAGGTCGCGACGACGCTCGCGCTCGTGCCCGTCGGGTACGCCGACGGAATGCCGCGCGCGCTGAATGGCGCGGGCGCGTGGGTGACGATCGCGGGGGAGCGCTGCCCAATCGTCGGGCGTATCGGCATGGATCAGTTCATCGTCGACGTCGGCCCGATCGCGGGCCGCATCGACCTCGGCGCGCCCGTCGTGCTGTTCGGTGACCCAGAGCAGGGGTTCCCCTCGATCGATATCTGGGCGGGCCTCATGCGCACGATCAACTACGAGATCCTTGTTGGGATCGGGCCGCGCGTCGTGCGTTGCGCGATAGATGGGGAGGCAGCGTGAGCATCGTCGAGATCTATTCCGTCGTCGACCCCGACGCGATGCACGAGCTCGGTGTCGCGTTTGGGCGTGCGCTCGCGGCCGGAGACCTCGTCATTCTCACCGGGCCGCTCGGCGCCGGGAAGACCACGTTTACGCGCGGGATCGGGGAGGGCCTCGGCGTTCGCGGCCCCGTTCAGAGCCCAACGTTCGTGATCGCGAGGACCCACCCGTCCCTCGTCGGCGGCGCACCGCTCGTGCACGTCGACGCGTACAGGCTCGCCGACGCGTCGGAGGTTGAAGACCTCGACCTCGACTTTGACGGCTCCGTTGTTGTCGCCGAGTGGGGCGCTGGCCTCGTCGGCGTGCGCGACTCGTGGGTCGAAGTCGTCATCGAAAGGCCCGTCGGCGGCGGCGATACCGGTGCGGGTGACAACGTAGACGATTCAGCAGACTTCGCGGAGGCTCCCGTTGAGCCCCGCACACTCACGGTCACCGGGTACGGCCCGAGGTGGCAGAACGGGGTACTGGCGTGACGAGTTTCGACGTGCGCACGGTGAGCGCGCCCGAGCTTGGGGAGCGCGTGATTCTCGCGATTGACACGTCGCTCGGCACGAGCGTCGCCGTCGGAGCTGGCGGCAGCGTTGTCGAGGTGTCGAGTGACGACCCGCGCGGGCACGCCGAGGTCGTCGGCGCGCTCATTGATCGCGCGCTTTCTGAGCGAGGGATCCTGGCCGCCGCAGTCACCGACGTCGTCGCGGGCATGGGCCCTGGCCCGTTCACTGGCCTGCGCGTGGGCATCGTCGCCGCCCACGCGTTCGCGCTCGGCCGGGGGCAGTCGGTGTTGCCGCTCGTGAGCCACGATGCGGTCGCGCTCGAAACGCTTGAGGCCGGGGCGACTGCGGGCGTTCGCGTGGTGCAGGACGCGAAGAGGCGCGAGCTGTTCGTCACCGACTACGCTTCGCTTGACTGGGCCGGCTGCCCGGAGCGGGCGGCCGAGCCCGGGCTCGTCGCGCGCGAGGGCTACGAGGCCGTGCCGAACGAGGTGTGGCCCGAGCGAGTCCCCGCCGCCGCACTCGTGCGCCTGGCGGCCCGGCGGCTTGCCGCGGGGCGGGCCTTCGAGCCTGACCAGGCGCTCTACCTGCGACTGCCCGACGTCATGCAGCCGAAGGCACCGAAGCCGGTGACCCCGTGATCCTGCGCGATGCGACGCTCGGCGACCTTGACGAGATCGCCGAGCTCGAACGCACGCTGTTTCAGAGCGACGCGTGGAGCCGTGAGATGGTGCGCGACGAGCTTGCGGGCGAGCACCGACGCTACATCGTGCTGACGGACGACGGGGGAGTGCTGCGCGGGTACGCCGGCCTCCTCGTTCTCGGTTCCGACGGCGACATTCAGACGATCGCGGTCACGCCAGAGCTCCGTGGGGCCGGCCACGGGCGCGCGCTCATGAACGAGCTGCTCGACGAAGCGGCGCGGCGCGGCGCGACTCAGGTGTTCCTTGAGGTGCGCGCAGACAACCCGGCGGCTCGGGGCCTCTACGCGTCGCTCGGGTTCACGGAGATCGGCGTGCGCCCGCGCTACTACCAGCCAGAGGGCGTCGACGCGATCGTCATGCTGCTGCGGTTGAAGGAGCGACAGTGAGTGAGAGGGGCGCCGTGGGCGCGACAGAAGCAACCGGGCCGCTCGTGCTCGGCATCGAGACGAGCTGCGACGAGACCGGGATCGGGATCGTGCGCGGGCGAACGCTGCTCGCGAATGCGATCGCTTCGTCGATGGATGAGCACGCGCGCTTCGGCGGCGTGATCCCCGAGATCGCAGCGCGCGCCCACCTTGAGGCGATGACCCCAACGATCGAGCGCGCGCTCGCTGACGCGGGCGTCACGCTCGACGAGATCGACGCAATCTCCGTGACCGGCGGCCCGGGGCTCGCCGGCGCGCTCATGGTCGGAGTCTCTGCCGCGAAGGCGCTCGCCGTGTCGCTCGACAAGCCGCTGTACGCCGTGAACCACCTCGTGGGCCACGTCGGCGCCGACCTGCTGCACGGCGATGGGCTGCGGCCAGCCGTCGGAACTGTTGGCGAGCTTGAGCTACCGACCGTTGCGCTGCTCGTCTCGGGCGGCCACACCTCCCTGCTGCTCGTGCGCGACCTCGTGAGCGACGTCGAGATGCTCGGTGAGACGATCGACGACGCAGCGGGCGAGGCCTTCGATAAGGTCGCGCGGCTGCTCGGTCTGCCCTACCCGGGTGGGCCTCACATCGACAGGGTCGCAGCTGACGGAGACCCCCAGGCGATCCGCTTCCCACGCGGCCTCACCCTCCCGAAAGACATGGAGAAGCACCGCTACGACTTCTCGTTCTCGGGGCTCAAGACCTCGGTCGCTAGGTGGGTCGAGAAGCGGCAGGCAGCGGGCGACGACGTGCCCGTTGCTGACGTCGCCGCGAGTTTCCGCGAGGCCGTCGTCGATGTGCTGCTCACGAAGGCGCTCGCCGCGTGTCAGGATCTCGGGGTGCCCCGGCTGCTCCTTGGCGGCGGCGTCGTCGCGAACGCGCGGCTGCGCGAGGTCGCGGCGGAGCGGGCCGCCGCCGCTGGCGTCGAGCTGCGCGTGCCGCCGCTGTCGCTCTGCACCGACAACGGCGCGATGATCGCCTCGCTCGGGGCGCAGCTCGTTGCAGCGGGCCACGCCCCGTCGGAGCTGACCTTTGGGGCGGACTCCACTCTCCCGGTCACTGACATTCAGCTGTAGCCCAGACCGCGTGACAATGTATCGTTGTAGGTAAGGGCTATGCCCTCATCGACCAATACCGTTAGGAACGATATGTCCGACAACACGCCGAACACTGATCCCGGAGCTGCCCCGGAGCAGCCCCAGGCAACGCCCGACGTTCCCGCGTCGCCGGCAGCTACGCCGCCGGTTGATCCGTCGGTGGTGCCCCCGGTCGCGCCGCCGCTGCCTCCCGCCGCACCCCAGTTCCCGGGTGAGCCGAACGCCGCACCGCAGTTCCCCGGCCAGCAGCCGCAGGGCCAGCCGTTCCCGGGCCAGCCGGTACAGGGCCAGCCGCAGCCGACCGAGTTCCCGGCGGCGCCCGGTGCGCCGTACGTTGCCCCCGCGGCTCCCGGCTACCCCGCTCAGCAAGAGCAGGGCTTCCAGCAGGGCTATGGCGCGATGCCGCAGGCCCCCGGCTACGCTCCCGTGCCGACCGCCGTGCCGGGTAAGACGCTCGGTATCGTCGGCCTGATCGTCTCGTTCATCCTGCCGATCTCGCTCGTTGGCCTGGTGCTCAGCATCATCGGCCTCGTGCAGTCGAAGAAGGCGCAGGCAAAGAACGTGCCCGCAGTCGTCGGCATCATCATCGGCGCGCTCGGCGTGATCACCGGCATCATCCTCGCCGTCGTCTTCATCGGTCTCGCGGTCGCTGGCGCGGAGGCCGCGCAGGCCTGCCTCGACGGCGCTGACTCAGTGCAGATTTTCGGCGACACCGTTTCGTGCTCGACGATCCTCTCCGGCGCGTACGAGTACAGCTACTAAAGAGGGGCCCGCAGGGGCGACCGACGCTCAGCAGCGCTCGGCGAGCAGCGCCACGTGCCTGTTCGCCGAGCGGCTGAGGATGAGGGTGGCCGAGTGTGGCCCCTTCAACCGCATGCGAGTGCGAAGCGCGGCTGGATCAACGTCCACGCCGCGCTTTTTGATTTCTAGGCGGCCGATACCGCGTGCCGCGAGGGCTCGCTTGAGATCCTTTTCGCGGGCCGGGAGCTCCTCGATGACCCTGAACGCCTGCGCGAACGGTGTGTGCGCCGGGCGGTCAGCGGTGAGGTAGGCGATGCCCTCGCGAAGCATGCCGGCACCGAGCTCTTTGGCGAGCAGCCCGATCAGCCGCGCCCGGATCACGGCGCCGTCGGGCTCGAAGAGGTACTCGCCGAGCTCACGGGCCTCTGCATCGGGGGCGTCGGTCGCGGCTCGCAGCTCGTGCACCGTCGGCGCGGCCAGTGGGCCGTCGTCGTGGCTCACGAGCGTCGCCGACCGGCCCACGCCGGCGCGGGCCGCCTCACCGAACCAGAGCCCCATCTCGACGACTTGACCGTCGACCGAGACCCACTGGGCCTCGGCGTCGGATGGAATCAGCTCGCGGTCGAGCCCCGGGCCGAGCTTCACGCCACCAGCGACGGCACTTCGGGCCGCACGGAACGCGAAGTCGAGCGTTGGCGAGTAGTCGTCGGACGACGCCAGGCGGCGGGTGTCGCGGTGGCCCGCGGTGCGTCGCGCCGGGTCGAGGAACACGGCGTCTGCGTCGCCGGCGCCAACCACGGTCGCGTCACCCACGAGTACGTCGAACTCCGGCGAGCCGCCAGCGGCCGCGAGGCCGCGCGCTTCGACGGCGAGGTTGTGCTCGGCGAAGCGCGCGGTGAGCGGGTCGAGCTCGACCGCGCGGACGCGTTTGCCGGCGCGCAGGAAGGCGAGCGACTCGGCGCCCAAACCGCAGCCGAGGTCGGCGACAGCCTTGCACGACGCGAAGCGGGCCGCGTGCAGCTCGGCAACGTGGGCACGGGAGGCCTGCTCGAGGCCCGCCTGCGTGAACAGCATGTCTGGTGCGTTCGCGCCGAACTTGGGGGCGGCGCGATCGCGCAGCCCCGCGACGGTGAGCGCCGCCGCAAGGAGTTCGGGGTCAGCGCCGTCTTTGCGAAGGCGCTGGTTCACGAGGTCGGGGGCATCGCCGGCGGCTCTGAGCGCTGCGATCCGCCCGAGCAGGTCATGGCCGTCGGGTGTCGTGAGCCCGTCCCAGCCGGGGGACGACGAAACCGGCCCCGGGTGCATCACCCGGGGCCGGTCGCTCGGTTCAGCGCTCACTAGTAGGTGTAGCTCCCGCTCGCGGCGGCGCCGATGACCATGACGATAAAGCCGATGTAGGTCACGAAGAACAGCACACCGAGGGCGATGGCGCAGTACCCGTAGATGACGGCCGTGAGCGCAAGCCCGCGCCCCGCGTCGCCCGTGCGCTTGATCTGGTTCAGGCCGAGGTGCCCAAAGATGATGCCCGCGATGGGCACGATGAACGTGAGGATGACGGAGACGAGCGCGTACGTGTTCGTGTCCTTCACCGTCGTGCGAACGGTCTGCTGCACTGGGTAAGCGTATTGCTCAGGGGCTGCGTACTGCGCGGCCGCCGCGTCGTGGCTGCCCGGGGTGTATGGATTCGGGTCGGAAGGCTGGGTGGTGCTCATGGCGCTCCAAGTCATTCAATAGTGTGACCTCAGTGTACCTACCGCTCCTCGGGGGTGCACGGGCGCGTGTTCGCTGTGCGCGATTCGGTCGCCGAACCGTTGGCACTCACCTTGCATGAGTGCCAACAGGGGCCATAGAATCTCGTACAAGAGGCACCCCCTTTCGGGGTGCGTAACCCAACAGCTTTGGAAAGAGGTCAACCGTGTCGGTCGCCATCAAGCCGCTCGAGGATCGTATCGTCATCCAGCAGGTCGAGGCAGAGCAGACCACTGCTTCCGGTCTCGTCATCCCTGACAGCGCGAAGGAAAAGCCCCAGGAGGGCAAGGTTGTTGCAGTGGGCCCCGGCCGCGTCTCGGACAACGGCACCCGCATCCCCGTCGACGTAAACGTCGGCGACATCGTCATCTACTCGAAGTTCGGTGGCACCGAGATCAAGGCCGCCGGCGAAGAGTACCTCGTGCTCTCGAGCCGAGACATCCTCGCGGTCATCGAGCGCTAAGCGCGTTCTCGCTTTCGGGCCGGGGCTCACCGTTCAGGTGGGCCCCGGCCTTTTGCTGTCCAGGGGCGGGGGAGCGGAGGGCCGCGCGGTGCCCACGCCGCCCTCCGACGCCGTAGACTGTCAAGGTGAAGGACACTCGTGCTGGCTTAGGGTATGGAATCGGTGCGTATCTCATTTGGGGAGCTTTCCCGCTCTTCTTCACGCTGATTGCCGTTGTCAATCCGTTCGAGGTTGTGTCTTGGCGCGTCGTCACGACGCTCATCGTCTGCGCGGTGATCGCCACCGTGACGAGGCGCTGGGGGCTCATCGCAAACGTGCTGAAGCAGCCGAAGACGTTCGGGCTGTTCGCCCTGTCGTCGGTCTTGCTCTACGCGAACTGGCAGATCTTCGTCATCGGCGTCATCAGCGGCCACGTACTCGAGACCGCGCTCGGCTACTTCATCAACCCGCTGTTCACGATCCTGTTCGGTGTGATCTTTTGGCGCGAGAAGCTGTCGCGATTGCAGTGGATCGCGGTGCTCATCGCGGGCGCTGGCGTGCTGTACTCGGCGATCTCGTACGGCAAGGTGCCCTGGATCGCGCTCGGCCTCGCGCTCTCATTTGGGCTGTACGGCGTCGTGCACCAGCGCATTGAAGACGTTGACGGGGTGACCGGGCTCACCGTTGAGACCCTGGTATCTGTGCCGATCGGCCTCGTCCAGCTCGCCATTGTTGGCTCGGTCGCGGGCCTCACGGCCTTCTCGCACGGCGGTGGAATCACCGCGCTCGTGCTCGTGAGCGGGCTGCTCACGGCGATCCCGTTGATCCTCTTCGGCGAGGCCGCGCGCAGGCTCCCACTCACCTACGTCGGCTTCCTGCAGTTCCTCACCCCAGTGCTCGGGTTCCTGTTCGGATACTTCATCATGCACGAGGACCTGCCTGTCGAGCGCTGGGTCGGCTTCATTGCCGTCTGGATCGCCCTGATGTTCCTCATCGCCGACATGATCTTGAGGCTGCGGCGTTCGCCAAGCGCGGACCTCGCCCATCAGCCTCACACAGGCCCCATTCCCTTAGACTAGATAGTCTTCGACGACGCCACGAGCATTAAAGAGGTTGTATGGAACAGCGTGACCCCTTCGCGTTCACAGGACTCACCTACGACGACGTGCTGCTGCTGCCCGCGCACACGGATGTCATCCCGAGCGAGGCGGATACCTCGACGCAGCTCACGAGGCGCGTGCGACTTGCGATGCCGCTCATTTCGGCCGCAATGGACACCGTGACTGAGACGCGCATGGCGGTTGCCATGGCCCGCAACGGCGGCCTCGGCATCCTGCACCGAAACCTGTCAATTCAGGATCAGGCGGAGATGGTCGACCGCGTGAAGCGGTCGGAAGCCGGCATGATCACGAACCCGCTGACGACGACTGTCGATGCGACGGTCGCTGAGGTCGACGCGATCTGCGGCGAGTACCGGGTGTCGGGCCTGCCCGTCGTCGACTCCGCCGGGATCCTGCTCGGAATTATCACGAACCGCGACATGCGCTTCATCGATCCCAAGGACCGCGCGAACGTTCGCGTGTCTGAGGCGATGACCCGCATGCCGCTCATCACGGCTCCCGCCGGGATCTCCAAGGACGAGGCTGCCGAGCTGTTCAAGCAGCACAAGATCGAGAAGCTGCCGCTCGTCGACGGTGAGGGACGCCTCACCGGGCTCATCACCGTGAAGGACTTCGACAAGGAAGAGCAGTACCCGCTCGCGACGAAAGATGACGCCGGTCGGCTGCGCGTCGGTGCCGCTGTCGGGTTCTTCGGTGACGCGTGGAAGCGCGCTGGCTCGCTCCTCGAGGCAGGCGTCGACGTGCTCGTTGTTGACACCGCCAACGGCGATTCGAAGGGCGTGCTCGACATCATCGCGAAGATCAAGGGCGACCCGGCGTTCGCTGGCGTCGACGTGATCGGCGGCAACGTGGCGACCTACAACGGCGCGAAGGCGATCGTTGACGCTGGCGCTGACGCTGTGAAGGTCGGCGTTGGGCCGGGCTCGATCTGCACGACCCGCGTGATCGCAGGCGTCGGTGTGCCCCAGGTGACCGCGGTCTACGAGGCGGCGAAGGCGGCGACGCCCGCAGGGGTGCCCGTGATCGCTGACGGTGGCCTGCAGTACTCGGGCGACATCGCAAAGGCACTCGTTGCTGGCGCGTCGTCGGTCATGATGGGTTCGCTGCTCGCGGGCACCGATGAGAGCCCGGGCGACCTCGTCTTCGTCGGCGGCAAGCAGTACAAGACCTACCGCGGCATGGGCTCGCTCGGCGCGCTCCAGACCCGTGGAGAGCGCACCTCGTACTCGAAGGACCGCTACTTCCAGGCAGACGTCCCGAGCGACGAGAAGCTCATCCCCGAGGGCATCGAGGGCCAGGTGCCGTACCGCGGCCCCGTCGGCGCCGTCGCGCACCAGATGGTCGGCGGCCTGCGCCAGTCGATGTTCTACGTTGGCGCGCGCTCCGTGACCGAGCTGAAGGAGCGCGGCCAGTTCGTGCGCATCACCTCGGCCGGGCTCAAGGAGAGCCACCCGCACGACATCCAGATGGTCGTCGAGGCACCGAACTACCGCAAGTAGGGGAGCCCAGCGGCGCGAGGGGTCGCGGAGGAATCAGTTCGATTCTGCCGCGGCCCCTTTGCCGTGCACGGGGCAGAGCGCGACGTGGTCGCCCGTGAGCGCGAGCAGTTGCTCGGCCGCGGCAAACAGCTGCGTGACGGCCTCGCCATGCAGTAGCGAGTACACCGAGGCCCTGCCCTGGGGGCGCGAGGTAACGAGCCCGGCGTCCTTGAGCTTCGCGAGGTGCTTCGAGACGGTGCTCTGGGAGAGCCCGAGGTGCTCTGTGAGGTCGACGACACGGTGCTCGCCGAGCTGCAGGTGCTGGAGAATGACGAGTCGCGACGGGTCGCTGAAGCTGTGGAAGAGGCAGGTCGCTGGTGCGAGCGCCTCGAGCTCGCTCGCTCGATCCCCGTCAGCCGTTCCCGCTTCGTTCGTCATGCATCGATGATACTGCCCGCCGTGCGAGGGCCCGATCACGCGGACTGCCGGGAGGAAGCGAGCTCGCGGTGCATGAGCCCCTCGTGCTCGATGTGAGCTCGCTCCTCGAACTGGAACGTGCAGTGCTCGATCCCATACTGCTCCCGCATCGTGGTAGTGAGTTCATCGAGCAAGCGCGAGTGGCCACCCGCGGTCTCGGTCGTGGGAGAGGGCACGACGTGCGCCGACATGACGGAGACGCCACTCGTCAGGCCCCAGACGTGCAGGCTGTGCACCTCATCGACACCATCGGTGTCGGTGATGCTCGCGCGGACCTCATCGAGGTCGATGCCCTGCGGCACCCCCTGCATGATGAGGTTGATGGCCTGCTTCAGCAGCATGAACGCGCGCGGCAGGATGATGACGCCGATCGCGGCGGCAGCGATCGCGTCGCCCCGGTTCCAACCGAGCGTCACGTTGAGAATGCCCGACACGATGATCGCGGCAGCGCCGATCCCGTCACTCATCACCTCGAGGAATGCCGCCTTCACGTTCAGGCTCTCCTTCGCGCCGCGGCTGAGGATCACGAGCGAGGTCGCGGCGCCAATGAGGCCGACGACCGCGAACGCGATGACGCCACCGCCCGCGACGTCGCCCGGGTTGAACCAGCGCTCGACCGCTTCGAACAGGATGTACCCGCCGAGCCCAAAGAGCAGCAGGCAGTTGATGAGCACGGCGACGATCTCGGCGCGCATTAGCCCGTAGCTGCGCTTCGCGGTCGCCGCGCGCGTCGCGAAGAACGTCGCGATGAGGGCGATGAGGATCCCGCTCGCGTCGACAGCCATGTGCATCGCCTCGGCCGCGAGGGCGAGGCTGTTCGTCACGAGTGACCCGATGACTTGGGCGACGATGATCGCCGCGTAGATCGCGAGCACCACAAAGAGCCGCTTTCGGTGGCTTCCCGTTGCTGTCTGCAGGTTTCCCGCGCCGTGATCGTGGTTGTGGCCCATGCCCATTTCGCTGTCCTCTCGATACCATGATTCATCGCTTAATGGTGATGATAGCTGATGTGGGCGATATTGTCGCCCCGGGCGACAAGGAGGGGCGTCTCAGGATGGAGCGCTCGCGCACCAGATAGACTGTCTGGGTGAGCAACGAGATCGAGATTGGTCGCGGAAAGCGCGCCCGCCGTGTCTATACATTCGACGAGATCGGCATTGTGCCAACGCGGCGTACCCGCGACCCAGAGCTCGTCTCCACCTCCTGGACGATTGACGCGTTCCAGTTCGACATTCCGGTCATGGGCGCGCCGATGGACTCGGTGATGTCACCGGCCACCGCGATCCAGCTCGGCCAGCTCGGCGGCCTGGGTGTCCTGAACCTTGAGGGCCTCTGGACGCGGCACGAGAACCCCGAGCCGCTGCTCGAGGAAATCGCGCGCATCGACGACGAGGTTGCGGCAGTGAAGCGGATGCGCGAGCTCTACGCTGCGCCGATCAAGCCAGAGCTGATTCGTGACCGCCTCGCCGAGATTCGCGACGCAGGCGTGACCGTGGCGGGCGCGCTCTCGCCGCACCGCACCGCGGAGTTCACCGACACGGTCGTGAAGGCCGGCGTCGATCTCTTCGTCATCCGCGGCAACACTGTCTCGGCCGAGCACGTCTCGGTGAAGGGGCGCGAGCCGCTCAACCTCAAGCAGTTCATCTACGAACTTGACGTCCCCGTCATTGTCGGCGGCGCTGCGACCTACCAGTCGGCGCTGCACCTCATGCGCACCGGCGCCGCGGGCGTCCTCGTCGGTTTCGGTGGGGGAGCGTCGTCGACGACGCGCGTGACGCTCGGAATCCGCGCACCAATGGCAAGCGCGATTGCCGACGTCGCGGGGGCTCGCACCAACTACCTCGACGAATCGGGCGGGCGCTACGTGCACGTCATCGCGGATGGCGGCCTCGGGACCTCGGGCGACCTCGTAAAGGCGATCGCGTGCGGCGCCGACGCGGTGATGCTCGGTGCGGCCCTCGCGCGCGCAACCGATGCTCCGGGCCGCGGCTGGCATTGGGGCCAGGAGGCACACCACGACGACCTGCCCCGCGGTCGCCGCGTCGCGGTCGAGCCGCTCGCGCCGCTCGCGGAGATCATGAACGGCCCCGCGAATATCGCCGATGGCAGCGCCAACCTGCTCGGCGCACTGCGCCGCGCTATGGCGACGACAGGCTACTCCGACGTGAAGGAGTTCCAGCGGGTCGACATCGTTCACGCTGAGCGCTAGCAATGGCATCGCGGACGCCCGAGTATCTCGGGGAGCCGACACTCGGGCAGGTCATGCGGCGGCCCCAGTGGATCGCGGCGCTCGTGCTTGCAATGGTCGTCGCTGCCGTGTTCGCGTGGCTCGGCCAGTGGCAGATGGGTAATGCGATCCGCGACAACGTCGACGACCTCACGGCCACGGAGACCGTGCGCCCGATTGACGACCTCACGGAGCCGATGGCAGGCATCCCCGAGATCGCGGCCGGCGCTGTGGTGTCAGTTGAGGGTGCGTTCGCGCCGGGCGACTTCGCCGTCGTGAGCGACCGCATGAACCGGGGCCCCGATGAGTCGGCCGCGCGCACTCAGGGCGCCTGGGTCGTCGGTCACCTCGTGCGTAGCGAGCAAGACAATGCGAGCCTCGCGGTAGCTGTCGGCTGGGCCCCGAGCGACGCCGAGGCGCGGGCTGCGGCTGATCGGCTCAACGGCCTTCCCGCCGACACCGTGCGCGCGCTCGAGGGGCGCTACCTGCCGGCCGAGGCTCCGGAGATGCCAAGGCCCGACGTCGACCCGCACTCGATGCGCACGATGGTGCCTGCGTTCCTTGTGAACGAGTGGGCCACCACGCCGGCTGGCCCGATCTACGGCGGCTACCTCGTGCTGCACGACGCGGGCGACGCCCCCGACCTCGCGGGCGTCGGCCTGACCCCGATCGACTCCGTCGCGCCGAGCGCTCCCGAGAAGGTGAGCTGGCTCAACGTGTTCTACGCGATCGAGTGGGTCGTGTTCGCCGGTGTCGCGCTGTTCCTCTGGTACCGGCTCGCGCGCGACGCCTGGGAGAAGGAACACGAAATTCTCCTGCTGACCGCTGCGGCTCAGGCCGAGGAAGTCGCCGCCGCCGGTGAAACCGGCACCACACCTAAACCATAGAATGGAAGTCATGCAACTCCAGCCCAAGCCCGAGGACTACCCCCGCATTCGCCGTTCGCTGCGCGTGTACAAGGTCACCTCGGTCATCACCGGGATCATGCTCCTGCTGCTCTGCGCGGTGATGGTCATGAAGTACGCCTTCAAGGTCGAGTTGTTCCTGTTCACTCCGAACGGCTTCGCCGAGTTCCTCCCGACGATCCCGAAGGGCCAGGAAGCTGAGTTTGTGCGCGAGGGCTTCGACCTCTTCAAAGCGATCCTGATCGCGCACGGCTGGTTCTACGTCGTGTACCTCATTGCGAACTTCATGCTCTGGAGCCCGATGCGGTGGAACTTCGGCAAGTTCCTGCTGCTCGCGCTCGGCGGCGTGATCCCGTTCCTCTCATTCATCCTCGAAGGGCGCATCGCCCGCGAGGTTACGCAGTTTTTGGATGCGAAGGAGGCGGCTCTCGCCGACTCCGCCGCACCCGCTGACCCAGATCGCCAGGAAGGCAAAGCATGACAGAAGTAGCGCACGACGGGCACCGGCCCGTTCTCGTCGTCGATTTCGGTGCGCAGTACGCGCAGCTGATCGCCAGGCGTGTACGCGAGGCCGGGGTGTACTCCGAGCTCGTTCCGCACACCATCAGCGCAGACGAGGTCCGCGCGAAGAACCCCGCAGGCATTGTGCTCTCGGGCGGCCCATCGTCGGTGTACGAGGAGGGGGCGCCGGCATTTGACGACGCGATCTTTGACCTCGGCATCCCGGCGCTCGGCATCTGCTACGGCTTCCAGGTCATGGCGCGCGCTCTTGGCGGCACCGTTGGCAACACGGGGGACCGCGAGTACGGCGCAACCGAGGCCCAGGTGCTTGGTGGCGGCGGCGCGATCCTCGCGGGCCAGCCTGAGAACCAGAACGTCTGGATGAGCCACGGCGATGCCGTGCAGCAGGCGCCCGAGGGGTTCGACGTGCTCGCAAGCACCTCGGTTACCCCGGTCGCGGCCTTCGGCTCGCCCGAGCGCAAGATGTACGGCGTGCAGTGGCACCCCGAGGTGAAGCACTCCGAGCATGGCCAGCGCATTCTCGAGAACTTCCTGCACACCGTCGCCGGTATCCCGGCCGACTGGAACGCAGGCAATGTGATCGCTGAGCAGATTGAGGCGATTCGCGCGCAGGTCGGCAACGCTCGGGTGATCTCGGCGCTCTCGGGCGGCGTGGACTCGGCGGTTTCGACGGCGCTTGTGCACGAGGCGATCGGCGACCAGCTCACCGCGGTCTTCGTTGATCATGGGCTGCTGCGCAAGGGTGAGCGCGAGCAGGTCGAGCGCGACTACGTGGCGTCGACCGGCGTGCGGCTCATCACCGTCGACGCGGCCGACATCTTCCTTGGGCACCTCGCGGGGGTCACCGACCCCGAGGAGAAGCGCAAGATCATCGGCCGCGAGTTCATTCGCGCGTTCGAGAAGGTGCAGCTTGACCTCGTGGCCGAGGCGAAGGCCGAGGGCGAGCCCATCAAGTTCCTCGTGCAGGGCACGCTCTACCCCGACGTGGTTGAGTCGGGCGGCGGCGCAGGCACCGCAAACATCAAGAGCCACCACAACGTTGGCGGGCTGCCCGAGGACCTCGACTTCGAGCTCATCGAGCCGCTGCGTGCGCTCTTCAAGGATGAGGTTCGGGCGATCGGGCGCGAGCTCGGCCTGCCTGAGGCGATCGTTGGCCGACAGCCGTTCCCCGGCCCCGGCCTCGGCATCCGTATCGTTGGCGAGGTGACTCGCGAGCGTCTCGATATCCTCCGCGAAGCAGACGCGATTGCGCGCGCTGAGCTCACCGCCGCCGGCCTCGACGATTCGATCTGGCAGTGCCCCGTCGTGCTGCTCGCCGACGTCCGCTCGGTCGGCGTCCAGGGCGATGGCCGCACCTACGGCCACCCGATCGTGCTGCGCCCCGTGTCGAGCGAAGACGCGATGACCGCCGACTGGACTCGCGTCCCGTACGACGTGCTCGCGCGCATCTCGAACAAGATCACGAACCAGGTGCCCGACGTGAACCGCGTTGTGCTCGACGTGACGTCGAAGCCGCCGGGGACCATCGAGTGGGAGTAATCCCGGGCCTCACGCAAACGCCCTGAGATCTGCGATGTGAATGCCGGGTGCACGTAGCACCCGGCATTCTTTTTGTTGTTTGCATTGGGTGGGACTGGGGTAAGTCCTGGAGGCTGTCTCGTAGATGTGCTGCGAATACGCGCGAGAACCTGCGACACTGGGTGTGTGCTTGATATGCAGAACGGTCGCGTAGCGGTCTACCTCGACTTCGATAACATCGTGCTCTCGTGGTACGACCGCGTGCACGGGAGAAACTCGTTCTCGCGCGACAGGCAGCGGATCGCCGAGGGTGACCGCGATCCCGAGATCACTGCGCGGCTCGAAGCCGCCGTCGTCGACGTCGGCGCGATCATCGACTATGCGTCATCGTTCGGCACGCTGGTGCTGACGCGCGCGTACGCCGATTGGTCGGCGCCGATGAACGCGGAGTACCGTTCGCAGCTCGTCGCGCGTGCTGTGGACCTCGTGCAGCTTTTCCCCGCGGCGGCCTACGCGAAGAACGGCGCTGACATCCGTCTCGCCGTCGATGCCGTCGAAGACATGTTCAGGCTCGAAGACCTCACCCACGTGATCATCGTCGCTGGCGACTCCGACTACGTGCCGCTCGCGCAACGCTGCAAGCGACTCGGCCGGTACGTTGTTGGTGTGGGCGTCGCGGGCTCGACCGCGAAGTCTCTTGCCGCTGCGTGCGACGAGTTCACGAGCTACGACTCACTCCCCGGCGTGCAGCCTCCCCGTCAGCGAGGCGAAGACGACAAACCGAAACGCGGCCGCGGCGGTTCGAAGCGCGGGGGATCAGGGCGCTCCGAGGACCAGGCCGCCGATGAGCCCGTTCGGGCTGAGGCTGAAACCGAGGCCGGAACCTCGGGCGCGGCTTCTGGAGAGGGCGCCGACGCGAAGTCCCCCGAACCGGGGCGCTCGGGAAGCCGCCGTGCCCAGTCGAACAAACAAGACCAGCAGGGCCAACAAACGCAGCAGACTGAGCAGACGCAGCCGGATAGCAAGGCCGCCTCTGGCGCTCACACGTCGTTTGCCGAAGACCACGACGATGACGCGCTCGATTCAGAGTTTGAGAGTGAGGAGGAGCGCGACATCGCCGTCACTGGCCTGCTCATCCGCGCGCTCTGGCTGAGCCAGGACACTGACGACTCGGGCTGGCTCTACAGCTCGGCGGTGAAGCAGCAGATGCGCCGGATGGACCCGTCGTTCAACGAGAAGGCGCTCGGGTTCCGCTCGTTCTCCGACTTCCTCCGCTCGCGCTCCGACGTTGTGGAGCTCGAAGAGAGTGGTCACGAACGCCTCGTGCGGCTCGCGGACCAGTCGAGCTAGCGCCGAGGGCGTGCTAGCCAAACGCGCGCTCGTCGATGAGCCCACTCGACACGAGGTCTTGCCAGAGCGCGTCAGGAACGGCGGTCTCGTACCGCGCGGACGTGTCGGGGATATGCGTTGAACGCGACGCACCGACGACGACCGAGGCAACGCCCGGTTGCCGGAGCGCGAATGCCAGCGCAGCGTCTGGCAGCGTGACGCCGTAGCGTTCGCAGACGTCAGCGAGCGCGTTCGTGCGAGCAACAAGCTCGGCAGGCGCGTCCGCGTAGTTGTACTGCGCGTCGGAGGCCGGGCGAGGCGTCGCGAGTAGACCAGAGTTGTAGACGCCTGCCACCACGACCGAGGCGTCTGCCGCCCGCGCCGCGGGGAAGAGGTCGGAGAGCGAACCCTGCTCGAGTAGTGTGAACCGCCCGGCAACCATCACAACGTCTGCGTCCCCCTCGGTGATGAAGCGTGCGAGCATCGCTGACTGGTTCATGCCAGCGCCGAAGCTCGTGAGCGTCCCCTCCTCTCGGAGTCGTTGGAGGGCGGGGACGGCGCCTGAGATCGCCTCCTCCCAATGCTCGTCGGGGTCGTGGATGAACGCGATGTCGATGCGGTCAAGGCCGAGACGTTCGAGGCTCTCCTCGATCGAGGCGAACGTGCCTGAGGCGCTGTAATCGAGGGCGCGTCGCTTCGTCGCAGGAACCGCGAACCCCTCGGTGTCATCCCCGATGCCGCCGGGATTTGGACGAATGAGGCGGCCGACTTTTGTGGACACCACGTACTCGTCTCGCGGGTAGCGACGCAGCGCGGCACCGAGGCGTTCCTCGGAGAGCCCAAGGCCGTAGTGCGGGGCAGTATCAAAGAACCGGATCCCCGCGGACCACGCCGCATCGACGATCTCGTCGACGGTCGAATCAGGCATTGCTCGGTACAGGTTGCCGAACTGGGCTCCACCGAGACCGAGCTCGGTGAGCCCCAGGCCGGTGCGGGTTCTCCTGCGAGGGATGGCGGTGTTCATGAGATCCTTTGCGTGCTGGTGCGGCCTGGGTCCGCGAGCGGGGGTGGAGTGGCTGTTGGCTGTGAGCTGCCAACAGTGGCTGCGAGTCCGCGGTACCAGACGCTAGCCGTGCCAGCCCAGATCGCTGCCTGCTCGCCCACGCTGAGCGGCGCGACGACCTGCTCGACGATTGAAACGGTGGCCCCGTGGCCGCCGCCGAGCACACTGACCGGCCAATCGCTGCCAAACATCATGCGCTTCGGGCCGAACGCCTCAAGCGCAACGTCCGCGTATGGTGCGAGGCGAGCCGTGGTCATCTTTAGCGCGTCGAACGTGAGGAACCCCGAGAGTTTGCACGCGACGTGCTCGTGGCCGGTAAATGCGGCGATGTCGACCGCCCACGTCCGAAAGTCCACCTCCCGCATGGTTGGTTTCGCGAGGTGATTGATGACCATCCGCGTCCCTGCGTTCGCGGATGCGAGGCGCTCAGCGGCACCCAGATTCGCAGGGGTGAGGAGGAGGTCAAGGGCAAGGCCGCGCTCGGTGAGGGCGCTTGCAAGGGCATGGACCGGTGGGGAATCGAGGTAATTCGGATCGGGGCTGTACTCGGCGGCGACGCGCACCCCGGCGAGGCGCTCGCCACCTGGCCCCGCCAAGAGGGCGTCAAGTTGCTCGCCGGCTGGGCGCGGGTCGGTGTCGATATCGACCCAGCCGACGACGGCCGCGAGTCGGGGATCCTTGGCGGCGAGGGCAAGTACCTCAGGCGTCTCCGCAGGGTCGGGAACAGTCTGGACGAAGACGCCATGCGTGACGCCTGACGGCTCTGCCGCGGCCGCCCAGTCATGCAATGCGTAGGGGCCTCCGATGGCCACCTGGGTGGCTTCATCCATCCACCCCTGTGGGCGCACGGACTGATCCCACAGATGGTGGTGTGCGTCGATTCTCATCGTTGATCCTCCATGCGGGTGTGCTCGCTCTAGGTGCCGCTGTGTCCACAATATCGTGTATCGAATCAGGGTATCGTGCAGGATTCTGCGCGGCGGGATAGTCCGCTCGCTGGGAGAACAACGAGGAGAAACAGAACGGTGGCCCGGAGTAGAACTCCGGGCCACCGAATGCAGCGGGTTGCGAGGCCCGACTGGCGAGCTAATCGCGGAAGATCGCGATGATGCGCAGGATCTCGAGGTACAGCCACACGAGCGTGACCGTGAGGCCGAAGGCGGCCGACCAGCCCCACTTCTCGGGGACGCGGTTCTGCACGCCGTTTTGAACGAGCTCGAAGTCCATCACGAGCGAGTACGCCGCGAGCAAGACAGCGAGGCCACCAATAATGAGGCCGAGGGTGCCGCCGCGCAGACCCCACGGGTCAGTGTTCAGGCCGGTGATCATGACGACGAAGTTCACAAGCGAGAACACGAGGTAGCCTGCCATTGCGATCAGAACGATCTTGGTGAGGCGGGGGCTGGTGCGCACCTTGCCGCTGCGGAAGAGTAGCAGAGTCACACCGAACACGGCGAGCGTGCCGATAACGGCCTGTGAAACGATGCCCGGGAGGCGCGCCTCGAAGGTGCCGGAGATGGCGCCAAGGAAGAGGCCCTGGGCTGCGGCGTAGAGCACGATGAGCGGAACGCTCGGCTCCTTCTTGAACGAGTTCACGAGCCCGAGCACGAGACCGGCGATTGCGCCCGGAATCATCAGCTGCGGAATCATCCAGCCAACCGCGCCAAGCGCGAGGACAATGACGAACAGCAGCACCGTCTTCGAGATTGTGTTCTCGTAGGTCATCGGGCGATCCGACGGCGTGATGACGGGCGGCTGGCCCGGGTTCACTGCCGAATCGAGCGGGGCGTCAACGCCGGGCCGATTCGTAGAGGCGGCCGGCTGATCGTAGATACGGTGCAGTTCCTCCGCAGTGAGGGTCTTGCCGTTCAATGCGGGGTTGTTGCTGAGGGCAGGATTGCTCATGCGCTGGGACCTTTCGAAGCGTGTTCGGGCAATGTTTCCAGTGTATAGATTCCGGCCAACAGCAGGCTGAGACTGTGCACTGTGTTCGCTCACGGCGGTGAGGAGCGAGGCTCTAGGCTTGTACGCATGGCAGAAATCGTGGCGCAGCCACTCGTGATCGGGCACCGCGGCGCCCCGGGGTACCGTCCTGAGCACACCGAGTCGTCGTACCGGCTCGCGTGTGAACTGGGTGCAGACGCCGTCGAGCCCGACGTTGTGGTGACCCGTGACGGCGTGCTGGTGGTGCGCCACGAGAACGAGATCTCTGGGACGACTGACGTTGCCTCGCGCAAGGAGTTCAAAGCCCGGCGCACAACGAAGACCGTCGACGGCGTGCGAATGACGGGCTGGTTCACCGAAGACTTCACCTGGGCAGAACTCAAGACACTGCGGTGCGTCGAGCGCTTGAAGCGCATCCGCTCGGACAACCGCGCGTACGATGGGCAGGAGCCGATGCTGCGCCTGCGCGATGTCTTCAAGATCATTGACGAAGAGAGCACACGCGGGGGCCGGGAGCTTTCCGTTGTGCTCGAGGTGAAGCACGCCGAGTACTTCCGCTCGATCGGTGTTGACATCGCCGCCCTGATTCAGGACGAGCTGGGTCTCACGGGCTGGGCGAACAGACCCGAGCGCCTGATTATCGAGTGCTTTGAACTGGGCGTGCTGACGAGGCTTCGGCAGGCCGGGGTTCGCGCGTCGTATGTGTTTCTCGCCGAGCAGCTCGGGGCTCCCGCTGACGAGGTCGCTCATGCCGACCTGCGGGGTGGGAAAGCGAACAGCTACGAGTGGTACCGCAGCAACGATGGGCTCGACTTCCTCCGGTCGCGCGTCGACGGCATCAGCGTCGACAAGGGCAGCCTCATCCGTACGAACGCGATTGGGCTCGCGGCGGGGCCGGCTGACCTTGTCGACCGTGCGCACGAGCGCGGGCTGCGCGTGTTCACCTGGACGCTGCGCCCGGAGAACCGGTACCTGAACCTGAGGTTCCACTCCTCGCTCAGCGGCGCGGAGTGGGGCGACTGGCAGTCTGAGTTCTCGCTCATCCTGTCGTCGGGAGTTGACGGCATCTTTGTTGACCACCCCGACCTCGGTGTCGCGGCCAGGGAAGCTGAGCCGCGCCGCGCATAGGGGCCGCGCCACAGGCCCACCGCCGGCGCACCGTCAGCTCGTCCGCCGCCCAACGCACCTCCCACACCGCCGCCACCCAGCGCACTGCCGCCCAACGCACCTCCCGCACCCCAAACACCTCATTTTTTCGAGTGCACATCCTTTGTTGAGCAAAAAGGGCACGCACTGGCGCATTTGAGGTGGTGGCGGTGGTGGCGGTGGTGGCGGTGGTGGCAGTGGTGGTGGTGGTGGTGGCAGTGGTAATTGTGGTGGTGGGTTGAAACGGTGGTGGTGGAAGTGATTGTGGTGGTGGCGACGGTCTCGGCGCGGAAGGGCCAGGCGCTATTGGCTAGGCGGAGGCATCCTCACGCCCGGCGGCGCGCGTTGACGTCGCCCGCCTCGACGGCTCCGAGCATTCCCCAATGAGGTTCATCGGAGTAAGGTGCGCGATCTCTTCGGCGCTGAAACCCCTGTCGAGCAAGTACCCGAGCTTCGCGATTGCCGCCTCAACCGTGAGGTCAGCCCCCGCGATTACCCCAGCCGCAGCCATCTGGCGCCCGACGGCGTAGCGGTCGGTGTCGACGCTGCCAAGCGCGCACTGTGTGATGGCGACGACGGGCATCTGCTCGCTGATGGTGCGCAGGGCATCGCGCATTCCGGGCTTCGTCATAGGCGCATTGCCCGCGCCGTAGCACTCGAGCACCATGGCCGCGGCACCGGTCGATGCCAGCGCGAGGAGGTCGACGGCGGCAACACCCGGGGTGAACCGAACTGAGACCACGCGCGCGTGATCCGCTCGCACGAGCGCCGCGTCCTCAGGGCTCCCCGGCAGGCCGCGCGGCCCGACACCGAGGTCGCGCTCTGCGCGGAACGCCGAGAGTGCCTCCGCGTCCGACTTCGTCGCTCGCACCGCGGGGAGGATCTTGCCGCCGAACGCAATCGCGACGGGCGCTGTCGGGCTTGCCTGCGTGACCGCGCGGATCGCGAGTTGCAGGTTGTCGAACGCGTCGGTCGGGCGTGCCCCATGGGCGAACTGGCTCCCGGTGACGACGACGGGAACGCCGAGCCCCGAGAGCTCGAACGCGAGCCGCGACGCCGTGTACGCAAGCGTGTCTGTGCCGTGCGTGACGACTACACCGCTCGCGCGCATCGCCCCCACGCGCGCCTTGAGCGCACGCGCGATCTTGGGTGCGGTCTCCTCGTCAGCGTTCGCGCTGTCAATGGCGGGTTGCAGCTGGTTCACGCGAGCGCGATACCCGTAGCGCGAGGCCACGCGGTCTGCGCGCTCTTCGAGAATCTCGAGGAAAGCGGGATCGGGTTCGAGACCGTTTCCGACATCGTGCATCCCGATGGTGCCGCCTGTGGCGAAGATGAGGATCGTTGGCAGCTCGGGCGGTGTCTTGCGCATCCTCCCATTGTCTCGCATTGCTCGCGCCTGTGCGCGCGGCGTGCGGAGCGCGGTCACGGGAGGATCGAGGTGAGCTCACACGCGCAACGTCTGAGGCCCCGCCTACACTAGAGACACGATGAGTGAGTTCGAGCTTCTTGACCCCGGCGCAGGGCTTCCCAGCGCGCAGCCTTCGGATGGCGTTGATCCGCTGCTTGACGGATTGAACCCCGAGCAGCGGCGCGCGGTTGTCGCTCGCGGCCCCGCCCTGCTGATTGTCGCGGGCGCCGGGTCGGGAAAGACCCGCGTGCTGACGCATCGCATCGCCCATCTCATTCGGGAGAAGGAAGCGTGGCCGAGTCAGATCCTTGCGATCACGTTCACGAACAAAGCCGCGGCGGAGATGCGTGAGCGTCTCGGCGGGCTGCTCGGCACGGGTGTCGAGGGGATGTGGGTGTCGACGTTCCACTCGGCGTGCGTGCGCATCCTGCGCCGCGAGGCCGAGCGCTTCGGGTATGTCTCAGGCTTCACGATCTACGACTCTGCGGACTCGCGGGCCCTTCTCAAGCGAATCATCAAAGACCTCGACGCAGATACCTACGGCTTCACGCCGGCGAACACGAGCGCCAAGATCTCGAAGCTGAAGAACGAGCTCACTGACGCGTCAGACTACGCCTCGACGATGAACGCGTCTGACCCGCGCGAACGCATCTTCACGGAGATCTTCACCTCCTACGAGCAAGAACTGAAGCGCGCGAACGCGTTCGACTTCGACGACCTCATCGGGCAGACGGTGCAGCTGTTCCGCGCGCATCCCGACGTCGCCGCGATCTACAAGCGCAGGTTCCGCCACATCCTCGTCGACGAGTACCAAGATACGAACCACGCGCAGTACTCGCTGATCCGCGAGCTCACGAAGAGCGTCGAGCCCGAGCAACTCGCGACGCTCGTGCCGCCTGTGCGAGAGCGCGAGCTCGACGGGCTCGGCCGTATCCCAGGCGCGAGTCTCACTGTTGTCGGTGATTCCGACCAGTCCATCTACGCGTTCCGCGGGGCCGACATTCGCAACATCGTCGAGTTTGAGCGCGACTTCTCGAGCGCCGAGGTCGTGAAGCTCGAGCAGAACTACCGCTCGACGCAGAACATCCTGAGCGCGGCGAATGCCGTGATCGGTAATAACTTCGACCGCCAAGACAAGAAGCTGTGGACGGCGGAGGGCGACGGTGACAAGATCGTCGGGTTTACCGGCTACTCGCAGCACGACGAAGCGCGCTTCGTTGCCGAGGAAATCGAAGATCTGCACCGCGACGGTATGGCCTACGGCGACATCGCCGTCTTCTACCGCACGAACTCGCAGACCCGAGCGCTTGAGGAGCTGCTCATCCGCTCAGCGATCCCGTACCGGGTGCTCGGCGGCACGAAGTTCTACGACCGCGCCGAGATCAAGGACGCGATGGCGTACCTCACGACTATCGCGAACCCGTTCGACCCGATCTCATGGTCGCGCATGCTCGGCACCCCGAAGCGCGGCGTCGGGCCCATGGCTGAGGCGCACCTCGCGAACTTCCAAGAGGCCGAGGGCGTCTCGTTCCATCAGGCGATGGAGCGGGCAGAAGAGATCCCTGCCCTCGGCCCGAAGATCCGCACGACGGTAGTCGAGCTCGCCGACATGCTGGCGCGAGCCACCGCGATGGCGCTTGGCGGTGGCGTAACCGACGTGCTACCCCCAGTTGAGGAAGAAGCTGACGCGGAGGCCGCTGAGGCCTCGCAAAAGAAGCCCGCGCCCGTCGCAGACGTGCTGAAGCTCGTCCTCGACTCGACCGAGATGATCGAGAAGCTGCGCGCGAAGCGCGACCCGCAAGACGACGCGCGAGCCGAGAACCTCGAGGAACTCCTCGCGGTTGCGCGAGAGTTCGACGCGCAGCAGCCCGGCGCTGGCCTCCTCGCGTTCCTCACCGAGGTATCGCTCGTCGCCGCGGCAGACGACCTCGACGACCAGA
The DNA here is from genome assembly GCF_006716085.1 of Leucobacter komagatae. NCBI lineage: Bacteria > Bacillati > Actinomycetota > Actinomycetes > Micrococcales > Microbacteriaceae > Leucobacter > Leucobacter komagatae. Next base: position 148,594 of record NZ_VFON01000002.1, on the reverse strand, counting down.
GCGGCACGGTGTCGCTCATGACGCTGCACACCGCGAAGGGCCTCGAGTACCCCGCCGTCTTCATCACCGGCGTTGAAGAGGGGCTCATCCCGCACCAGATGTCGGTCGACGAACTCGGCGGCATCAACGAGGAGCGCAGGCTGATGTACGTCGGGATCACGCGGGCCCGGCAGAAGCTGTACATCACGCTCGCGTCGACGCGAGCGACCTTCGGTGACGTCGCCGTCGCGATGCCATCACGGTTCCTCCAGGAGATCCCAGAAGCACTCATCGAATGGCGCCAGTCACCGGGCGAGGTGACCGGCCGTGGCGGCACGGCGTCGCGCGCGCTCAACGCTGGCCGGGCGCCTGGCGCAGGCGGATCCTCAGGGGCCTCGTGGGCTCGCAACCGGGATTCGCAGGTGTCTTTCGGCTCGGGTGGCGGGAGCGGCTCGGCCGCGGTCGCCGAGCCGGCGAGCGGCAACATGCAGTCCTCGCTCGATAAGTGGCGCGAGCGCAAGCGGCTCGCGAAGGAAGCGCAGGCCGCCGGCGGCGGCTTCCCGAACACGATCGTCGGGAGCATCCGCGATAACGGAGACCTCGAGCTTGCGATGGGGGATCGGGTGCGCCACGACGAGTACGGTGAGGGGCGCGTGAATGCAGTCACGGGGGCCGGAACGAAGCGCGTCGCGCACGTCACGTTCGATAGCGTTGGCGAACGCAAGTTGCTCGTGAAGCTCGCACCGATCGAGAAGCTCTCGGAGTAACCGAAGCTGCAAAAACCGACGATGCCCGGTCAGGGCTGGGTCTCAGCAAAGACCCGCCCCGACCGGGCATCGCGCGTACTGTTTGGCGTCAGCCAGCGAGCTTGACGACGTAGCTGCCCGCGAGGAACAGCAGGAACGCGAGCCCGAAGAGCGCGAGCACCAGCTGCGGCGTCTTGATGCGCAGCGCGCCGCGGTCGCGGTGCCTGCCAAGGAACACCATGACGGCGCCGATGAGGGGCACGACGATGATCGTCACGGCCTGCGCCGTGATGATGAGCTGGATCGGAATGCCGCCGAACACCGTCGCGATGACGCCGCCGAGCACGATGACGAGGGAGATGCACGCTTTGACGGGCGCCGACGCAAGCCCGCCACCGTCGATCTTGAAGACGCCCGCGAGCATCGAGCCGCCGATCGTTGAGTTGCCAAGCAGTGACGAGAACGCCGCAGCCCACAGCCCGATTGCGAAGAGCCACACCGCCCACGAGCCGATCGGCTCGAGGATCTGGGCGAGCGCTGCGGGGGAGTTCGCCTCGATACCGGCGGGGTTGAGCGTCGCAGCGGCGGCGATCATGATGACGGTCGACAGTGAACCGAGGATGAGGGTGCCAAGCACAGCGTCGCGGCGGGCGAGCTTGAAGTCGCCGCTCGTCCAGCCCTTCTCCCGGACAAGCTGGATTTGGTAGAGCGCACCGACGATCGAGAACGTTGTCGCCGCGAGACCGACGATGAGCGGAATCGACCCCTCAGGGATCGACGGGACCAGGCCGCCGACGACTGCTCCGAGATCAGGCTTGCTCACGACCGCTGTCGTGATCATCGCGACGAGGAGCACGATGATCACGACGACCATGAGCTTCTCAAGGGCGGGGTAAAACTTCGGAATCCACACGAAGATGAGGCCGATGACGGTGAAGAGCACGGCGAAGAGCCGGGGGTCGCCGCCGAACAAGAGCTGGCCCGCGGCGCCCGTGCCCGCCGAGTTGCCCGCCTGGAACGAGGTCACCACGAGGAACGAACCGAGCCCGACGATAACCGCAACGATGCCGGTCAGGCGGTGGGCGACGGTGCCGAGGATGCTCTTGTCTGTTGTGAGGCCAATGCGCACGCCGATGTTCACGAAGCAGAGCATGAGGATTGTGGCGATCACGGGAACCCAGATGAGTTCGTAGCCGAATGAAGCGCCCATCGCGCTCGCGGTGGCGATGGATCCCGGCCCGAAGACGAGCGCCGCCGTAATGAATGCCGGACCGATGGAGCCGAAGAACCCGCGTTTGGGTGAGGCCCCCTGTGTCGGGGGTGTGGCGAGAGTGGAGGTCATCACTGACTCATTTCTGTGTGGTGTGTTCCGCGCAGCGCCTGTGCTGCGCGGATGGTGTTCGTGGCGACAGCTCGTGCTGATTCCCACGGCGCTGTCGCGCGACCGCCCCGGGTGTTTTCAAGCAGGGCCGCCGCGAGCTCCGCGAACCCAAGTGAATCGTGCGGGTGCGGAAACTCGAGGCTTACCGACAGTGTCCCGGTCGAGGTGAAGACGTCGAGGGCGTAGCGCTCTGGGCCCGGTGTCCCTGTGACAGTCATTCCGAACTGCACCTCGCGCCGGCCCGGCACGGCGACGGTTCCAGCAAGCTGGGCCGTCTCCTCCGACGCGCTGCGCGAGCTCGGAGAACGGTGCGTCCACCCTGAGACTTCACCTGTGAGCTCGGCGCCCGGGAGCACGGCTCCCAGCATCTCCCACGCATGGACGCCAGCCGTGACAAGCGTGCCGCCGCCGCGTGCCGGATCGTCCTGCCACGCCCTGTCGGGCGCAAGGAACATCTCGATGTCGTGCTGGGCGAGCACGCGCACGCCCCACACCTCGCTGTCCGCGACCCGCGCCGCGAGGGCGCGGAGCTCAGGCGCAAACCTGAGCACCGAGGACGTGCCGACCCGATCCTGATCGACGGCGATCGCCGCCTCCCACGCCGCCAGCTGCGCCGCCGTGCCCGCAACAACCTTGTTCGCAAAGACAACCGCGTTCGTCGCTGCGAGGAGTTCGCTCACGAACGGGGCGGTCTCGTGCGGGCGCGCGGTGAGGATCACGAGGTCAGGCTGGGCGTCAGCGAGCGCCGCCAGGGTGGGCGCGACCTCGCAGCCGAAGCGCTCTGCGAACGCGGTCGCGAGCGCACCGTCGGAGTCGTAGACGCCCACAAACTCGACGGGGGAGCCCGCGTCGCGTAGCCGTGCGAGATTGCTCGCGTCGCTCACCGGGTGTGAGTGCGCAAGTCCTGCGAAGGCAATCCGGATCGGGGACATGGTGCGCTACCGCAGCCAGGTTTCCAGGTGCTCGGCGATGAAGACGTCGTCACCGAGATCGGGATACGCGAGTCGCACACGGCGGATTTCATCGGCCTGGCGAGGAGACAAACCCTCAGTAGGGTCGAGGCACCAGACGCCCTCGAAGAGACCCTGCTGGCGGAGCACCTCGTGCACGCCAGCGATAACGCCCGCAAAGTCGTTGGCCGGGTCGAACACCGCCTGGTTGAAGTCGACCATGTCCGCGCTCGCGCGGTTGAGCGCGGCGAGTGCGTCGAGGTCGCCATCGGCTGCACGGTGCGCCTGTTCGAGGAGGGCGACCGCCGCGCGCGTACCAACGGCCCACTGGCCGAGCAGGCCGCCGACGAAGCGGAGCGTGGCGGGCCCGTCGGGGGTCGAGACGTGGAACTCGGACTGCAAATCGGACACGATCGCGTCGTCGTTGCCCGTGTAGAGGGCAATCTCGTGCGCGCGGCCGGATTCGGCGACGCCGCGGACGAGTTCGAGGGTGCGGTACCTATCGAATGGCGCGGCCTTCACCGCAACCACGGCGGGGATCGCGGCGAACTCCCGCCAGAAGTTGCGGGAGAGTGTCGGACCGCCAATCGCGGTCTGCAGGTAGAAGCCGACGAGGGGAAGCACCTCGCCGATGGCGCGTGCGCGCTCAAGCAAGGACTGCTCGGTCGCCCCTTCGACCCGCGGGCTCACGAGCACGGCGTCGTAGCCGAGGTCGCGCGCGAGTGTGGCCTCAGAGACCGCCTGGGCGGTGTCGCCGGTGACACCGGCGATGCGCAGTACGCTGTCGTCGCCGTGCGCCGCGATTTCCTCGGCGGCGAGCCGCAGCACGGGCTCGAAGAGGTTGTGCTCTGGATCCCGAATCTCGAACTGCGTCGTGTGCACGCCGACTGCGAGCCCGCCGGCGCCTGCTGCGAGATAGTAGCGAGTGAGCGCGCGCTGGCGCCGCTCGTCAAGCGTCCGCTCGGCGGTGAGCGCGAGCGGATGCGCCGGGATGACAGCGCCCCGGTTGAGGGCTTCTCGTGCGGCGGGGCGAAGGAAGGGCGCCGTGGACATCTAGAACTTCCCGTCTCGGACGGCCCACTTGGTGGGCTTTGCGGTCATCGGCAGGTTGGCCTCGATCCACTGCGCCTGCCACTCGATGAGTGTCTGCGCTGAGACCGACGGGTAGCCGAAGAGCGCCATGCAGCGACTCGAGTCGTTGAGGAGCGCCGTCGGCTGGGGCTCTCCAACGATCGTGACAGCGCGCCCGAGTAGGCCGCCAAAGCGCTGCGCCACGGCCTCAACCGACAGCGTCTCGGGGCCCGTGAGGTTGATGGTAAACACGTCCGTGGATGCGTGGGTGAGGCTCCGCAGCACGACCTCGTTCGCGTAGCCCTGCCAGACAACGTTGACGTTCGCGGTGTCGACGGACACGGGCTCACCCGCGTGCACGGCCGAGCCGATATCCGCGAGCACGCCGTAGCGGAGGTCAACCGCGTAGTTCAGGCGAACGATCGAGACACGGGTGCCGCGTTCCTGCGCGGCGAACTCGAAGACCCGCTCGCGGCCGAGGCACGACTGCGCGTACTCGCCGATCGGCGCCGGTGCGACGTCCTCTGAGGCGCCCCCGGACGAGGCGGGGACGAACGGGTACACGTTGCCCGTCGAGAGTGCGGCGATGGCGCTGTTCCTGTAGCGGCGGGCGATGCGGTCGGGCAGAGCGGCGTTCACCTCCCACGCCCACGAGGGGCTTGTCGCGGCACCGAACTTCGCGCCGACCATGAAGACAACGTTCGGGGCGTCGGGGAGGGCGTCGAGGCTGTCATTCTCGACGAGGTCGAACGGGATCACCTCGACGCCCGCCTGCGCGAGTCGTTCGCGGACGCTCGCCTCACCGAATCGCGAGACCGCGTAGACGGTGTCGTGCTCGCGGCCGGCCGCGTTCAGGGCGTTGCGTGCGAGGACGGCGAGCGTCGGCCCCATCTTGCCGCCGGCGCCGAGGATCACGAGGTCGCCCGCGCCCTTTGCGAAGTCTTCGACGAGGCCGGCGCTCGGAGCGACGAGTCGCGCCTCAAGCTCGGCTTCGGATGTAAAACCCTGTGACATTCTCGATCCTCCATTGGTTCGTTCACGAGCGATTCGCTTGAGAGAAATTAAACACTACAGTGTGATAATTCGCAATCTGCGTGATTTGGACTAGGTAATCCAAGGGAATGTCTCGCTTCGAATGTGTTACAGCAGTGACAAAAGCCCCGAAATCTGCCTTGTTCGTGTAAGAACTTGGCTAGGATGAGGCCACCGCGCTGCGCCCCGCAGTGAGGAAGCGGCGATGCTTGGAGGTGCGATCGTGGAAGATGCCGTTTCGCAACCAATCGCTACCCGAGTTGCCATGCGCCTGCGCGACCACGGGCCTGATTCGGTCAATGGGCTCGCCGCAGCCCTGGAGCTCTCGCGAACCTCGGTCGAAAACGTGCTCGGGTCGCTGACGGCTGCGGGTGCCCTGACCCGCACGACAGCGAGCGGTGCGGGCGTAGGGCGCCCCTCCCGCTGGTATGGATTCGTAGCCGACAGTGGGTACGTTGCGGGGGTCGACGTAGGCAACGCGACAACACGCGTGGTGATCTCGGACCTGGCCGGTGAAGTGCTGGCGGACCACGTTGGCCCGGGCGTTGGGGGCTTCCCCGACGGGGTATCCAAGCTCGACAGTGTGACGCAGCAGATTCGCGAGGCCTTCGAACGCCCCGGACTTCCCATCGGGAAGCTTCGCGCGGTTGGGCTTTCGCTGCCGGGAATCGTGAACGAGACGGGCAGCGTGCTTGCGTCGGTGGTCATCCCAGAGTGGACGGGCGTGGACATCGGCGGGCGACTGCGTGAGGTTCTTGGCGTGGAAGTGGCGGTCGATAACGGTGTGAGGCTTGCGGCGGTTGCTGAGCACCACCTCGGCGCAGCCCAGCTCGTGAGTGACGTGCTCTACCTGTCGGTTGGCAACCGTGTTGCGATGGGCTTAATCATTGATGGGAAGCCTCGCCGCGGGGCACACGACGCTGCGGGGGACATCGGCCGCCTCGCTGTCCCCGGGGTTGATCCAACGACCGGGCAGCTGGGTTGGGCGCGCGCGGGGAGCGCGGCTGAGCTGTTTCAACTGGTTCGAGACGGCGACGCGGCCGCGGCCCGCGAACTTACGGGGTTCATTGACCAGCTCGCTCGCTCCCTCGCCACGCTCATCATGGCCGTGGATCCGGGAAAGGTCGTTATCGGTGGCGGGCTCTCCCGCGCCCGCGAAGCATTCATGGAGCCGCTCAGCGCCGCGGTCGGCGGGCAGATCCGGTTGCCGTTTGAAGTTCCTGTCGTCGCTGCCCGCCTCGGTGATGAGGCCGCCGCGCACGGGGCTCTCGTGCTTGCGTTTGGGCGCAAGGCGAAGGAGATCTACGGCATTGGGGGAATGAGCGTTCCGCGAATCTCCCCGCTCGTGTAGTTGCCTCAGTTTGTAAGCGGTTCGCGGGGAGCCGGGCCGTGTCGCGCAAAGTCTGCGATTTCCCGGGGTGTAAGGGTGCCGATTCGCTCGGATCGCTTGACGCGGGCCCCAGAATCTGCGGGTTTAGTTGCCGCGAGCGGGGTCTGCGCAAGGCGCCGCGTCGGGCCGCGCGCGCACCTGGGTACCGAGGCGGGAACTAGTGACATAGCGGTGTTAGACTGGCAAACGGTCGACATTTCTCTCGACATCGAGACATTTTTGCCTCGGGTAACCAAACATCCCAAGCAGAAGGACAGTACGTGGATCTGTACGAGTACCAGGCACGCGATCTTTTCGAACGATACGGGGTGCCGGTGCTCCCCGGCATCGTCGCTGACACCCCCGAGGAGGTGCGTGCAGCAGCCGAGAAGCTTGGTGGCGTCGTCGTCGTCAAGGCTCAGGTGAAGGTCGGCGGTCGCGGCAAGGCAGGCGGCGTGAAGGTCGCAAAGAACCCCGACGAGGCGTTCGAGGCTGCACAGGCCATCCTCGGCCTCGACATCAAGGGCCACACCGTCAACCGCGTCATGGTTGCCGCTGGCGCTGACATCAAGGAGGAGTTCTACTTCTCCGTGCTGCTCGACCGAGCAAACCGCTCCTACCTGTCGCTGTGCAGCGTCGAGGGTGGCATGGAGATTGAGGTGCTCGCAGTCGAGAAGCCCGAGGCTCTCGCGCGCATCGAGATCGATCCGATCGCAGGCATCGACGCAGCCAAGGCTGAGGAGATCGCACGCGCGGCGAAGTTCCCGGAGGAGCTCGTCGGTAAGGTCGTGCCCGTATTCCAGAAGCTTTACGAGGTGTACGTTGGCGAAGACGCAACGCTCGTCGAGGTGAACCCCCTCGTGCTCACGGGTGAGGGCGACATCGTCGCGCTCGACGGCAAGGTCTCGCTCGACGAGAACGCTGATTTCCGTCAGCCGGGCCACGTCGAGCTCGAGGACAAGAGCGCAGAGGATCCGCTGGAGGCGAAGGCCAAGGCGCAGGACCTCAACTACGTGAAGCTCGACGGCGAGGTCGGTGTCATCGGAAACGGTGCAGGCCTTGTGATGTCGACCCTCGACGTCGTCGCATACGCGGGCGAGAACCACGGCAACGTGAAGCCCGCCAACTTCCTGGACATCGGCGGCGGCGCATCGGCTGAGGTCATGGCCGCTGGCCTCGACGTCATCCTTGGTGACCCGCAGGTGAAGTCGGTCTTCGTGAACGTCTTCGGCGGCATCACCGCGTGTGACGCCGTCGCAAACGGCATCGTCGGCGCACTCGAGAAGCTCGGCGACGCGGCAAACAAGCCCCTCGTTGTGCGCCTCGACGGCAACAACGTCGAGGAGGGCCGTCGCATTCTCAACGAGGCGAACCACCCGCTCGTGACCCAGGCCGCCACGATGGACGAGGGCGCCGACAAGGCCGCCGAGCTCGCCAACGCACGCTGAACCGCCCCCTGGAACTAGAAGGAATTACAGAACTATGTCGATCTTCCTGAACAAGGATTCAAAGGTCATCGTCCAGGGCATCACCGGCGGCGAAGGCACCAAGCACACCGCGCGCATGCTCGCGGCCGGCACCCAGGTCGTTGGCGGTGTGAACGCCCGCAAGGCCGGCACCACCGTGTCGCACGTGGACGCCAACGGCAATGCCGTCGAGCTCCCCGTGTTCGCTTCGGTCGCAGAGGCGATGGAGGCAACCGGTGCTGACGTGTCGGTCGCGTTCGTTCCGCCGGCCTTCACGAAGGACGCTGCGATTGAGGCTATCGACGCGAGCATAGGCCTCCTCGTTATCATCACCGAGGGCGTGCCCGTAAAGGACTCGGCTGAGCTCTGGGCTCACGCTAAGGCCACCGGCGGCAAGACCCGCATCATCGGCCCGAACTGCCCCGGCATCATCACCCCGGGCGAGGCTCTCGCAGGCATCACGCCTGCGACGATCACCGGCAAGGGCCCGATCGGCCTCGTGTCGAAGTCGGGTACCCTCACCTACCAGATGATGTACGAGCTCCGTGACCTCGGGTTCTCGACCGCGATCGGTATCGGCGGTGACCCCATCATCGGCACCACGCACATCGATGCGCTCGAGGCGTTCGAGAACGACCCCGAGACCAAGGCGATCGTGATGATCGGCGAGATCGGCGGCGACGCTGAGGAGCGCGCGGCTGAGTACATCAAGGCGAACGTGACGAAGCCGGTCGTCGGCTACGTTGCCGGCTTCACCGCGCCCGAGGGCAAGACGATGGGCCACGCTGGCGCAATCGTCTCGGGCTCGGCTGGTACCGCGCAGGCAAAGAAGGAGGCCCTTGAGGCCGCAGGCGTGAAGGTTGGCAAGACCCCGACCGAGACCGCTGAGCTGCTGCGCGCTGCGTTCGCACAGCTGTAAACGCGCAGCGTTTACAGGCGAACCAGCGCCGACGGCCACTGCGTCGGGCGTTCGCACAGCTGTAAACGCGCAGCGCACTACGCACAGGACCCCGTCGGTACATGCCGGCGGGGTCCTTTGTGTACTCGCGCTCAACCTCGCAGTCGCCGCAAAACACATCATCCTCGCTCCAGCACATGCTTTTGGGGCGAAATAGCGTGTGCCGAAGCGAGGATGGTGTGGTTGAGGTACAGCCTAGAACGCCGCGGGAACCTCGTACTTCTCAAGCACCGCGCGCACTTCGTCGCTGTGGAACGCCTTAGCGAGGGCTTTCACCTCGGGGGAGTCCTGGTTGTCAGCGCGGCTGACGAGAGACACCGCAAACTGTGGATCCTGCTCCACGGCGATCGCGTCGTCGCCTGGGACGAGGCCGAGCTGACGCGCGAACGTGCCGTGCAGGAACACGCCATCGGCCTCAGGGTATGCCGCGTTCAGCTGCATGAGGTCGACCTCAGTGAACTTCAGCTTCTTCGGGTTCTCCGTGACATCGGCGACGGTCACATCCCACTTGTCGACCTTGGGGTCGAGCTTGATGAGGCCTGCGTCTGCGTACATCTGGAGCGCCCGCGCCTGGTTCGAGAGGTCCTGCGGCACGACGATGTGACCGTTCTCCGGGATGTCAGCCATGCTGTCGTGCTTGCTCGAGTAGGTGCCGACGACGGTGAGATAGACAGGCTCGACCGCGACGAGTGAGGCGTTGTTGCCAGCGTTGAACTCCTCCATGAACGGCGGATGCTGAACGAAGTTCGCGTCAAGCTCTCCGGCAGCGAGCATCGTGTTGGGCTGCACGTAGTCGGCGACCTCGACGAGCTCGATCGTGTAGGGCGCCTCAATCGCCTCGGCCGCGGCCAACACAACGTCTGGCATCGGGGTGGTCGTGGCAGCGACCTTGAGCACCCGCGGTTCTGCGGGCGCAGCCCCGCCATCGCCCGAGTCAACCGTCGGGCCGCTCGCGCAGCCCGCGAGGGCGAGCGCGCCTGCGGCGAGGGCAGCCGCGGCGGCCACCCGAATCGTACGGGTCTTGTGGGAGCGGATCATGATGTGCATCCTTCCTGATGCTGATGAAACTGATGAAGCCTGAATCTGGGGGGGAAACTGATACCGCCGCGCCTAACGCTTGTCGAGCGCGCGTGACACCCTGTGGCCGAGGGCCTGGAGTAGCACGACGCAGGTGACGATGAGCAGGATGGTGAGGTACATGAGGGTGAAGTCGTAGCGCTGGTAGCCGTACCGCATAGCGAAGTCCCCGATACCGCCACCGCCGACGACGCCAAGCACCGTCGAGTACGACACGAAGCTCACCGTCGCCGAGGTGAGCGCGTAGACGAGGCCCGACCGGCCGTCGACGAGCAGGAAGCGGAAGACGGTTTGCGGCACCGTCGCGCCCATCGCGGCCGCCGCCTGCCACAGGCCACTCGGCAGCTCGAGGAGGATCTGCTCGGTCAGTCTGGCGTAGATCGCGACGGCGACGAAGGCGAGCGGGAACGTGGCCGCGACGGTGCCGAAACTTGTGCCGAACACGAGCCGAGTGAGCGGGATCATAAACACAACGAACAGCAGGAACGGGAACGATCGCACGACGGTCACGTAGAGGTCGGCGACGAGCCAGACCTTGTGGTTCTCCAGCAGACCACCGGCGCGGGTGAGCGTGATCGTGACCCCGAGCGGCAACCCGATGAGCACCGCGAACACGATCGAGGCGAGCACCATGTACCCCGTCTCGGCCATCGCCGTCGCGATCTCGGCGCCGTGCTCGCCGAACACGCGGCCGAGTTCCGAAATGATCGCGTTCATGCCGTGAGCTCCGCGCGCACGTGCTCGAGGTAGCTGTCGCCACGAGCGGCAGCGGCCGCGGACACGGGGAGGATCTCGCGAAGCCTGCCCGCCTCGAACACCGCCGCGGTGTCGCAGATCGCCTTCACTGCGTCGAGTTCGTGGGTCACGAGCACGATGCTCGTGCCGAACTCGTCGCGGGTGTCGCGCAGGAGCCCGAGTATCTCGCCGGTCGTGTGGGTGTCGAGCGCCGAGGTCGGCTCGTCGCACAGCAGCAGCGTCGGGCTTGTCACGAGCGCGCGGGCGATCGCGACGCGCTGCTTCTCCCCGCCGGAGAGCTGCGCTGGAAAGTGAGCCATGCGGTCTGACAGGCCAACAAACTCGGCGAGCTCGTCCACGCGCCGGTGGTTGCTCTCGCGCTGCAACTTGAGCGGGAGCGTGATGTTCTGGCGAACCGTGAGGTTTGCGACGAGATTGAACGACTGGAAGACGACACCGATGCGCCGCCTCGTCTGGTTCAGCTCGCGCTTCGTGAGCGTCGCGAGGTTTACGCCGTCGAAGAGCACGGTGCCGCGCGTCGGGTGGTCGAGCCCGTTCATGTGGCGAAGCAGCGTCGACTTGCCGGCGCCGCTCTCGCCCACAACGCCGAACACTGACTCGCGCGGTACGTGGAACGTGACGTCCTCGAGTGCGGTGACGGCGCGGTCGCCGTCGGCAAACGTGCGGGTGACGCCCTGGAACTGGATCGCGGGGAGCTGCGAGTGAATCATCGCGTGAGCATTCGTGCTGGTCTGGCCTTCGAAGGGGGACGCGGTGGCAGGGAGGTCGCGGCCGTGGCGTCGTCAAACGTTATTCTTGGATCCCGTCTAACATATGGGTAAGGTGGTGAAAACGCAACCGAAGGAGCCCGCTGTGTCACTCACGCCAGCGCAGACCCAGGCCAACACCAGCCCGGCGCTATTTACGGCAGTCGCCCACAATCTCACCGGCGCGACCGGCGAGAGCTGGATCGACGGCGGGCTCGCCGTGCGCGTCGTCTCCCCGCTGGGCGGTCAGCCCTCCCGCTCGCCTGCGGGGTCAGGGGCGGCCCCGACGAACCCCGAAGAACTGCTCGCCCTGTCGTGGGCGACCTGCCTGAACGCCGCGGCTCGCGTCGTTGCGGGGCCCGGCGTGGAAGTGGCAGCCCGGGTGAAAATCTCGCTGCATGAGCGCGCGGGCGACGGCTACGAGTTTGCCGGTCACGCCGTGCTGACGTTTGAGGGCAAATCGGGCGGCGAGGCCGACAGGCTCGCCGCTGCCGCGCACGCCCGCTGCCCGGTGTCGCGCATGCTCGCCGGCGGCTCGACGGTGACGGTCACCGCCGCACACGGCGAGTAGCCGCCCGGCAGGGGACAACAGAGGCCTGCCGCGGTCACACGGCGCAACACACCGGCGGGAACTGCGCCTCGTCGGCGATACTTGACCTATGAGCGAGCAGCACACGGTCCAGGGAGCCCACCTCGTGGGAAGCATCAACTTCGACGACGCGGAGACGACGTTCAGGGTCGCCGCCGAGCACCTCGGGCCGTTGCTCAAGCGCATCCCCGACGGTGAGGTGGGGGAGCGGTTCCACTGGATCCTGTTCCAGGCCGACAGGCTCGGGGAAGCCGACGGCATCGAGCGCGTTGGGGACACGCCGATCCCGCTACGCATGCTTGATATCCGGCCGGTGAAGCTCGCCGAGGGCGTGACCGCGGATGAGGTCCAGCTACCACCGCTCGGGTACGCGGCTGCGGCCCTCGAATCGTGGGCAACATTCTCTGAGCTCAAGGCCGCGGGGGTCATCCCAGCTGAGACCCGCTTCCAGGTCTCGCTCCCGACGCCGCTCGGCGTCGTCGCGAGCCTCGTAGCCGCGAGCGACCGCGAGGCGTTCGAGCCGCTTTACGAACGCGCGCTCGCCGCAGAGCTCGCCGAGATCCTGCGCACGATCCCGCACGGTGAGCTTGCGGTGCAGTGGGACGCCGCGCTTGAGTTCGCGATCCTTGAGGGACTCACCGGGTTCACGGGCGAACGGTACGAGTGGTTCTCCGACCCGTGGGCGGGCACCGCCGAGCGGCTCGCCCGCCAGATCGACAGGGTTCCCACTGACGTCGAGGTCGGCGTTCACCTCTGCTACGGCGACGTCGCCGAGAAGCACTTCGTCGAGCCACGCGATGCAGAGCACCTCACCCGCTTCGCAAACGCGGTGCTTGAGCGGAGCGCGCGCGGACTCACCTGGCTCCACCTGCCCGTGCCTATCGAGCGCGACGACGCCGAATACTTCGCTCCGCTCGCGGCGCTGAGCCTGCCCGCGACGAGCGAGCTCTACCTCGGGCTCGTACACCGCGAGGACGGGGCAGAGGGGGCGGGCCGGCGCATTGCTGCGGCCGCGGGCGTCCTTGAGCGCGACTTCGGCGTGGCGACCGAGTGCGGCTTCGGGCGCGCCCCCGAAGGCACAACCGTCCCGCTGTTCGAAGCGCACCGCGCGGTGGCCGCAAGCTGGTAACCCGCGCGTCATCGCCGGGTAGACTTTCGGACGATGAGAGCAATACTGACCGGGATCGTCGCGACGATTGAGGCCATCGCGGTCGCGCTGGCGTCGTTGGTCGCGGTCGCAGCCTATGCGTTCCTCGTCTGGTGGCTCGCGTTTGGCCTCGCGGCTGAACCCTCGGCGGTGTTTGGCGGCGCGGGGGCCGCGTGGCTGCTCGCCCACTTTTCGCCACTCGCGGTGGGTCTCTCGGCCGAGGTCATGCAGGTGCTCGGCTTCGCGCCAGAGCCGCTGCAGTTCGCGATCTCGCTCGCGCCGCTCGGGATCACGGCCGTCACGGCCGCCTTCGCTGGTCGCGCCGGGTGGCGCTCAGCCGCGCGCGGTGGGGCTGGCGCCGCGGGCGTGCTCGGAGGCGCGATCGGGTTCGGGGCCGTTGCCGCGATCCTGCACGCCGTGATCGCCCACTCGGGCGACGTGACCGTCGCCGTCGGGTGGGCGGCGTCGGCCGGCGCGGCCGCCCTCGTGTGGGCGGTTCCCTCGGGCGTCGCGTACACCGTGCGCGCCGCGCGCGACGAGCACGGGTGGTGGCTCGCGGCCGTCGGCGCCGTCGAGACCTGGCTCGGACGAATCGGGATTAAGGGCCCCGCGGCGTTCCCGCACCGCGCGGGCCAGGCCTTCCGACTCGCAGCGATGTTGCTTGCTGCCTACGTCGGCCTCGCGGCCCTCGGACTGGCCCTAGCGCTACTCACGCGATTCGCGCTCGTGATTGCGGCGTCAGAGGCGCTGCAGCTCGACCTGTGGGGCACTGTGCTCATGTTTGTACTGCAGGTCGCGCTCTTCCCGGTCTTCGTGATTTGGAGCGGGGCGTGGCTCACGGGCTCAGGCTTCGCGGTGGGAGTCGGCAGCTCGGCGTCGCCGTTCGGGCAACTGCTGGGACCCATGCCGGGCATCCCCGTGCTCGCCGCGATTCCTGACGGCTGGGGGAGCGTCGCGGTGATCGCTCCGTTGCTGCTCGTGCTCGCTGGCCTCGCTATCGGCATCGCGCTCGGAGAGACCGCCCGCCGCCAGTCGCTCGCGGTGGTCGCATCCCAGGTCGTCGCCGCGGCCGTAGTCTCGGGGGGAGCCATCGCGCTGCTCAACTGGGCCGCCCGTGGATCTCTCGGCCCAGGCAGGCTCGCCGAGGTCGGGCCGAACGTCTGGGCTGCCGCGGGTCTCGCAGCCCTGGAACTCGGCGCTGGCGCCATGCTCGGAGCCCTCGCGGCTCGCGCTGACCTCGCCCGGCGGGTCATGGATGGGCCAGCCGAGGTGAAAGCGCGACTGGGGCTCGGCGACGAGCGCCACGAAGTGGCACCCGAGAGCGTGCCCGCTGACGCGGCCGGCGCCGCGGCAGCGCCCGCGTCTGTGGCCGGTGGGTCGGGGGCCGGTTCGTCTGTGGCCGTTGGGCCCGGGGCCGTTGGGCCAGACAAGATCGGCGAGACCGGTGAGCATCTTGCACCGGTGTCGCCCCTCGTGCCGCGCTCGTGGCAGGCTGCCGGGTCGGCGGACGACAGTGACGATCAGCTCACCGAACCCCTCGAGTTCGATGTTGAGGCCGGCCTCGATACTGACTTTGATGCCGACGCGACGGCTGAGCAGCCCGACTTCGCCGCAACGGCGTCGGCAGTGGAGGCGGCGGCGGCCGCGGCTGCGGCGGTGCGCGAGGCCGAACTCTTCGACCAGCACGAGGCGGGCAGAGCCCCAAACAGCACCACAGACAGCACCACTGAGCAGGGCGAATCTGACGCGGGCGGCACGTCCGCCGGTGCTGACAGCCTCGGTGCTGACAGCCTCGGTGCCGACAGCCTCGACCCCGACGCGCTCGTCGAAGCGTACTCGTGGGACGCGGTCGACCTCACGGAGGCACCGAAAGACGAGGGGAAACGGGCCGGCTGGCGCTGGCCGGGCCGAAAAGGCTAGGCTAGGGGAGCAATCCACGGGAGTCCCGACGCGCGGGGCTGAGAGGGAGCACGCGTGCTCCGACCGTTCAACCTGATCTGGTTCATGCCAGCGGAGGAAGGACTCTTCTCGTTATGCGTACTCTCACGCACTCAACCTCGCACGCCCGCTCACTCTCTCGGGCCCTCGGCCTGCTTGCGCTCCCGCTCGCCGGCGCGCTCGCCCTTATCGGTTGCGCCGGCGGCGACCCGGAAGGCGGCGGCGCTAGCACCGGCGGTGACGCGGGGAAGGTCTCGCTCGTCGTCCACGACAGCTTCGTCGACGGGAAGGAGTTCGCGAAGGCCGCGAGCGCCGCGACCGGATACGACGTCGAGGTCGTCACCGCGGGCGATGGCGGCGAGCTCGCAAACAAGCTCGTGCTGACCAAGGGCGCACCCATCGCCGATGCGTTCTTCGGCATCGACAACACCTTCGCATCGCGGCTCATGGAGAACGACGTTGTCGAGTCGCTGCCCGCCGACATCCTGCCCGCGCGGGGCGCGGCGATCGTCGCCGAGCTCGACGGCCAGAAGGCTGAGTCTGCGGAGGTGCCGCTCGCTCCGATCGATATGGGCGCAACGTGCGTGAACATCGACACGGCCTGGTTCGAGAAAGCGGGGCTCGCGGAGCCCGCGACGTTCGAGGACCTCGCCGACCCTAGGTACAAGGATCTCGCCGTGCTGCTCGACCCGACGGCGTCGAGTACGGGCGCATCGTTCATGATCGCGACGATCGCCGCATTCGGCGAAGACGGCTTCGTTGACTACTGGAAGAGCCTCGAAGGGAACGGCGCGCGCGTCGTGCAGGGGTGGACCGAGGCGTACAACACCGAGTTCAGCGGCGTCAGTGAGACGGGCACGAGGCCCATCGTGGTCTCGTACTCGACGTCGCCAGCCTTCACCGTGAACGAGGACGAGACCGCCTCGAACACCCGCGCGCTGCTCGACACCTGCTCGCAGCAGGTCGAGTACGCGGGCGTGCTGAAGGGGAGCGCGAACCCCGAGGGCGCACGCGCGGTCGTTGAGTACCTGCTCTCGGAGGAGTTCCAGTCGGGCATCGCCGACAACATGTACATGTACCCGATCGACGAGGCTGTCGAGCTGCCGTCGAGCTGGGCGAAGTTCGCACCGCTGCCCGCTGCGGGCCAGTCGCACGACCTCACGTCGAAGGAGATCCAGGCTGGCCTCGACGGCTGGCTTCGCACCCTCGGCGACGCGGTCGGCCTCTAGCCGGCACGCGATTCGAACGAGGGGAGAGCCGCCGTGCGCGCACTGATCCGGCGCCCGCTTGGGGCGCTCGGTTGGACGCTCGCGGCGGCGATCCCGCTCTGCTTCGTTGGACTGTTCTTCCTATGGCCGGTCGCGGCGCTCGTCGCAACCGGCCTGACGGACGGTGCTGCGCTTGACCTCGGCGGTATCCCCGAGGTGCTCGGCCTCGACCGCAGCTGGCGCGTACTCGGCAACACGCTGACGCAGGCGAGCCTCGCGACGGCGCTGGCGATCCTGCTCGGCGTTCCCGCCGCCTACGTGCTCTACCGGCTCGAGTTCCGCGGCCGCGGTGTGCTCCGCGCGATTCTGACGGTGCCGTTCGTGCTCCCCGCCGTTGTCGTTGGCGTCGCGTTCACCGCGCTCTACGGGCCGGGCGGTGCCCTCCACTGGCTCGGGCTTGACCGCTCACTCACGGTCGTGGTGCTCGCGCTCGCGTTCTTCAACGTGACCGTCGTCGCCCGCACCGTCGGCGGGTACTGGGCGCAGCTCGACACTCGCCAGGGGCAGGCGGCGCGCACCCTCGGTGGGGGGCCGGTGCGGGTGTTCATGACGGTCACGCTCCCCGCGCTCGGCCCAGCGCTCGCGTCAGCGGCGGCGCTCGTGTTTCTCTTCTGTGCGACGTCGTTCGGCGTCGTGCTGATACTCGGCGGGCGCGAGTTCGCGAACATCGAAACCGAGATCTACCGGCTCACGGTGCAGTTCCTCGACCTGCGGTCGGCGGCCGTGCTGTCGCTCGTGCAGTTTGCCATCGTTACTCTCGCGCTCGGCGTCTCGGCGATCCTGCGCGGGCACAGCGAGCGACCGAACGAGGCACGCAGCGAGGTGCGGCCACCCCGCCGGAGCGACGCGCCGGTCATTGCGGTGTTCGGGGCGACGGTGCTGCTGCTTCACGTCCTCCCGATCGGGGCACTCGTGCGCCGCTCGCTCGCGGGGCCCGGCGGCGTCGGGTTCTCGCTCGAGAACTATCGCGCGCTCGTCGACCCGCCGCCATCGTCGCCGCTGCACGGCTCCGTCTTTGACTCCGCCGCGCTGTCGCTCGGCATCGCCTGTATCGCGACGCTTATTGCGGTCACGCTCGGCATGGTCGTCGCGCTCGTCGTCTCGCGCAGGCCGCGGTCGCGCGCACTCTCGCGGGGGATCGCGGTCTACGACGCGGCGATCATGCTGCCGCTCGGCATTTCGGCGGTCACGCTCGGCTTCGGGCTGCTGCTGACGATGCATCGGCCGTTCGGTATCGGGTTCGACCTGCGCACATCGGTCGTGCTCATCCCGATTGCGCAGGCGCTCGTCGCACTGCCGCTCGTGGTGCGGACACTGACGCCGGTGCTGCGCGCGATCGACCCGCGCACGCGGGAGGCCGCGACGATGCTGGGCGCTTCACCGCTTCGTGTGCTCGGCACGATCGACCTCGCCCTGCTCGGGCGGTCTGCGGGGCTCGCGCTCGGGTTCGCGTTTGCGGTGTCGCTCGGGGAATTCGGTGCGACGGCCTTCCTCGTGCGGCCCGATGCGCAGACGCTACCGGTGGCGATCGCGGCGCTCGTGGCGAACCCAGACCCGGCGAGCTACGGTGCCGCGCTTGCCGCCTCCGTCGTACTCGGTGCGCTCGCGGCTGGGATTATGGTCTTTGCTGAACGCTGGCGTGTTGACGCCGGAGTAGGAGGAAGCTGGTGAGCGCACACAGCGGAGTGGAAGCCGGGGCCGGGGCCGGTGCGTGGGCTGGGGCCGGCGCCGGGCTTGTCGTTGACGGAGCGAGCGTCGCGTACCGGCGGGACGAGCCGATCGTGCGAGACGCGAACTTCGCGGTCGGTCGCGGCGAGGTCGTCGCGCTCCTCGGGCCCTCGGGGTGCGGCAAGTCGACGCTGCTGCGGGCGATCGCCGGGCTTGAGCCCCTGTCGTCTGGAACCGTGCGCTGGGCCGGCGAGGACCTCGCCGGGGTGCCGCCGCACAAGCGCGAGTTTGGGCTCGTGTTTCAAGACGGGCAGCTGTTCTCGCACCGCAGCGTCTCCGAGAACATCGCGTATGGGCTCCGCGTCAAGCGCTGGGCGAGGGCGCAGCGCGACGCCCGCGTCGAAGAGCTGCTGGCCCTCGTCGGCCTGCCGGGCTTCGGCTCCCGCGCCGTCACCGAACTGTCGGGTGGCCAGCGCCAGCGGGTCGCCCTCGCCCGGGCGCTCGCGCCGAGCCCGCGCCTGCTGCTGCTCGACGAGCCGCTGTCGGCGCTCGACCGCGAGCTGCGCGAACGGCTCGCGCTCGACCTCGCATCGCTCCTGCGCGAGACCGGCACCACGGCTATCCTCGTCACCCACGACGAGGGCGAGGCAGCCACGATCGCCGACCGCGTGCTGCGGATGCGCGAGGGGCGGGTCGCCGAGTGAGCGCGCCAGTATCGCCCGAAGCGCTCGCGGGGCGGCTGGAAGCGAGGATCCGGCATCTCGCGGTTGGCGCGCAGGCGACGGCAGGGTGGCCGCGGGTGCTGTTCATTGACGGCAGATCAGGATCCGGGAAGACCTCGCTCGCCGAAACCCTCGCAACCGCCCGTGTAGCCGGGGGAGCGGAGCGCCCCAGAATCGTTGGCATGGACGAGATCTACCCCGGTTGGGACGGCCTCGCCGCGGGGAGCGCGATGGTCCCGGAACTGCTGCGCACTGGACGCTACCGGCGCTACGACTGGTACTCGGAGAGCTTCACGCCCGAGGTGACCCTCGAGCCGGGAGGATCCCTGATCGTCGAGGGGTGCGGCTCGGTGAGCGGCGAGGCCCTCGCCGTGGCTCGCGCCCTGGGCAGCGTTTACACGCTGTGGGTCGAATGCCCCGACGAGCTTCGCCGAGAGCGCGCGCTCGCACGCGATGGCGAGACCTTCATCCCGCACTGGGAACGGTGGGCGGCGCAGGAGGTCACGCACTTCGCCCGCACCCGGCCGCTCGCGCGGGCGAATGAGGTCGTGCACGTGGGGCGGTAAGAGCGCCTGGCTGGCTGCTTGGCTGGCTGGCTGCCTCCGGCGCCCTGCCGGCTTCGCCGCCACGGTCTGGGAACGGCATTCCCTATGCCAAACTTCGCCCGGTCGGGCATACGAAGCGCTGAAGACAGACGCTGTGACGGTGGTGCGGCCGTGACGGTGGTGGCAGGGCAGCGCTGGCTGTGACGGCATGCCGAGGCTAGTGCACCGAGAACCCGCCGTCGACCGCGAGCGACTGGCCGGTGACATAGGAGGCGGCGGGGCTCGCGAGGAACACCGCGGCCCCTGCGAAGTCCTCTGGCAGCCCGTTGCGACCGACCAGCGTGCGGGCTGCCAGCGCGGCGACCATCGCGGGGTCAGAGCTGAGCCGGGTGTTGAGCGGCGTCTGTACGAACCCGGGGATGAGCGCGTTCGCGGTTACGCCCGAAGCCGACCATGCCTCAGCCTGAGAGCGGGCGAGCCCTTCGACGGCGGCCTTCGAGACGCCGTAGGCGCCGCTCGACGCGAACGGCCGGTGCGCCTGCTGTGAGCTGATGTGGATGAGCCGGCCGTAGCCGCGCTCGACCATTCCGGGGGCGAGGCGCTGCCCGAGGACGAACGGCGCCTCGAGGTTCACCGACATCGTCGTATCCCATTCCGTTTCCGTCAGATCAGCGAGGGGCGGGCGGATGTTCACGCCCGCCGAGTTCACGACGATGTCGACCCGGCCGGGCCCCGCGGTGAGGTCGAGTAGCGCGTCGGCGAGCTCGTGCGCTCCGGTTCGGGTCGCGAGGTCTGCGCGCACCCACGAAGCGCTCCCGCCGGCCGCGGCCACGGCGGTGCTCGCGGTGATCTCCTCTGCGGCCTGCTCAAGCTCGCCGATCGTGCGCGCCGCAATGACGACGTGCGCGCCAGCGCCGGCGAGCGCTTCAGCAATCGCACGGCCAATGCCTGAGCTGCCGCCAGTGACGAGTGCGGTGCGGCCGGAGAGCCCGAAGAGGTCCTGAAGAAGCATGTGGGAAGCATACCGCCGAACCCCCTGCGCGCAGGGCCCGATGGCGCGTCCGCACACCGGCACAGCGAGTAGACTGGGCTGGTGTTGAAACTCGCGGTTCTCATCTCCGGTGGCGGTAGCAATCTCAAAGCACTCATTGAGGCAACGAGCGACCCCGAGTTTCCCGCAGAAATCGTCTGTGTCGGAGCCGACACCGCCGCTGCGGGCCTCGCGTATGCGGAGGCTGCCGGGATCCCGAGCTTTGTTGTCCGCCCAGCCGACCACGCGAACCGCGCTGAGTGGGGGGCCGCACTCGCGGCCGGGATCCAGAACCACGGCGCCGACCTCGTCGTGAGCGCTGGCCTGATGCGTATTCTGCCCGCCGGGTTCGTAAGCGAGTTCTCGCCGCGGCTCATTAATACCCACCCCGCTTTGCTGCCGCTCTTTCCGGGCGCCCACGCGGTGCGCGACGCGCTCGCCGCGGGCGCAACCGAGACCGGCGTGACCGTCCACATCATCGACGAGGGCGTTGACACCGGGCCGGTGCTCAGGCAGGCCGTTGTGGCCGTTCGAGCGGGCGAGGCGGAGGCCGACCTGCACGAGCGCATCAAGCAGGAGGAGCGCCCGCTGCTTGTGCGCACCGTCCGAGAGATCGCCGACGGCACGCTCGACCTCGCTGCGGTCGCCGGTGCTGCTGCTGGCGCCGCTGCCGCTGATCTCGCCTAGTACCCCCAGATTTTTCAAACCCCACACCGCACGAATTCAAGGAGCCCCATGGCAGTCCAGAGCCACGACCCGAGCCTGTACGAGCATCGCGACCTCATCGAGGTGAAGCGCGCGCTCATCTCCGTGAGCGACAAGACTAAGCTGCTTGACCTTGCCGCTGCGCTCGCCGCGGCCGGCGTCGAGCTCGTGTCGACCGGCTCGACCGCCGCAACGATTCGCGAGGCCGGCCACGCGGTGACCGACGTCTCCGAGGTGACCGGGTTCGCCGAGGCGCTCGATGGCCGCGTGAAGACGCTGCACCCCGCCGTGCACTCGGGCCTGCTTGCCGACCTGCGCCTCGCTGATCACCGCGCGCAGCTCGAAGAGCTCGGCTTCGCCCCGTTCGAGCTCGTCGTCGTGAACCTGTACCCGTTCGAGCAGACCGTCGCGGCTGGCAAGCCCGCCGCCGACATCGTCGAGAACGTCGACATCGGTGGCCCCGCGATGGTTCGCGCGACCGCGAAGAACCACGCAAACGCGGCGATCGTCGTCTCGCCCGGCCGCTACGACGAGGTCATCGCTGCCGTGCAGGCGGGTGGCACGACCCTCGAGCTGCGCCGCTCGCTCGCAACCGAGGCATTTGTGCACACCGCGCAGTATGACGGTGCCGTCGCGAACTGGTTCCTCGATCAGCAGGACGCGGGCTGGGAAGACGCCCCCGTCGCGGCCGAGGCCGAGGTTTCTGACGAGGACGAGGTTGCCGCGATCTTCGCCACGAGCGAGGGCTACGTCGGGTACGAGGTCTTCGGGCTGCGCGAGTCGGTGCTGCGCTACGGCGAGAACAGCCACCAGCGCGCGGCACTGTTCAGCGAGAACGAGGGCGTCGGCATCGCGCAGGCGACTCAGCTGCACGGCAAGGAGATGTCGTACAACAACTACGTCGACGCAGACGCGGCCCTCCGCGCCGCGTTTGACCACGAGCGCCCAGCCGTCGCGATCATCAAGCACGCGAACCCCTGCGGTGTCGCCGTGGCGCCCGAGGGCGCTGCCGATCCGATCGCCGCGGCACACGAGTTCGCACACGCCTGCGACCCCGTCTCGGCCTTCGGCGGCGTGATCGCTGCCAACCGCGTCGTCACCGAGGGCATGGCGAAAACGGTCTCCGAGATCTTCACCGAGGTCATCATTGCGCCGGGCTTCGAGCCCGAGGCCCTCGCGATCCTTGCCCAGAAGAAGAACGTGCGCCTGCTCGTGCTACCCGAGGGATACACGCAGAACCCCGTTGAGCTCAAGCAGGTTTCGGGCGGCTTCCTCATCCAGGACGCTGACCGCCACTTCGCGCCCGCCGCTGAGTGGACGCTCGCCGCTGGCGAGGCCGCTGACGCAGAGACGCTCGCCGAGCTAGAGTTTGCCTGGCGCGCGAGCCGCGCGGTGAAGTCGAACGGCATCCTGCTCACGAACGGCGGCGCCTCGGTCGGCGTCGGCATGGGCCAGGTCAACCGCGTTGACTCCTGCCGCCTCGCCGTCTCGCGGGCGGGTGAGCGTGCCGCCGGTTCGGTCGCAGCGTCCGACGCGTTCTTCCCCTTTGCAGACGGCCTGCAGGTCCTGCTTGACGCTGGCGTGCGCGCGGTTGTGCAGCCCGGCGGATCCGTTCGCGACGAAGAGGTCATCGCCGCGGCGCAGGCCGCCGGTGTGACCATGTACTTCACGGGCGAGCGGCACTTCTTCCACTAGGCCCGAGGCTGGCGGGGCCCCGCGCCCGCGCCCGGCCAGCCCCAGACGTTCCGGCCGAATGGCCGACACCCACACACATCCGCATATTTGAGGGAGGAAACACCATGGAGATCATCCGCAACATCCTGCTGATCCTGCACATCGTCGGCTTCGCCGGTGTCGCTGGCGCTTCGATCGCCCAGCTGTCGAAGGTGAAGGAAGGCGCCGCGAAGATCTCGGGCGGCATCCTGCACAGCTCATGGCTCATGCTCGCGACGGGCCTCGGCCTCGTCGGCATGATGTACGCCATGGGCGGCCAGCCCGACAACATGAAGATCGGCGTGAAGACGCTCGTGCTCGTCGCGATCATCGTGCTCGCGCTTGTCTTCAAAAAGAAGGAAAACGTCTCGGGCGGCGTGCTCGGCGCCATCATGGGGCTGTCAGTACTGAACGTGGCGCTCGCGGTCGCCTGGTAACCGGCGCCTCGTGGGGCGCGGCTTCTGTGCGGCGCTTCTGAGTGACGCTTTCGCGCTACAAAGCAAGCGGCGGGGTGAGGACTTGATCCTTACCCCGCCGCTTTGCTGTTTGTGCGCGAGCTACTTCGGCGCCGTGAACTCGGTCTTCTTCAGCGAGCCGATCTTCTTGCCGTCTTCGTCGTTGAAGGTGATCTTGTCACCCTCGACAACCGCGGTCGACGCGCCGCTCAGCCAGGTGTCGACGCCCTCACAGAACATCATGGTCGAGGCGAGCGGGCCGAACGTGACCTTGCCCTTTTCTTCCGTCCACGAGCCGTTGACGATGTTGCACCCGTCGGTGCCGAACGCTTTGCCGTCTGCGGTGAAAGTCATTGCGGGCTCACCCTGCGCGTCGAGGGTGCCCCAACTGGTGTCGCCGACAGACGCCGACCCTGAGCACGCGGTGAGAACCAGCGCCGCAGCGCCGAGCAGGGCAGCAGCGGCGGTGCCGCGAAGGGTCCGGGAGCGGGGTGCGGTGCGTGTGTTGATCATACGCTCAGCGTAACCTATTGAATTCCAATCAAGGCCGGGAATCGGCTGTGGGGAGTGGTCGATTTCGAAGACGAAGGCCAAGCCACAGCGCGGTGAGCGGAACGACCACGACGAACATGATGAACGCGCTCGACCACAGTAGGTCGTAGCCCGCGGGCAACAGGGGGTTCGCCGCCGCTCCGGGCGCGGCGCTCGCGGAACTCTGGCCCGGCAAGGTAGCCACCCACAGTACGCCAAGCAGGATCGCCGAGACCGCTAGCGGCCCAGCAATCGCGAGCGCCTTCTCGCTCGTGCGCCAGAGCTTAGTTGTGCCGACGAGGGCGCACCCGATGATCCACCCGACGACCGGGAGGAGGATCCCGCCGACGCCGAAGACGACCGCGGCAGCGGTTGCGTAGCCTCGGGTCTCGGTGAGTGGGCGCGGGGTTGGGTCGGGCTGCGCGGGGGCTGCTGGTACTGGGGGTAGCTGAGTCGCAGGGGAGGCAGTTCGATGATCCTGCCCCTCGTGCCCAGCCTCCGCGGCCGCGCGGGCGACGTCGGCGGGTGCGCCGAGTGCCGCGATGCGGGCACGGAGCTGTTCGCCTTCCAGCCCGACGAGTTCTTCGGTGATGCCTGCCCGGAGTTCGGTCGCGAGCCTGTGAGGCAGCTCGCCGATCGCCTCGTCAAGCGCTGCGAGGTACGACGTGCGGATGTGCTGGGACTCGGCGTGACCGGGTTCGGTCGACGCGCTGTTGCTTTCGTTACTGGTCATGAGGCGAGGCCCTTCTCGAGAATCTCCGTGACATTGCGTGTGAACGGCCCCCACTGCGACCGGAATGCTGCGAGGTGGGCCTCGCCCTCGTCGGTGAGGCGGTAGTACTTGCGAGTTGGGCCGGCGCTTGTGCCCGGTGCGTCATTCTCCTGTTGCTCGAAAGTGACGATCAAGCCGCGGTCTCGAAGCCTCCCGAGCAGGGGATAGAGCGTACCGATGCTCGCGATGAGGCCTCGGTCTGTGAGCGCCGACGCAAGTTCCCAGCCGTACATGGGCTTTGCGGCGAGAAGCCCCAGTGCGCAGAACTCGACGACACCACGACGGAGCTGTGTAGTGACGTCATCTAGCATGTGTGACAAGATAGCATGCGCCGCAAGATAGCGTCAATGGGGAGGAGTGGAGTGTACGGGCGCTCACTGCCCGAAACGCCCCAATTATTCTGGTTGCTCTCAAATACCCCGGGAAGTTGGGGTGCAATCGATCATTTGAGAGACAAGGGCTGAGGTAGAGGCTGGAGGAAGGGACTGGGGTGCGAGAAACAGGCGGAACGCGCCCAGAAACGCCTGTGCGGCCCATCCCCGAAAGGATGAGCCGCACAGAAGGACGCGCAAGCGCCGCAAGCGCTGCAAGCGCCACGCTCAGCGCGCCGCGCGCCACGACGCTTAGCCGCGGTACTGGCTGCCCCAGTCGCCCGACTGGCCCGCGGGCGAGATAGCCTGCGGCAGGCCGAGCGGGTTCTCGTCGCGCAGCGCCTCAGGGAGGAACGCTGCGGGGGTGTTCTGGAACGCGACGGGGCGCAGGAAGCGCTTGATCGCCGAGGTGCCGACCGAGGTGCTCGCGTCGTTGCTCGTCGCGGGCCACGGCCCACCGTGCTGCTGCGCCGGGGTCACGGCAACGCCGGTCGACCAGCCGTTGAAGAGCACGCGGCCGACCTGCTTTGCGAGCGCGGTGACGAGCGCACGCAGCTCGGTGGCGTTTGCGGTCGTGCCCGTCGCCTCGTCAGCGCTGATGTGGATCGTGCCCGAGAGGTTGCCCTCGTAGAACTCGGGCATGAGCGCAGCGAGGTCGGTGCCTTCGGGAGTCTCCACGAGGATCGTGAGCGGGCCGAATGCCTCCTCAACGAGACCCTGGTGGCCGGCTCGGAAGTCCTCGAGCGATACCGAGACGACGGTGGGCGAAGCCCAGCCGTGGCCCGCGTCGTCGAAGCGCACGCCGCCGGGGATAACAGCGGTGACGCCGGGCGTCGCAAGGATCGTGTCGCGGCGCTCGTTGAAGCTCTGAGCGATGCGAGGGTCGAGCAGGCGGTGCTCGACGACCTCGCCAGCCGCGGCAGCAACAGCGGCCGGCAGAGCGGAGCCAGCGGGGACGAAGATGAAGCCGGGCTTCGTGCAGAGCTGGCCGGCGGAGCCTGCGACGCTCGTGAGCAGGCCCGAGGCGATCTCGTCGGCGCGCTCAGCGATCGCGGCAGCGGTGACGAACACCGGGTTCACAGAGCCGAGCTCACCGTAGAAGGGGATCGGGGTGGGGCGGGCCGCGGCGATGTCGGTGAGGAGCCGGCCGATGCCGATCGAGCCGGTGAAGGATCCTGCCTTGATGCGGGGGTCCTTGAGCACAGCGACGCCGGCCTCGCGGCCGTGGATGAGGTTGAACACACCCTCGGGGGCGCCCACCGAGCGGAGCGCCTCGCGCGCAACCTCAGCGGTCGCATCGGACAGCTCGGGGTGGCCCGAGTGTGCCTTCACGATGACAGGGCAGCCCGCAGCAAGGATCGATGCCGTGTCGCCGCCGAGCACGGAGAACGCGAACGGGAAGTTCGAGGCCGAGAAGTTGATGATCGGGCCGAGCGGCACGTGAGTGCGGCGGATGTCGGGGCGCGGGCCGAGCACGAACTCGGGGTCGGCGTAGTCGATGCGGGCATCGAGGTACGAGCCGTCCATGACGGTCTCCGAGAACAAGCGGAGCTGCACCGCGGTGCGGGTGACTTCGCCGTTCAGGCGCGCCTCGGTGAGGCCGGTCTCGCGCATCGCGATCTCGACGAGGCGCGGCTTCGCAGCCTCGAGCGCGTCGCCGAGGGCGACGAGCACGCGGGCGCGCTCGGCCGGGGTGAGTGCCGCGTACGCGGGGGCCGCTGCGGCCGCTCCGGCGACAACGGCTTCGAGCTCGGGGGTGAGAGTGCTCTCGGTCATCTATCGTTCCTTAGGGTGAGGGAGCGTGACGCGCGCGTCGGTGCGCGCCAGCAATCGTCATGTGACATTGTACAGGCTTTGGGTGGGGGCGCACCCCGGAGCTACAGCGCGGGCTGCTGCTGCGTGATGCAGTGGATTCCGCCGCCGCGCGCGAAGAGCGGGCGCGCGTCGATCCCGACAACCTCACGGCCCGGGTAGACGTCGCGAAGCACACCGAGCGCCAGATCGTCGGCCGGGTCGCCGAACGCGCACGCGAGCACGCCGCCGTTCAAGACGAGGTGGTTGATATAGCTGTAGTCGACGAAGCCCTCGTCGTCCCGAAGCGTCTCGGGCGCAGGAAGGTCGATGATGTCGAACTGATCGGAGCGGTCGTCGCGGTACCGCTCCACGACCTCCCGGTTCGCGCGGGCGATTACGTGGTCGGGGTGCGACTCCGCGTCCTGGCGGTGCATGAGCAGCACGTCGGGCGTGGTGAAGGCCGCGAGGATGTCCGCGTGGCCACGGGTGCCGAACGTGTCGTGATCGCGGGTGAGGCCGCGAGGAAGCCAGATGGCGCGGTCGGTGCCGATTGTGCGCGCGAGCTCGGCCTCGACCTGCTCCTTCGTCCAACCCGGGTTGCGACCCGGGTCGAGCTGCACGGTCTCCGTGAGCACGACGCGGCCGGTGCCGTCGACCTGGATCCCGCCGCCCTCGTTCGTCATCTCCGAGTCGATGAGCGTCGCGCCCGCCGCTTCGGCGATGATCCGCCCGATGTGCTGATCCTTATCCCACTCGGCCCAGTCCTGCCCGCCCCAGCCATTAAACCGGTAGTTCACGGCGCCGAGCGAACCGTCGTCGCCGATCACAAAGCTCGGCCCGATGTCGCGCATCCACGCGTCATTCAGGGGTGCGACGAGGCGATCGATCTGGCCCGAAAGGTATCGGGAAGCGATCGCCTCGTCGCCGGGGTTCACGACCACGGTGACCGCCTCGAACTCGCTCGCGGCGTTCGCGACGGCGGCCCAGGTCGTGCGCGCCGACTCGACCTCCGCCTCGGTGTCGCCGAGCGTGTAGCCCGAGGTCGGCCACGCGAGCCAAATGCGCTCCTGCGCGTGGCCCTCGATAGGCATACGCCATGTGGTCATCGGTGATCCCCCTGTGTGTCCTGCAGAACGCTTGAACTCAGTCGAACTTCAGAGCCTGCGTGAGCAGCTCTTCTTGCTCGACAGCGTGCACCTTCGCCGACCCGGTCGACGGAGCCGCCGAGGCCGCACGCGACACAACGCGAATCCTGTCGTTCGCGAGGTGCTTCGCGAGTACGAGCGAGATGAAGGGCCAGGCGCCCTGGTTCTCGGGCTCGTCCTGTACCCACACCAGCTCGGCGTTCGGGTAGGTCGCGATGATGCGCGTGAGGTCGATGACCGGCATCGGGTAGTACTGCTCGACGCGCACGATCGCAACGCGCGGGTCGGGCGACTTCGCGAGGGCGCCCTCGAGGTCGTAGTAGACCTTGCCCGAGGTGAGGATCAGGCGCTGAACGCTGTTGCGATCCTGCACGTTCGGGTCGTCGATCACCGGCTTGAAGTTGCCCGACGTGAAGTCCTCGACGTTCGAGGTCGCGCCGCGGAGGCGCAGCATCGACTTCGGCGTGAAGACGATGAGCGGCTTGCGCGGGCGGGCGTAGGCCTGGCGGCGGAGCAGGTGGAAGTAGTTCGCGGGCGTCGACGGACGCGCGACGATCATGTTGTCTTCCGCGCACAGCTGCAGGAAACGCTCGATGCGTGCCGACGAGTGGTCGGGGCCCTGACCTTCGTAGCCGTGGGGGAGCAGCATGACGACCGACGACTGCTGGCCCCACTTCTGCTCGGCCGCGGCGACGTACTCGTCGATGACCGCCTGCGCGGTGTTCACGAAGTCGCCGAACTGCGCCTCCCAGAGCACGAGGGCGTCCTCGCGCTGCAGCGAGTAGCCATACTCGAACGCGAGCGCTGCGTACTCGGAGAGCAGCGAGTCATAGATCCAGAAGCGGGCCTGATCCTCGGAGAGGTTCAGGAGCGGGATCCACTCTTGGCCGTTCGCGCGGTCGTGGAAGACCGCGTGGCGCTGCGTGAAGGTGCCGCGGCGCGCATCCTGGCCCGCGAAGCGCACGGGCGTGCCCTCCATGAGCAGCGAGCCGAGGGCGAGTAGCTCGCCGAAGCCCCAGTCGATCTCGCCTGAGCGGGTCATCTCGACGCGCTTCGCGAGCAGTTGTTGCAGCTTGCGGTGCACGGTGAAGCCCTCGGGTACGTTGCCGTGCGCGTCGCCGATGCGGTGGATCACCTCGGTCGAGACCGCGGTATCGAGCACCTCGCCAGTCAACTGGCCCGGCTCCTCGCGCTCGGCGATGCCGGACTGGTCGATGACGGGGATCGAGCCTGTCTGCGCTGCGTGGGTCTCCATGAACGCCTGCTCGAGGCGGTTCTGGAAGTCCTGCTTCGCGGTCTCGTACTGCTCCTGCGTGATGTCGCCGCGGCCGACGAGGCCCTCGGTGTACAGGCGCCTCGTCGAGCGCTTCGCCTCGATGAGGTCCGTCATCAGCGGCTGCGTCATCGAGGGGTCGTCGCCCTCGTTGTGGCCGCGACGGCGGTAGCAGATGAGGTCGATAATGACGTCCTTGTGGAACTTCTGGCGGAACTCGTAGGCGAGCTGCGCGACGCGCACGACCGACTCGGGGTCGTCGCCGTTCACGTGGAAGATCGGGGACTGGATGACCTTGCCAACGTCAGACGAGTAGACGCCGGTGCGCGAGTCCATCGGCAGCGTCGTAAACCCGACCTGGTTGTTGATGATCACGTGGATCGTGCCGCCCGTGCGGTATCCGCGCAGCTGCGACATCTGCAACGTCTCGTAGACGACGCCCTGGCCGGCCATTGCAGCGTCACCGTGGATGAGCAGCGGCAGGGTGGTGAACGAGCCGATCGGCTTGAGATCCTGCTTCGCGCGGACGATGCCCTCGAGCACGCCGTTCACGGTCTCAAGGTGCGACGGGTTCGCGGCGAGGTGGATCGGAACCTGGGTGCCGTTCGGGGCCGTGAAGACGCCGGAGGTGCCGAGGTGGTACTTGACGTCGCCCGAGCCGGTCTTCTTCGCGGTTCCCTCGAACTCGCGGAAGATCTGGCCGTACGTCTTGCCCGCGATGTTCGAGAGCACATTCAGGCGGCCACGGTGGGCCATGCCGATGTCGACCGAGTCGACCCCGTCCTCCGCGGCGTCGATGAGCATCGCGTCGAGCAGCGGGATGACCGACTCGCCGCCCTCGAGGCTGAAGCGCTTCTGGCCGACGTACTTGGTCTGCAGGAAGGTCTCGAAGGCCTCGGCCTCGTTGAGCTTCTCGAGGATGCGCAGCTGCTCCTCGCTCGTCGGCTTCGCGTACGTAACCTCGAGTTGGTCGCGCAGCCAGATCCGCTCCTCGGGATCTTGGATGTGCATGTACTCGACGCCGATCTTGCGGCAGTAGGTATCGCGGAGCACGCCGAGGATGTCACGCAGCTTCATCGTCGGCTTGCCGCCGATGCCGCCCGTCACGAACTCGCGGTCGAGGTCCCAGAACGTGAGGCCGTGGCTCTCGATCTCAAGGTCGGGGTGCGTGCGCTGCACGTACTCGAGCGGATCGACGTCGGCCATGAGGTGGCCGCGCACGCGGAACGCGTTGATGAGCTCCTGCACGCGCGCCGACTTTCCGATCGCGCCGGAAACATCGACGTGGATGTCCTTTGCCCACTGGATCGGCTTGTACGGGATACGCAGCGCGGCGAAGACGTCCTCGTAGAAGTTGTGGCCGCCCGCGAGGAGCTCGTGAACGTACTTCAGGAACTCGCCTGAGCCGGCACCCTGGATGACGCGGTGGTCGTAGGTGCTCGTGAGCGTGATGGTCTTCGAGATGCCGAGGTTCGAGAGGACCTCTTCGGAGGCGCCCTGGAACTCGGCGGGGTACTCGAGCGCGCCGGCGCCAATGATCGAGCCCTGCCCGTTCATGAGGCGCGGGACGGAGTGCACGGTGCCGATGCCGCCCGGGTTCGTGAGCGAGATCGTGGTGCCCTGGAAGTCGTTCGCGGTGAGCTTGTTGTCGCGCGAGCGCTTCACGAGGTCTTCGTAGGCCGCGAGGTACTCGTTGAAGTCGAGCGTCTCGGCGTACTTGATCGCGGGGACCATCAGCGAGCGGCTGCCGTCAGCCTTCTGCACGTCGACGGCGATGCCGAGACCGACGTGGGCGGGGACGACAACACCGGGCTTGCCGTCAACCTCGGTATAGAAGACGTTCTGCGCGGGGTGGGCCTTGAGCGCCTGGATCAGGGCCCAGCCGATGAGGTGCGTGAACGAGACCTTGCCGCCGCGGCTGCGGCGCAGGTGGCTGTTGATGACGATGCGGTTGTCAATGAGCAGCTTCGCGGGGACCGTGCGCACGCTCGTCGCGGTCGGAACGGTGAGGCTCGCGTCCATGTTCTTCGACAGAGTGCGCGCCATGCCCTTGAAGACCGAGAACTCGTCGGTCGCGGTGTCGTCGGTCGCGGCCTGCGGCGCGACGGGTGTCTTGCGGGGCGCGTCGGCGGGGATCGGGGCAGTGCGGGGCGCGACGTTGGTCGTGCGTGCCGGCTGCGTCGGGGCGCCGGTTGCCGGTGCTGCGTGCGCTGCCGCTGCGGGGGGAGCCGTCGCAGCCGCTGGCGGCGGTGCCGTGGGCGCTGCCGCTGCGGGAGCCGCGGGCGCTGACTGAGACTGAACTGCTGACTGAGTGGCTGCAAACTTCTCGAGAGTCGGCCACCAAGCCGGATCTACCGAGTTCTTGTCGACGACGTACTGTTTGTACATCTCATCGACAAGCCAAGCGTTCGCACCAAAATCTTCTGCGGAACCATCCTGTGAGGTGGTTTCCGAGCGCTCTGCCAAAGCGACTTCCTCTCCCGTGAGTAATGTTGACTCGTGCAATAGAGCCGCCGTGTCCGGCGGAGCGAGCCGGGATTACCGTTCGCCATTGCACACTGCATAAGCCTACGCCGTTCCCGCTCCAAAAACGCCAATCTCGCTGATAAAGTGGAGCAATCATGGAAGCGGACCCCCGAAGACCCTCAGACCCTCCGAGTATCAGCCGCGCGATCGCGCGGACATTGCATAGGAATTCGGTTCTCGTATGAGCGAGTGGCTGCAGCTGGCGCTTGGAATTCTGCTCACGTTCGGCACGGGTGTGTTCGTCGCGGCGGAGTTCTCGCTCGTCGCGCTCGACAGGCAAGACCTCGAGCGCCGGCGCGAGGGCGGGGAGCGGGGCCTCGACGGCGTCATCCGCGGGCTCGCTCACACCTCGACGCACCTGTCGAGCGCGCAGCTCGGCATCACCCTGACGACGCTGCTCGCGGGCTACCTGCTTGAGCCGGTGATCAGCGGCGCGCTCGCCGGGCCGCTCCAAGCGATCGGTCTTCCCGCTGACCTGCTCAGCGTCGTGACGGTGCCAGTCGCCGTCGCGATCGCGACGATCTTCTCGATGATCGTGGGTGAGCTCGTGCCGAAAAACTTCGCGATCTCGAAGCCGCTGCCGACGGCGAAGCTCGTCATGCCGCTGCAGGCCGGGTTCACCGCCGTGTTCAAGCCCGCGGTGAAGGTGCTGAACGGCAGCGCGAACGGGATCCTGCGCTGGATCGGGATCGAGCCGAAGGAGGAACTGTCTGGCGCCCGCTCGGCGCAGGAGCTCTCGTCGCTCGTGCGCCACTCTGCGAGCGCGGGGCTGCTGGAGGCCGACACCGCGACGCTGCTCGATCGCACCCTCCATTTCGCGGAACTCACCGCCGCCGACGTGATGACGCCGCGGCTGCGCATGGAGAGCATCCAGCGCCTCGAGCCCGCGCAAGCGGTGCTCGAGCTGTCGGGCCGCACGGGATTCTCGCGCTTTCCGGTGATCGATGAGGATCGCGATGACGTCGTCGGAGTGGTCCATGTCAAGCAGGCCGTCGCCGTACCGCGCAACAAGCGCTCCGAGGTGCCGGTCGCGGCGCTCGCGGAGGAGTCGCTGCGCGTGCCCGAGACGCTCCGCGTCGACCAGCTGCTTGAGCAGCTGCGCGCGTCGGGCTACCAGCTCGCGATTGTCGTCGACGAGTACGGCGGCACCGCCGGCCTCGTGACGCTCGAAGACCTCGTCGAGGAGATCATCGGCGAGGTCTCAGACGAGCATGACCGCACGGCTGCCGGCGTCGTCGGCACCGCGATCGAGATGACGTTCCCCGCAGATCTTCGGCCCGACGAGCTGCGTGAGCAGACCGGCATCGAGGTCCCAGAGGCTGACGACTACGACACCGTCGCGGGCTACGTGCTGCTGCAGCTCGGCACGATCCCTGAGGTCGGCGACGAGGTGCAGCTGCCCGATGGCGCGACCCTCCGGGTTGAGCGCATGGACGGTCGGCGCATCTCGCGGCTCCGGTTCTTCGCGGCGCCTGAGCCCGAAGCGGTCGAACACGGTGAAACAGGGGAGGGGGCGCACTCATGAGTGACTGGCTTGGAATCATGTGGCTCGTGCTGCTGCTCGCGGCGAACGCGTTCTTTGTTGCCGCCGAGTTCGCGGTGATCTCCGCGCGCCGCTCGCAGATCGAACCGCGCGCGGAGGCTGGCTCGAAGCGCGCGAAAACCGCCCTGTTCGCGATGGAGCACGCGACGCTCATGCTCGCGACCTGCCAGCTCGGTATCACCGTGTGCTCGCTCGTGATCCTGAACGTCTCCGAACCCGCGATCCACCACCTACTCGCTGGGCCGCTCGAATGGACCGGCATGAGCGTGCAGGTCGCGAGCGTCACCGCGTTCGCGCTGACGCTGCTGCTCGTCACGTACCTTCACGTCGTGTTCGGCGAGATGGTGCCGAAGAACGCCGCGTTCACGCTGCCCGATCGCGCGGTGCTGCTGCTCGCGCCGCCGCTCGTCTGGATCTCGCGCGTGCTGCGCCCGATCATCACCGGGCTCAACGCGATCGCGAACGGCGTGCTGCGCATGTTCGGCGTCGAGCCGAAGTCGGAGACGACGAGCACGTTCACGCTTGAGGAGGTCGCGAGCATCGTCGATCATTCCCGCCGCGAGGGCGTGCTTGAAGACCGCAGCGGCGCGCTGACTGCCGCCTTCGAGTTCACGTCGAAGCGTGCGGGCGACGTACTCGTGCCCCTTGACAGGCTCGTCGTGCTCCCGCCAGGGTCGACGCCGGCGGACGTCGAGGCCGCGGTCGCGCGCCACGGTTTCTCGCGCTATCCGATCGTGGACGACGCGGGCGCGCTCGTTGGCTACGCGCACATCAAGGATCTCGTGCGCATTGGCGAGCGCTGGATCGACGAACCGATCCCGCCGAAGCGGGTGCGCGAGATGGTCACGATGCGCGTCGACTCTGACCTCGAAGACGTGCTGTCGCACATGCAGCGGCGCGGCATCCACATGGCGCGCATCGTCGACTCGGAGGGCACCGAGCTCGGCGCGGTCTTCCTCGAAGACGTCATCGAGGAGCTCGTCGGCGAGATTCAAGACGCGACGAGGCGGCAGCGCTACGAGAGCTAGCGGAAGGTCTTCCCGCGAGTTCTCCCTCTCCACGCAACAGCCCCTTCCCTGCAAGACCGGTAGAGCCTGACCGCCGGAAACGGTCCGTCTTGCGGGGAAGGGGCTATGCGGTGGGCTGCGCCGGTGCGCGGTGGGTCGTGGCGTAGGCTACGCGTCGCGCAGCGCGTCGACGGGCTCGATTCGCGCGGCCTTCAACGCGGGGTAGCTGCCGGCCGCGAGACCGACGAGTGCGCCCACAGCGACACCGAGGGGCGC
Source organism: Leucobacter komagatae (assembly GCF_006716085.1). Taxonomy (NCBI): domain Bacteria; kingdom Bacillati; phylum Actinomycetota; class Actinomycetes; order Micrococcales; family Microbacteriaceae; genus Leucobacter; species Leucobacter komagatae. Next base: position 114,045 of record NZ_VFON01000002.1, on the reverse strand, counting down.
CGCCCAGGGAGCGAGCACTGGGGTCCACTGTTGCACCAGGCAGACCCCGATGAGCGCGAAGAGCCCGACGACAACACCCATGAGGCCGCCGAGTACGCCGGTGGTGACCGACTCGATCATGAACTGGCCCGCGATGTCACGCGTGCGCGCGCCGAGCGCTCGGCGGAGGCCGATCTCGCCGCGTCGCTCGGTCACCGACATGAGGGTGACGCTCGCGATGCCGATGCCGCCGCCGATGAGCGCGACGATGCCGATCGCGAGGAACAGCACGTTCACGTCGGCCTCGACGCCCTCTCGGAGCGCGTTCGCACTCGACGGCGCCGAGACCTTGTACGCGTCAGGTGCGTTCGGGTCGAGCGCGATCGGCGCCTGCCTGGCGACGACCTCTCCGGCCCCGACGGCGATGCGGATGTCGAGACTGTTGACGGTGGAGAGCGCGAGCTCGCCGCGCGCGGTGTTGACGGGCACAATGACGGAGTCGAGAAGCGTGTTGCGGGTGCCGACCTTGTCGAGGATCCCGATGACCGTGTACGCCCGCTCCTCGATGAAGATCGCGGGCTGCCCGGTCACGCGGTTCACTCCGAGGCGCTCGGCAGCGTTCTTGCCGAGCACGACGACCCGGTCACCGCGCTCGTCGTGACCAGCATCGAAGAAGCGGCCCGCGCCTATATGACCGGCAACGGTCTCGAGGAGCTCGGGGGAGGCCGCGACGACGGGAGGGGCAGCTTTTGACGCTGCCGAGGGGTCGTTCACCTGCACCGTCGTCACATTCTTGACGCTGTCGAGCTTGGCGTAGAGGGCCGCGTGTTCGACGCCGGCGAGGCCCGCCACTCTGTCGACGGCGTCCCATGGGAGGCGTGCGGTTGCGCGCTCTTTGCCCCCGGCGGCCTTCGCCTTGCCCGGCTCAACCGTCACTCGGGTCGCTGAGAGCGCGTCGAACTGCTGGGCGATCTGGCCGCCAGCGGTCTGCGCAAACCCGATCGTTGCTACGAGTGAAGCGATACCGAGCACGGTCCCCGCAAGAGTGATGAGGAGACGCGATGGCCGGGCGCCGACACCCTCGAGCGACTCGCGGATGAGGTCGCTGCGCGAGATCGTCGGGGCGGCGCTCGCGGCCTTGTCAGTATTCGACGCCTTTGAACGCTTCGACAACTTCGACAACTTTGACGGCTTTGACGGCTTTGACGAGTCGTTCCGGCGAAACCGCCAGGTTCGGGGGTCGAGTTTCACGCGATCACCGTCAGCTCTCCGTCGTTGATGCGCACGCGGCGGCCGGCAGCCTGAGCAACGGCCTCGTCGTGTGTGATCATCACGATCGTGAGGCCGTCGGCGGAGAGCTCGTCGAAGAGCCCCATGATCGCCTTCGAGTTCGCGCGGTCGAGGTTGCCCGTCGGCTCATCGGCGAGGAGTAGCCGGGGTGACGTGCAGACCGCTCGAGCGATCGCGACGCGCTGGCGCTCGCCGCCCGAGAGCGTGTTCGGTGTGAAGTCGATGCGGTGCGCGAGCCCAACGCGCTCAAGAGCCCGGCGAGCGAGCGGCTCGCGCTCCTCCCGCGAGAGGCCTGCGTACGTGCCAGCCAGCATGACGTTCTCGAGCACTGTGCGCGTCGGCATGAGATGAAACGACTGGAAGACAAAGCCGATGGCGCGTGCCCGCAGGCTCGCCCTCTCGTCCTCGCTCAACTCAGCGACGTCGATGCCCTCGAAGAGGAAAGTGCCGGTGCTCGGGCGGTCGAGCAGCCCGAGCGTATTGAGCATGGTCGACTTACCCGAACCCGATGGGCCGATGATCGCGAGGTAGTCGCCGCGGTCGACGGTCAGGTCGATGCCGCGCAGCGCGTTCACTGGCGGGGGACCAGGGAAGAACCGGGTGACACCCGAGAGCTGAGCGATGGGCCCCGAGTAGAGGGGGTCGCCGAAGCCGCGGCCAGAGGGCGCTTCCTCTGGCCCGGCCTCAGTTTCCTCCTCGTCCGTGGCGTCCGCTGCGCGGGTACCCTCCGCGTCGTCCTCAAGGCCGGTGTGGTCCCTGAAGAGCTCGTCGACCGCACTCACCTGCCGACCACGACCTTCGCACCCGCGGCGATACGCTCATCATCGCTCGTGATCTCGACGAAGCCGTCGGCCGCGAGGCCCGCTTCGACAGTGATCGTCTCGGTCTCGGCGTTGTGCCCGTCGCGCATGTTGACCAGCAGCTCGACGCGATCCTCACCACCAGAACCCGCTGACAGTGCGGCGATCGGCACTGCGATGACCTCACCGTCGGTCGACGCGACGGGGATGCGGAGGCGAACGTTCGTGCCGCGCAGCGCGTCGATCTGTTCGCCCGATAGGTCAACGGGCTCAAGTTCGACTGTGTAGCGAGCGGCGCCGGCGTCGCCGCCACCGCTGCCACCGCCGCTGCCACCGCCGCTGCCTCCGCCACCTTCGCCGCCCTCCGACCCGCCTGACTTGGGTGCCTTCACAGCCTTCACCTTCGCGGTGAGCGCGGTGCCGTCAGGCGCCGCAAACTCGGCCACGAGTCCCTCAGAGAGCAGGTCAGCGTCTTGCTTCGACACGGTACCGCTGATCGACAGTGTCGCGCCCGAGACGCTCATGGGCGAGCCCGAGAGCACGTCGCCGCGCTTCACGGTGACCTCGTCGACGCGTCGGGGGAGCCCGGCGAGGAAAAGCGCCTCACCTGCGGGGAGCGTCGGCAGCACGGCAGCCTGCGCCTCACCGAGGGACTCTTGCGCGTCGTTCACGCCCTCCCACGCTGCGTTCACCGCGGCCTGCTCACTCGTCGTGTTCGGAGCCTTCGCTTCGCGCGCCTGGTCGAGCGCGGCCTGAGCCTGCGCTGCGGCCACGTTTGCATCGCGAAGTGCGCGCTCTGCGCTCTTGAGCTGGTCACGTGAAGCCTCGCCCCCGGTCGCCGCCGAGTATCCGAGCTGTTCGTAGAGCGCGCCGAGGCCCGCCGCAGTGTCCCAGTCAAAGGTGTCGGTGTTGAGGTCGCCGCTCGCGTAGCCGAGCGCGGAAAGCGCCTGCTTGAGCTGCGTGACGTCGGGGCCGCGCATGCCAATGCTCAGGCTGCGGTAGGCGGGAAGCTCGCCGGGCAGCACGATGACGGGACGGCCAGCGACCTCAAGCGCGACGTTACCCGCGTTGAAGACAGCTCCAACCGCGGGCACCTGGCCCGTAACGACGGCCTTCGATTCGCCGCCAGCGGCGTCGATCGCGACGGCGACGGAGTCAGCGTAGGCGACCTCGCCGCGCAGCACAACGGTGTTCTCAATCACGCGGTTCTCGATCGGCGCGGTGATCGGGCCGGGTTTCGGTGCGTCCGTGCGTGCGGCGAGTGTCGCCGGGGAAACGATGAACTGCATGACGAGCACGCCAAGGAGCAGCGAGGCAACCGCGACCGCCGCGATGAGCCCGATGAGACGCTTGCCCGTCCACGGCTGCTTGGTCTTCGGCTTCTTCGCGTCGGAGTCAGAGCCAGCATCCGCTCCGGCGTCGGCTTCCGCAGTGTCGGCCCGAACAGTGTCTCCCTCGTCGCCCAGATCAAGGGGCGTTGTTGCCTCAGCATCGGTGCCTTCGGGCAGCCCTGATTCGGAGGCGTCGCCTCCCTGGCGACGCCTCTTGAATACCACGGGTTACTTCCCCTCAGTCTTTGCGCCGGCCTTCGTCTGGTACTTGGCAAGCATCGCGTCGAGCTGCGCCTTATTTTCGTCGACGAAATTCTGCTCGATCTCGTGCATGACCTTGATCTGCTTCTCGTCGTAGCCGATCTTCTTCTTGCAGTCGTAATCGGCAACCGCGAGCTCGATCTCGCGCTTCTTCAGCGCGTCGAGCTCCTTCTTCGAAGGCTCCTTCGGTTCCTCGCCTTCGACGTACTCGCCACCACCGCCGTAAAGTTCGTTGCTTGCTTCCATGATCGACATCTGGGCGTCGTTGACCGTGGTGAAGTCAGGGTAGCCCGAGTCTGCCATGCAGCTCGCCCAGTCGCTGTCGAGCTTCGCCATCTCTTCGTTGTTCTCGGTGTTCCAGATGTCTTGCATCGCGGTGAAGAGGTCTGCGAACTCGGGGTCTTCGTAAGCCGCCTGGGTGCCACCCTGCTTCTGGCCGACCTCGTGGCGGGCAGCGCCCTGGCAGCCCTCCTGCGTCCAGTCGCTCGTGTAGCTGCCGCCTTCTTCCATCTCGGCCATCTGCTCTTCGGTCGGGCCTGCGCCGTACAGCGTCTCGTAGAATGCGTTCTGCTCAGACTCGGAGAGGGTGGCCAGGTAATCACCGTTCGGGTCGACGTACTCCTGCGTGTCTTCCTCGGCGCTCGTCATGCCCGGGCTGTCCATGAAGCCGTAGCCGTACTGCTCAGCGAACTCCTTCGAGCCCCACTGCGGGCCGTCCTCGTCGTCGCTCGACATGATCGAACCATAGTTCTGGGTATCGGGCTTGTACTCGAAGCCCTCCTTCTGCATGCAGACCGCGACGAGCTCTTCAATCTCACGCTGCTGCTCCTGGAAGATCTCGTCGGTGATCTCGCCGCCGCCGTCGATAGCCGCAAAGTACTTGGAGAGCGGGCCGTCTTCGTACGACGGGGCCTTGTCGTCGGCCTTGCCAGAGCAGCCGGAAAGCGTGAGCACGGCCGCGGCTGCCATAGCGACGACGGGGAGGAGCGCCTTGTGAGCTCTGCTGGGCATGAAAACCTCATTCAGTTGTAGAACGGTGCCAGGATGAATTTGAAAGTTAGCACACAAAGCAACAGCCCCAGGCGCTTATGAGGGCTTTTTCAGGTTGTCGTGACCAAGCCGATGCAGAGGCGTTCTGTGATGCGGCCAAAGGCATCGCGAAGGCACGGCTTGCTGCCAGAAACTACAGTGCGAGCAGGCGTGTGAGCTGCGCCCCAACCATCTCGAATTCGATGAGGAACGAGTCGTGCCCGTACGGCGAATCGATACGAGTTGCGGCAGTGCCGTCGAGGCTTCCTGGCGAGTGGCGGGCGATCTCGTCTTGGCCATCGATCGTGAACAGCCTGTCGCTCGGAATGCCGAGCACGAGCAGCGGCAGATCGAGCGTCTGCAGCGCAGCTCGCACGCCGCCGCGGCCACGGCCAACGTCGTGCGAGTTCATGGCCTGCACGAGCGTGACGTAGCTGTTCGCGTCAAACCGGCGCGTGAACTTGTTGCCGTGGAAATCGAGGTACGACTCAACGGCGAACCTGCCGCCGCCACCGAGCGGGCTCACGGCCGACTGCCACGACCTCCCGAAGCGCTCGTCGAGCTCGGTATTGCTGCGGTAGTTCAAGAGCGCGAGCCGGCGCGCGGTCGCGAGGCCGTGGTGCGGGCCGATGCCGTCGGGGGCGTCGTAGTAGTCGCCGCCGTGGTACGACGGGTCGGAGCGGATCGCCTCGAGCTGCACGAGGTTCAACCCGATCTGGTCTGCGGTCGTGACCGGGGGAGCCGCGATCACCGCGAGGCGGGCAGTGCGATCGCGGTGCATGATGCCCCACTCGAGGGCGTGCATGCCCCCCATCGAGCCTCCGATGACCGCCGCGAAGCGGCCGATCCCGAGCTCGTCTGCGAAGCGGGCGACCGCGCTCACCTGATCCCTGATCGTGAGGAAAGGGAACCGCGCACCCCACTCGCGGTGATCCTGCGCGAGCGAACCCGGGCCCGTCGTGCCCTGGCAGCCGCCGAGCACGTTGGGCGCGATGATGCAATAGGTATCGGTGTCGAGCGGGCGGCCCGGGCCGACGATCTCGCTCCACCAGCCGTCGGTCGGGTGGCCAGCGGTCGCGGAACCCACGAGGTGGCTGTCACCCGTCAGCGCGTGAAAGACGAGGATCGCGTTGTCGCGTGCCTCATTCAGCTCACCAAACGTCTCGTACGCGATGCGCACGTGGGGCAGTTCTTCGCCGGCCTCCGTGGTGAGCGTTCCGATGGGCATGAACTGGCGGTTCCCAACGGGGTCGCCGTCGCGCCAGCCACCCGAGATCGGGGGTCGTCCCATGAGAGCGCGCAGCTGGGCGTCGGTGATGAAATCGGTCGGGAACGAGTCCTCGGGGGTCTGCCAATCCATAACTCCCTATTGTGGCCTGCTTCCGCTCGTCGCGCGCGATTGTTACGCGGGCAACGCTCACAACGTAAAGCGCCGCCTGCCCGGAACCCCGGAGCAGGCGGCGCTTCACACCACCACGAGCCGAACTATGCGGCGGCCGCGACGACCTCGCGCGCTGCCGCGAAGCCGACCTCAAGGTCAGCCTTGATGTCGTCGATGTGCTCGAGCCCGACCGAGAGGCGCACGAGGCCGGGGGTCACGCCGCCCGACAGCTGCTGCTCGGGCGTGAGCTGCGAGTGCGTCGTCGAGGCGGGGTGGATGACGAGCGAGCGCACGTCGCCAATGTTTGCGACGTGGCTGAACAGCTGCAGGCTGTTGACGAAGGCCTTGCCAGCCTCAACGCCGCCCTTGAGCTCGAACGAGAGCACAGCCCCGACACCCTTCGGGGCGTAGACGTTCGCCGCAGCGTAGCTCGGGTCGGTGGGGAGGCCTGCGTAGTACACCGAGGCGACATCGCTGTGCGAGTCGAGCCATTCGGCGACGTTCTGGGCGTTCTGCGTGTGGCGCTCCATGCGCAGCGAGAGGGTCTCGACGCCCTGCAGCAGCTGCCAGGCGCTCTGCGGCGCGATCGCCGAGCCGAGGTCGCGAAGCAGCTGCACGCGCGCCTTGATGACGAACGCAATCGCGTCGCCAACCGCGCCGGTGTAGCTCACGCCGTTGTAAGAGGGGTCGGGCTCGGTGAGGCCCGGGAACTTGTCGACGTTCTCCGACCAGGCGAACGAGCCGCCGTCGACAATTGCGCCGCCGAGGGTCGTTCCGTGGCCGCCGAGGAACTTCGTGACCGAGTGCAGCACCACGTCGGCGCCGTGCTCGAGCGGGCGGATGAGGAAGGGGCTCGCGACGGTGTTGTCGACGATGAGCGGGAGGTGGTTCTCGTGGGCGACGTCCGCGACGGCGCGGATGTCGAGAATCTTCGTGCGGGGGTTCGCGATCGACTCGGCGAAGAACAGCTTGGTGTTCGGGCGCACGGCGCGCTGCCACTCGGCGGGATCATCCTGATCCTCAACGAACGTGACCTCGATGCCGAGCTTCGCGAGCGAGTACTTGAACAGGTTGTAGGTGCCGCCGTAGATCGCTGCCGACGAGACGATGTGGTCGCCCGCGTTCGCGATGTTCAGCACGGCGAAGGTCGAGGCTGCCTGGCCGCTCGAAAGGAGCAGCGCGGCGGTGCCACCCTCGAGCGCAGCAATGCGGTCCTCGGCGACTGCCTGCGTCGGGTTCGTGATGCGCGTGTAGATCGGGCCGAACTCGGCGAGCGCGAAGCGGTTTGCCGCCTGCTCGGTGCTGTCGAAGACGAACGCGGTGGTCTGGTGGATGGGCAGTGCGCGCGAACCCGTCGTTGGGTCGGGCTCCTGGCCTGCGTGAATCTGCTTGGTTTCAAAACCCCATGCGGTCTTGTCAGTCATTGTGTGCTCCCCAGAGTTTGGTGTGGTGTTGTATCGAGAGTATGGAAGGCGGGGCCCTTCGCGCAATCGGGGGCGACACGAACCGTAATGTTGCGCGTTAGGCTCGACGTAGAACGGGGGCGAGGGCGCCAACCGATGAACACACAGACCCTGGTCAATACAGACCCTGGTCAACACACCCTGGTCAACACAGGTCCAGGCGACGAGACGGAGAGAACAGCGATGGTGCAGCGAGTAGTCGTAACGGGAGCGAGCTCAGGCATTGGCGCGGCAACCGTGCGCCGATTCACGGAACTCGGGTACGAGACGGTCGCCGTCGCGCGCCGGGAAGACCGCCTCCGAGCGCTCGCCGCCGAGACCGGGGCGTACGTCATCCAGTGCGACGTCACCGACGAAGCCGCCGTTGCGCGGATGGCCGCGGAAGTGCGCGCCACTGGCGGCGCCTCGGGTCTCGTGAACAACGCGGGCGGCGCGCTCGGCACCGAGTCGGTCGAGACGGCGCTCAACGACGACTGGCGGCGCATGTTCGAGGTCAACGTCATCGGGCTGCGAAACGTGACTGCTGCGCTCCTGCCGGTGCTGCGCGAGGCGATCACGTCTGCGGCATCGGCTGAGTCGGGCGCCGGGGTCGACGCCGGTCACGGCTGGGCGTCGATCATGAACCTCACTTCGACCGCAGGGCTCGCCTCGTACCCCGGGGGCGGAGGGTACAACGCTGCGAAGTACGCGGCGCACGCGGTGACCGAGGTGCTGCGGCTTGAGCTCGCTGGCGAGCCGATCCGCGTCATGGAGATCGCTCCCGGGCTCGTGCACACCGAGGAGTTCACCCTGAACCGGCTGCGCGGTGACGCGGCAGCGGCCTCGGCCCCCTACGAGAACGTGACGCCGCTCACCGCCGAAGACGTCGCCCGTGTGCTCGTCGGCGCGTTCGAGCAGCCGCCCCACGTGAACCAAGACCTCATCGTGCTGCGCCCCGTCGCGCAGTCGAGCGTCTTCCACGTGCACCGCGGCCCGCTCGCCGCGAAGTAGCCGCCGTGATCCCGACCTCGCTCAGCGAACTGGTCTCTTCGGGGCGAGTCGCCGCCGATTGGGGCGACGCGCTCGCCGCAGCTGACACGGGCGGCACGCTCGACGCGACGCTTGCTCAGCTCGCGTCGTTTCTCGCGGACGAAGAGGCGGCGGGCGCGCAGGTGCTGCCGTCGGCTGATCACGTGTTTCGGGCGTTCGCGCGGCCGCTCGCGGAGGTGCGGGTGCTCATTGTCGGACAGGATCCATACCCCACCCCCGGCCACGCCGTCGGGCTGTCGTTCTCGACGGCCCGCGACGTGCGGCCTCTGCCACGCAGCCTCAAGAACATCTTCCGGGAGCTTGAGGAGGACCTGGGGTCGGTCGGTGCGCCCGGGTCTAGTGGCGGAGCGCCCGGGCCTGGCGGCGAAGCCCTGCCCGAGGCGTCGTCCACCTCGTGGGCGGAGGATTTCTGGGCGGTGCCCGCGGGCTCGGCGGGCTCGGCGGGCTCGCCCGGCCACGCCGCGGTCGGACAGCACGGCGACCTTTCGGCCTGGGCCGACGCCGGGGTGCTGCTGCTCAACCGCGTGCTGACGGTGCGCGCCGGTGACGCTGGCTCGCACCGCCGTAAGGGCTGGGAACACGTGACTGAGCTCGCGATCCGGGCGCTCGTCGCCAGGGGCGGCCCGCTGGTCGCAATCCTCTGGGGCGCAGACGCCCGTGGCCTCGCACCGCTGCTCGGGGATACCCCGATCGTTGAGAGCGCGCACCCGTCGCCGCTCTCGGCCTCGCGTGGGTTCTTCGGGTCACGACCGTTCAGCCGCACGAATGAGCTGCTCGAGGCGCAGGGGGCCTCTCCGATTGACTGGGGCGCCTTGAACTGAGCGGTTTGTGCCGGGGCGCCCCGCCCAGTGCAACTTTCTCTTCGGTTTGACGTAGTTGGGGTGCCGTGAACTACGTCAAACCGGAGAGAAAGTTTGTGGGAGACCAGAGCTGAGCCTAGGCACGAACCCAGGCCCAGGCCCAGACCCAACCACGGCCCCAGACTCAACCCCGGCCTACCGCACGCGCCGGCGCTTGGGCCGAGCGGGCTCCACCTGCACCTCGATAGCGCCGGTCTCGTCGACGAGCTCGTACCGCCGTTTGCCCGCGTCTTTCACGAAGAACCGATAGCTCAGCGCGAGCAGCACAACCCACACAGCCCCGACAAAGATCGCGGGCCGCGAGTCGGGCACGAGACCGATCATCACGATGACGAACAGGATGAACGCGATCGCCGCGTACGAAGCGCCCGGCCAGAGCGGCACCGGGAACTCGCTCGGCAGCCGAGACTCGCGGGCAATCTCGCGCTTCATGCGCACGTGCGCGATGAGGATCATGAGCCACACCAGCACCGTCGCAAACGTAGCAAGCGCCGCGATGAAGAAGAAGATTTGGTCGGGGAATATCGCGTTGAGCACGACACCGAGGAGGAGGGCTGCAACCATCGTCACAACCGTGAGCCAGGGCACCCCACTCTTGGTGAGTTTCATGAACTGCTTGGGTGCCTGGCCCTGCTCTGCAAGTCCACGCAGCATGCGCCCCGCCCCGAAAATGTCTGCGTTGATCGCCGACAGCGCCGCGGTGATGACGACGACGTTGAGAACGTGCGCGGCGCCCGAGAGCCCCAGCGACTCGAAGATTGACACGAACGGGCTCGACTTCCCGTCGATCGTGGTCCAGGGCTGCAGGCTCATGATGACGCCGAGGGTGAGCACGTAGAACAGCAGGATGCGCATGGGCACCGAGTTGATCGCCTGCGGAATGACCTTCTTCGGGTTCTGCGCCTCGCCGGCGGTGATGCCGATGACCTCGATGCCGCCGAACGCGAACATGACGACGGTGAACGAGGCGAGGAGGCCCCAGAGCCCGTTCGGCATGAAGCCGCCGTGCGATACGAGGTTGTGGATCCCGGCCGCGCCCTCGCTCTGGTTTCCGAGCCCGAAGACGATGATGGCGATGCCGCCGACGATCATGAGCACGATCGCCGTAATCTTGATGAGCGAGAACCAAAACTCGAGTTCGCCGAAGACCTTCACGCTGATGAGGTTGATTGCCGCGATGAAGAAGACGACGGCGAGCACCCAGATCCAGCGCTCAACGTCGGGGAACCAGAACCCCATGTACAGCCCGAACGCGGTGACGTCAGCGAGGGCGACGACAAACATTTCGAACGTGTACGTCCAGCCCGCGAGGAACCCTGCGAATGGGCCGATGTAGCGCGACGCGTACTGGGCGAACGAGCCCGAGACCGGGTGCCGCACGGCCATCTCGCCGAGTGCGCGCATCACCATGAACACGGCGGCGCCGCCGATGATGTACGCGAGCAGCACGGCCGGGCCAGCGGCCTGGATCGCGCCGGCGGAGCCCATAAACAGGCCGGTGCCGATCGCCGAACCGAGCGCCATCCAACGGATGTGGCGGGAGGTCAGCCCCCGCTTGAGTGCTTCCGGGGCGGCCACGGTTACGCCCTCCCGAGTCGCGCCGCGAGCCCCGCCGCCGCCTCGAGTATGCAGAGTGCGGCGAGGCGCACGGTGCGCCCGTCGGGGGTATCGGCGGTCGCGTCGACCTCGGCAATGTCGATGCCCTTGACCCGCGGGTCTGCCGCGAACACTCGCGCGAAGGCCCGCAGCTCGTGGGCCTGGATGCCGCCCGGGATTGAGGCAGGGCAGCCCGGGGCGACCGACCGGTCGCAGACGTCGACGTCGAGGTCGACGTGAATCGGCCCGCCGCCCGCCCCGGCGACCTCGAGCGCCTCCGCGGCGATCTCGGCGAGGGGGCGCGAGAACAGCTCGTCGCGGTGGATCACGGTGATGCCCCACGCCTTCGCCCGCTCGCGGTAGGCGCGGGAGTTTGCGAAGTCGGCGATGCCGATCTGCACGATCCGGCGGGGGTCGAGCCCCGCCTCGACGAGCGTGCGCACGGGGGAGCCGTTCGACCTGCCATCACGCAGGTCGTGGTGGGCGTCGAGCGTGATGAGCCCGGCCGAGCCGAGCGCGTCGCCCGCGACCCCGAGCGCGGCGGGCACCGTCAGGGCGTTGTCGCCGCCCAGGGCCACGATGAGCTCGGAGCGCGCGGCGAGCTCGCGTACGGCAGCCGCCGCCGCGACCTCCCCGGCCTCGGTGTCTGGATCAGCGACGTCCCCCGCGTCGCGAATCGTGAGTGCCTCCCCAAGCACAGTCTCGATCTCCTCGCCGCGTGACCCCGGCGTGCCCGCGGCGACGATGTGGTCTGAGTAGCGGCGGAGGGCCTCGCGCACCGCGGCCGGCGTCAGGTGAGCGTTCGTTGGCGACAGTGAGGTGCGTGACGTCGGAATGCCGATCAGCCCCAGGTCAATGCGGGTGCCAACGGCAGCGTCAGTGCCACCGCCAGTGCCGGCGTCGGGCGTGGGCCAGGCGCCGGCGCGCGGCCAATTCGGGTCGTGGGGGAGCGGGCGAGCGTCGTTGCTAGTTGGGGTGGTCATATTGGCAAGCTAGCAACGGAGTCGCGGGTCGCGGCATGCCACGCCGACGCCTTAGTCCGGTACCCCGGACACGAGGTGGCGCGCGATGTGCCACTTCGGCGGCCGAATGCGGTGTGATCGAACCATGACACAGAACTCACGCACCATCACTCTCGGGGACGCCCCGCTCAGCCGCGCCGACGTTGTCGCGGTCGCACGAGACGATGCGTCGATCCTGATATCGCCCGACGCGCTCGCCCGGGTGGCCGAGAGCCGCGCCGTGATCGAAACGCTCGCAGACGACACACGCCCGCACTACGGCGTCTCGACAGGCTTTGGCGCGCTCGCGAAGGTACAGATCCCTGTCGAGAAGCGGCAGCAGCTGCAGCGCAGCCTGATTCGCTCGCACGCCGCCGGCACGGGCGCCGAGGTCGAGCGCGAGGTCGTGCGCGCCCTCATGCTGCTGCGCCTGCAGACGCTCACGACGGGCCGGACGGGGGTGCGGCCAGTCGTCGTAGAGACGTACGCCGCGATCCTGAACGCGGGCATCACGCCCGTCGTCCACGAGTACGGTTCGCTCGGCTGCTCGGGCGACCTGAGCCCGCTCGCGCACTGCGCGCTCACGCTCATGGGCGAGGGCAATGTGCGCGTTGGTACTGCCGCGGATGAGGATCCGCACGCGCCGACCATCCCCGCCGCCGAAGCGCTCGCGGCCGCTGGCATCGAGCCCCTCGTGCTCGCCGAGAAGGAGGGACTCGCCCTCATCAACGGCACCGACGGCATGCTCGGCATGCTCTGCCTCGCGCTCCACGACCTTGACGGGCTGTTCGCTGTCGCCGACATCGCCGCAGCCGCGAGCATTGAGGCGCTGACCGGCACCGACGCCGTGTTCCAGCCCGAGCTGCACGCGCTCAGGCCGCACCCGGGCCAGGCGGCATCGGCCGCGAACATGGCCGCCGTGCTCGCCGACTCGCGCCTCGTGCAGCGCCCGAAGGAGGGCGAGTTCAGCCGGGTGCAAGACGCCTACTCGCTGCGCTGCGCGCCCCAGGTGCACGGGGCTGCCCGCGACACCGCTGGCCACGCGGATCGGATCGCAGCCGTCGAGCTTGCCTCCGCCGTCGACAACCCGGTCGTGCTGCCCGACGGCCGCGTCGAATCGAACGGTAACTTCCACGGCGCTCCCGTCGCATACGTGCTCGACTTCCTTGCGATCGCGGTCGCGGACCTCGCGTCGATCAGCGAGCGCCGCACGGACAGGTTCCTCGACGTCGCGCGCAACCACGGCCTCCCGCCGTTCCTCGCCGCAGACGCGGGCCTCGACTCGGGTCTCATGATTGCGCAGTACACGGCGGCGGGTATCGTCTCCGAGCTCAAGCGGCTCGCGGCGCCCGCGTCGGTTGACTCGATCCCGTCGTCGGCGATGCAGGAGGACCACGTCTCGATGGGCTGGGCGGCCGCCCGCAAGCTGCGGCGGTCGATCGACGGGCTCGCCCGCGTGCTCTCGATCGAGCTGCTAACGTCGACGCGTGCGCTCGACTTCCGCGCCGCGGAGGGGGCGGGCACACCTGCTCCGGCGACGGCCGCAATCCACGCGCTCTTCCGCACCGAGATTCCCGCGCCCGACACCGACACGTTCCTCTCGCCGACGATCGACGCGGCCCACGGGTTCGTCTCGAGTGGCGCGGTGCTCGACGCGGCGGAGTCCGCGCTCGGGCGGAACTTCGGGTAGCTCTTCTGGAGCGCGCGCCCGATAGGCTGCACCCATGACAGAGCCGAAGGTGCCCGCGGCAGACCAAACGCTGCGCATCCTGACGCTGCTCGCGCGCTCGCGCGGCCCCGTGCCCGCGAGCATCATCGCGACGCAGCTCGGCCTCCCGCGCTCGACCGCCTACCAGCTGCTCGCGACGCTGCAGGAGCACGGTTACGTCATGCACCTCGCCGAGGAAAAGCGCTACGGGCTCGGGATCGCGGCGGTCGAGCTCAGCTCAGCCTACGAGCGGCAGGAGCCCATCGCGCGCCTCGGCAGGCCGCTGCTCGCCGCACTCGTCGACCGGGTGCGCGTGAGCGGCCACCTCGCGGTGCCGAGCGGCCGCGACGTGCTGTACGTCATCGAGGAGCGCGCGCAGGGTGCCCCGTCGCTCGTGACCGACGTTGACGTGCGCCTGCCGATGCACCTCACCGCGAGCGGGCGCGCGATCCTCGCGAAGCTGCCCCGTGCGCAGGTGCGTGCGCTGTACCCGAACGCGCAGTCGTTCGCGCACCGCCTCGCGGGCCCCGACGGGGTGAACCGCTACTCGCGGCTCCGTGCCGTGCTCGACGACACGACCACGCGGGGCTTCGCGCTCGAGCGGGGCTCGGTCACCGAGGGGCTCTCGTCTGTCGCTTCGCCCGTGCTTGACCATCGAGGGTGGCCGATCGCGGCCGTTGCCGTGACGTTCAGCGATGAAGAGCACGGCGAGGGGGAGTTCGCCACTCTCGCGAGCGACGTCCGCGAGGTCGCGAACGCGCTGTCGGCGCGCATCCACGGCCGCGCGACGCCCGAGAGCTCCTAGCCCAGCCTCGCGGGCTGGCTACATCTAGCGCCCGGCCTCGCGTTCGGTGGCGAAAGCGCGCCAGCCGTCGTTCAGGATGCGGAAGGAAGCCTTGAGCATCGCCGCAGGATCGTCGTCATTGTTTGCCAGCAGTTGAATCTGTAGAACGAAACGTGCGTACGCCCGAACCTCGGCGCTCGGTTCGGAGAGGCCCATGTCTTCAGCGATGGCCGCCGCGAGAGCGTGCTCGTGCCTGGTCCACATGCGCGCGGCGTAGTCAGCGAGTGCGGGCGTGCGGTCGAGCAGTGCGAGGAACTCGCGGGTGCTGTCTCCATGCTCGGCGCGGTCAGCGAGCATTCCGTGCAGGTAGTACTCGTACAGGGCGTCGGTGATCGAGACACCTGTCGGCCTGTCTCGAACAGTTGAGACGAGCCCGTCGCGGTGCTCCTCGTCCTCGTCGAAGACGAGCGCCTCTTTCCGGGGGAAATGCGCGAACACCGTGGTCGGAGAGACGTCCGCGCGGTCGGCGATCTCGCGAATGCTCACGTTGTCGAACCCGCGCTCGAGGAACATGAGCGTTGCGGTATCGGAGATCGCCTTGCGCGTCGCCGCCTTCTTGCGCTCGCGGCGCCCGAGTGTCGGTTGCTCAGCCATGCCCCGATCCTACCGCCTTCCGCGCCATTGGTGGTATTGATTCAAAACTGGCTTGACTTCGAAACTGGTATGAGTACACTTTTGCGCATGGTTAACTCATCCGCGGTGTCCACGCAGGCGCCAGCAACCAGGCGTCGAGCCTGGCTCACCCTCATCTCCATCACCATGCTCAACGTCATCGGTATGACGGTGGTGCTCCCCGTGCTGCCCTTCGTCGTGCAGCGCTACGTCGACACCCCCGCTCACCTCGCCGTCTGGGTTGGCGTGCTCGAATCGGTGAACGCGCTGTGCGCCTTTCTCGTCGCGCCCCTCTTCGGTGGGCTGTCTGACAGGTTTGGCCGCCGCCCGGTAATCATCGTCGCGACGCTCGGCGCAGCGGTCGGATTCGCGACGTTCGGCATCGGCGGCTCGATCTGGGTGCTCCTTGCCGGCCGCGTCATCCAGGGCATTACCGCGGGGGACATGCCGGCGCTGTTCGCCTACGCCGCCGACATCACGCCGCCCGCGGAGCGGGCGAAGCGCTTCGGACTGCTCGGCGCGCTGAACGGCGTCGGCTTCATGATCGGGCCGGCCCTCGGCGGGCTGCTCGCCGCGATCCACATCGATCTGCCCGTGTTCGTGACCGCTGGGATCGCACTCGTCGTCGCGATCATCAGTTTCTTCGCGCTCCCCGAAAGTCTCGCCCCTGAGAAGCGCACGCGGCGCCTGAAGCTTGAGGGGCTCCACCCTGTCGCCGTGTTCAAGGGAGCGTTCGGCCGGCCCGAGCTGCGCGGCCTGCTCGTCGCCCTCGTCTTCGTCGCGCTCCCGTTCGGGATGTTCGTGAACAACTTCAGCGTGCTCGCGCTCGACCAGGTGCAGTGGACCGCCACGGCGATCGGGCTGCTCACCGCAGCGATTGGCATTCTCGACATCGTGCTGCAGGGCGTGCTCATGCAGGCGCTCCTGCCCAGGCTCGGTGAACGCGGCATCATCGTCGCCGGGCTCATCGCCCAGGCGGTCGGGCTCGCGGCACTCGCTATAGTCGGGTCGGTGTTTGCGGAGCCGTGGATCCTGATCGTCGGGACGCTACTCATCGGCGGCGGCCAGGGCCCCGCGACCGCGGCGATGGACGGTGTGCTGTCGCAGCAGGTCGGCGAGCACGAACAGGGGTGGATCGCCGGGGTGATGCAGTCGCTGAACACCGGCGTGAACGTCATCGCGCCGCTCATTGCCGGGGTGCTCTACGCGAGCGTCTCCCACGCGGCGCCGTACGCTCTCGGGTTCTTGCTCATGGTGGGCGCGATTGTCGTCGTGGGGCGCACGCGGTTCACGAGCCTCGCGAAGCGCGAGCGGGGAGCGGTAGAGACTGCCGCTCGTTCCTAGACCGCGCGAACGCCAGCCTTCCACACGCCGTGTGTGAGGCGCATGCCTGGCCGGTACGCGAGGTGCGTGGCCGACGGGGCGTCGAGCAGTTGCACGTCGGCGCGCGCGCCGGGGGCGATCACGCCGACGCGGCCCTGTTCCTCGCCGCGCGGATCGATCCAGCCGTCCTCGTGCATGCCGAGCGCGACCGCACCGCCAAGCGTCGCGGCCCGCACGGCCTCCTGGATCGAGAGCCCCATCTGCAGCACCGCGGTCGCGACGCAGAAGCCCATCGAGCTCGTGTACGAGGTACCCGGGTTGCAGTTCGATGCGATCGCGACCACGGCGCCGGCTTCCAGGAGCCGTTTCGCCGGGGCGAGCGGCATGCGCGTCGAGAGATCGCACGCGGGAAGCACCGTCGCGACGGTGCCGCGCGCGCTATTCGCCCAAGATCCAGCGAGCGCCTCGACGTCGGCGTCGTCGAGGAAGCCGAGGTGGTCGACGCTCAGCGCACCGTGGGCGACCGCGAGTTGGGTGCCGGGCCCGGGGCCGAGCTGGTTCCCGTGCACGCGGGTCGCGAGGCCAGCCGCGGTCGCCGCGGTGAGGATGCGCTCGGTCGCGGCCCCGTCGAACGCCCCGGTCTCGCAGAACACGTCGACCGCGCTGACGAGGGGAGCGACGGCCGCGAGCATTGGCCCGGTGACGAGGTCGAGGTACTCTGCCGGGTCAGACCCAGCCGGCACCAGATGCGCGCCGAGGAATGTGACGGCGTCGACCTGGCTCGCGGCGACGCGGGCGGAGCGCACCTCGTCCTCGACGGTCAGCCCGTAGCCGGTCTTCGTCTCCATCGTGGTCGTGCCATCGCGGAGCGCCTCGCCGACGAGCCGGCCGAGGTTCGCCCCGAGCTCGGCGTCGGAAGCGGCACGCGTTGCGTTCACGGTCACGTTGATGCCGCCGGCGGCATATCCCTCACCGGCCATGCGTGCCTCGAACTCGGCCGTGCGGTCGCCCGCGAACACCATGTGGGTGTGCGAATCGACCCAGCCCGGGAGCACCGCGCGGCCGACGGCGTCGACGCGCTCGTCCGCGGCGGGGGCCTCCGCCGCCGGGCCAACCCACGCGATCCTGTCGCCGTCGATCACTACGGCTGCGTCGCTCAGGCGCCCCCCGATCCCGGCGCCGATCGCGGGGTCGTTCGTGGTGAGCTCGCCGATGTTGTCGATGAGGATCGCGTGGGTCATGTGCTCAGTCTCCCAGGAGGTGTCGTCTGTGTCGTTCGCTTCGCGGGCCCGCCGCGATTACCAGGCGGTCTCGGTGTTGCGGATCGTCGGCTCGAGCGGCACCCGCACCCCGCGCTCCTTCGCGACCTCGTCTGCGCGCTGGTAGCCGGCATCGACGTGGCGGATGACGCCCATCCCGGGGTCGTTCGTGAGCAGCCGCTCGAGCTTCTCGGCAGCAAGCTCGGTGCCGTCGGCGACCGAGACCTGGCCCGTGTGGATCGAGCGGCCGATGCCGACGCCGCCACCGTGGTGGATCGACACCCAGGTCGCACCCGAGGACGTCGCGGTGAGGGCGTTGAGCAGCGGCCAGTCGGCGATCGCGTCAGAGCCGTCGGCCATCGCCTCGGTCTCGCGATACGGCGACGCGACCGACCCCGAGTCAAGGTGGTCGCGGCCAATGACGATCGGCGCCTTCAACTTCCCCTCGGCGACGAGCCTGTTGAAGAGCAGGCCGGCCTGGTGGCGCTCGCCGTACCCGAGCCAGCAGATGCGGGCGGGGAGGCCCTCAAACTCCACCCGCTCGGCGGCCGCGTCGAGCCACTTGTGCAGGTGGGTGTTCTCGGGAAACAGCTCCTTGAGCGCCTCATCGGTCACGCGGATGTCCTCGGGGTCGCCCGACAGCGCGGCCCAGCGGAACGGGCCGAGACCCTCGCAGAAGAGCGGCCGGATGTAGGCGGGAACGAAGCCCGGGAATTCGAACGCGCGGTCATAGCCGCCCTTGCGGGCCTCATCGTGGATCGAGTTGCCGTAGTCGAAGACCTCTGCCCCGGCGTCCTGGAACTCGACCATCGCCCTGACGTGCGCTGCCATCGCTGCCTGGGCGTCGCGAGTGAACTGCTCAGGATCCTGATCGGCGCGCGCGAGCCGCTCCTCGACCGCGTAGCCAACCGGCAGGTAGGAGAGCGGGTCATGGGCGCTCGTCTGATCGGTGACGAGATCGATCGTGACCTCGCCGGCCTGGTGGCGACGGAGGATCTCGGGGAAGACCTCGGCGGCGTTGCCGACGAGCCCGACCGACCAGCCGCGGCGCTCCTCCTTCGCCCGCTGCACCTTCGCGAGTGCTTCGTCGAGATCGGTGACGACCTCGTCGAGGTAGCGCTTGCCGGCGCGGCGGTCGAGGCGGGTCTTGTCGACGTCGACGATGAGGCACGCGCCGTCGTTGAGCGTCACGGCGAGCGGCTGCGCGCCGCCCATGCCGCCGCAGCCGCCGGTGAGCGTGATGGTGCCCGCGAGGGATCCCTTGCCCCCAATAGGGGCGATGCGGCCCTGGCCCTGGAGCTTTCGCCCCGCCGCCGCGAACGTTTCGTAGGTGCCCTGGAGGATGCCCTGCGTGCCGATGTAGATCCACGAGCCCGCCGTCATTTGGCCGTACATCATGAGGCCCTCGGCCTCGAGCTTTCTGAACTCGGGCCACGTCGCCCAGTCGCCGACGAGGTTGGAGTTCGCGAGCAGCACGCGCGGCGCCCACTTGTTCGTGCGGAAGACGCCGACGGGCTTGCCCGACTGCACGAGGAGGGTCTCGTCTTCCTCAAGGTCGCGGAGCGTGTCGACGATCGCGTCGAACGCCTCCCAGCTGCGGGCCGCGCGGCCGGTTCCGCCGTAGACGACGAGGTCGTCGGGTCGCTCGGCAACCTCGGGGTCGAGGTTGTTCATGAGCATGCGAAGCGGGGCCTCGGTCTGCCAGCTCTTCGCTGAGATCTCGGTGCCGCGTGGTGCGCGGACGGGGCGTGCGCCGGGGAGAGCCATCGTTGGTTCCTTTCAAACGGTCTGGATCAAGCCGATGACTCCATCTCACCGCGCCGGGAGGCCACAAACAACGTCGCGCCGAGCGCCCCTGTCCGGAATCCCGGACGAGGGCGCTCGGCGCGTGGAGCCGGCTCGTGTGCCGTGTTCGTGGCGGCTGCGTGGCTGGCCGTTGCTGGCGTGGCTAGAGCTCAGATGCCCCGACGACGTCGACCACCTCGGTGCCGTATGCGCCGGGCTCGGTGCCGCGACCGATGCGGGCGTAGACCTCCGGGCGCCGGGCCTTCAGCACCAGCCCCCAAATGACGCCGACGAGCCCGGCGAGCGCCACGATGATCGGGAGCACGTAGGTTTCGGCGGTCGGGGCCTCCTGCCCGAGCTGGAGGTGGAAGTTCGCGATCACCATGACGAACACCCACGCGAGCAACAGGCCCGAGACGAGGGGCGCGATGAGCGTGGTCCAGAGGCCGAGCCCTCGCCGGTCGCGCGCAAAGAACCCGATCACTGCCGCGGCGACGACCGCCATGAGCATGACGAGCCCCATCGCGCCGGTGTTCGTGAGCCAGGTGAACATAGTGAGCACCGGGAAGAGGAACCCCTGCTCGCCGAGGGCGGCCTCGCCGCCGGTCGCCCCGGCGATCGCGAAACCAGCGGTGACAAGGAGCGCAATGACCGTCTGGGAGACGGAGCCGGCCCACGGTGCGCCGGTCTTGCCGGTGTGCGCGAACCATCGGGGGAGCACGCCCTCGCGCCCGAGTGAGAAGAAGTACCGAGCGACGGCGTTGTGGAACGACTGCAGGGCCGCGAACAGGCTCGTGAGGAAGAGGATGTTCATGATGTCGACGAAGATGACGCTCACGTGCTCAGACATGAACACGAACATGAGGTCTGGGCCGAACTCCCGTGACGCCCCGACGATGTTCGACGGACCGACGCCGACGGAGAACGCCCAGGCGCTGAACGCGTAGAAGACGCCGATGATTGCGACCGCGGCATAGGTCGCGTGCGGTACGGTTCGCTTCGGGTCTTTCGCCTCCTCGCCGTAGATCGCCCCGCTCTCAAAGCCCATGAAAGCGGCGACGCCGAACACCAGCACGATGCCGAGTGACGGGCCGAACAGCTCGCCGGGGTTCAGCGTCGTCGTAGTGACGCCCTCGGGGGCCGCGGCGAATGAAAAGATGTCGAAGACGATGACCACGAGAAACTCGAGCGCGACGAGAACGCCGAGCACCTTCGCTGAGACATCGATCTTGTTCACTCCGAGGATGCCGACGGCGACGATGCCAACGATGATCCAGACCCACCAGGGTGAAGCGAACCCGAGCTTCGCCTCGAGGAACATCGAGAGCTGAAACCCGAAGAGCCCGAAGAGGCCAACCTGCATCGCGTTGTAAGCGACGAGCGCGATGAGCGATGCCCCGACGCCCGCGGCCCGACCGAGCCCGCGAGAGATGTAGGCGTAGAACGCGCCGGCGTTCGTGATGTGGCGCCCCATGGCCGTGTAACCGACGGCGAACACGGTGAGGATGACCGCGATGAGCAGGAACCCGAGGGGAACGCCGAGCGAGCCTGTGACTGCGAACGACGTGGTGACGCCGCCGGCGACCACGGTGAGCGGTGCCGACGCGGCGATGATCATAAGGGTGATCGCGGGAACGCCGAGCGTTCGGCGGCTGAGCCCGGGATCGTGCGCGGGATGCCCGTCTTGCCCGTGCTGCGCGAGTTGTGTTGCTTCGCTCATGTGCCTGAGTCCTCTCGTGGCGTCGTTGCCGGTGCGCTTCCCGGGGACCCGGGAGGCGCTTCGAACCGAGTCTAAGAAGGCGCACAGCGCGGAGAAAGTGCCCGGCTGTGTCCGCAGCGCACGGCCCATGTCTCCGAGTGCAGACCTCGCTGATTCGGCGCCTGTGGGCCTGCAACCGGCGCACGGCGCATGTCGCTTGGCGCACACCTCTCCTGCGCAGCGCCATGTCAATGGTGCCCTTCGTAGGGTTGAGGCATGCTCGCAGCGACGGTGATGCCAGTGGTGATGATCACCTCGGCCGCGCTCTGCCTGCTGTGCGGCGCGCGGTCACGAAACCCGTTGCAGCTTGTGGCGGCGTGCGTGATGTTCGCAGCCATGCTCGACCACGCGGTGACCGGGCTGGTGCCACCCGTGCTGTGGGCCGCGTTGCTTATGGGCGCCGGCCTGGGTGTTGGGCTCTCGCTGCGCTTATCTGATGGCCGCGCAACTTCCCGCGGCGGTGCGGGTGTTTCCGGCGCAGCGCCCGCAGCACTGGGGGAGCCGTGTCATGGGCACGGGATCCTGACCGCGCTGTCGTACCCCGCGATGGGAGCGCTGCTGCTCGTCAGCGCTGCCCCTCCGGCGCAGACTTCCGCGACGTCGCTGGTTGTCGAAGAGCTGCACCAGCACGGTGGGGTTCCGTCGCCCGGATTGCTGACCGTGGCCGTCGTGGTGCTGGCCTTAGGCCTTGCGTGCGTGGCGCTCGCCGCAGTCAGGGGAGGGCAGCGGCTCGCGGCCACTGATGCCGGCGCGATGTCGCTCATGCTTGGGACGATGCTCGCCTAGTTGTGCTCGCCCGGCCAACCCGGCCCGGCCTGCTCGGCCCGGCCTGCCCGGCCGACCGTACGCGACCCACCCGGCCGACACCACGCGACCCACCCACCCACCCCAAATTCTCGAATCAGCCTCAAATACCCCGGGAGTTTGATGGTGAAACGAAAAATTGGGTTGGAGGGGATGGTGGGACGCGTGGGGCGGGGATCGCCGGAAGGCACCGCCGCGGAACGCCGGAGGGGCCGGAGCGCATGCGCGCCCCAGCCCCTCCGCTGTAACCGGTCTACAGGGTGTTGCCGAGCTTGAAGCCCTTCTCACCCTCGTCGTCGCGGGTGTACGAGAACCCGTCGGCGCCGATCGTCACAGCCATCTCCGACGCGTCGGTGCGCGCGACGACGGGCTGCGGGTTGCCGTCGAGATCGAGCACGAGCGACGCATCCGTGTACCACGACGGCACGACGGGGTTGCCCCACCAGTCGCGGCGCTGGTTGTCGTGCACGTCCCATGTGACGACGGGGTTATCGGGGTCACCCGTGTAGTAATCCTGGGTGTAGATCTCGACCCGGTGCCCGTCGGGGTCGAGGATGTACAGGTAGAACGCATTCGAGACGCCGTGGCGGCCGGGGCCGCGCTCGATCCTGTCCGACATGCGCAGCGCGCCGAGCTTGTCGCAGATCGCGAGGATGTTGTGCTTCTCGTGCGTGGAGAACGCGACGTGGTGCATGCGGGGGCCGTCGCCGCCCGTTGCCGCGGTGTCGTGCACGGTCGGCTTGCGGCGCAGCCACGCGGCGTAGACGGTGCCCTCCTCATCCTGGATGTCCTCGGTGACGCGGAACCCGAGATCCTGGTAGTGGCGCACGGCTCGGGGCACATCGGGGGTGACCTGGTTGAAGTGGTCGAGGCGCACGAGCGCGCCCGGCGTGTAGAGGTCGTAGCGCCAGGCGAGCCGCTCGACGTGCTCGACGTCGTAGAAGAACTCGTACGGGAAACCGAGCGGGTCTTCGACGCGCACCGAATCACCGATGCCCTTCGTGAAGCCCTCGGAGCGGCGCTCGACGCGGCAGCCGAGCTCGGTGTAAAACGCGACGGCCTTGTCGAGATCCTCGGGTGTGCGGACTCGGTACGAGAACGCGGCGACGGCAGCGACGGGACCCTTGCGGAGCACGAGGTTGTGGTGGATGAACTCCTCGAGCGAGCGCAGGTAGATCGCGTTCTCGTCTTCCTCGGTGACTGTGAGGCCGAGCACGTCGACGTAGAACTCGCGCGACTTTGCGAGGTCGGTGACGACGAGCTCCATGTAAGCGCAGCGCAGGATATCGGGGGCGGGAACCGACGGAGTCTTGACCGGGTTGTCGGTCTGGATGGGGGCTTCCTTAGTGACGTAGAAACCGGAGGAGGTCTTTTCGCGACCCTTGAGTTCAGACATGACGTTGTCCTTCCTGGGTAGTGGTGGCGCGCCAGCTAAGGCGCGCCACCTGAATCAAACTGGGGTTACTTGCCTGCGCCGAACTTCGGCGAGTGCGCCTCGTTGAGCGTGATGTGCACTGCCTGCTGGTCGGTGTAGAAATCGATCGAGCGGTACCCGCCCTCGTGGCCAAGACCCGAAGCCTTCACGCCGCCGAACGGGGTGCGCAGGTCGCGCACGTTGTTTGAGTTCAGCCACACCATGCCGGCCTCGACCGACTGCGAGAAATTGTGTGCGCGCTTGAGGTCGGAGGTCCAGATGTATGCCGCGAGACCGTATTTCGTGTTGTTCGCGAGCTCGAGCGCCTCCTCGTCAGTGTCGAACGGGGTGATGGCGACGACCGGGCCGAAGATTTCCTCCTGGAAGATGCGCGCGTCGGGCTTCACGTCAGCGAACACGGTGGGGGAGACGAAGTTGCCGACAGGGAACTCGTCGGGACGACCGCCGCCGGCGACGAGTCGGCCCTCGGTCTTACCGATCTCGACGTAGCTCATGACCTTCTCGTAGTGCTCGGGGTGCACGAGCGCGCCGACCTCGGTCGCGGGGTCGGAGGGAAGGCCGACGACAACGTTCTTCGCCCGCTCGGCATAGCGCTCGACGAACTCGTCGTAGATCGAACGCTCGACGAGGATGCGGCTGCCGGCGGTGCAGCGCTCGCCGTTCAGGCTAAAGACGCCGAACACCGTCGCGTCGAGCGCCGACTCGAGGTCAGCGTCAGCGAAGACGACGGCCGGGCTCTTGCCACCGAGCTCCATCGAGAGGCCCTTGAGGTAGGGGGCCGAGTTCGCGAAGATAAGCGAGCCCGTGCTCGACTCGCCGGTGAACGAGATAAGCGGCACCTCGGGGTGCTTCACGAGCGCGTCGCCGGCCTCTTCACCCATGCCGTTGACGAGGTTGAAGACGCCATCGGGCACGCCTGCCTCGCGGAAGATCTCGCCCCAGAGCGACGCCGACAGCGGCGTGAACTCGGCCGGCTTCAGCACCACGGTGTTGCCGGTCGCGAGCGCCGGGCCGAGCTTCCACGACTCGAGCATGAACGGGGTGTTCCACGGCGTGATGAGGCCCGCGACGCCGATCGGCTTGCGGTTCACGTAGTTGATCTGGCGGCCGGGCACCTTGAACGTGTCGTCGTGCTGGGCCACGATGAGGTCTGCGAAGAACCTGAAGTTCTCGGCCGCGCGGCGCGCCTGGCCCTTCGCCTGGGTGATCGGCAGACCCGAGTCAAAGCTCTCGAGCTCCGCGAGCTGCGCGTCGCGCGACTCGACGATGTCGGCGACCTTGTGCAGGATCCGCGAGCGCTCACGCGGCAGCATCTTCGGCCACGGGCCCTCCGTGAACGCGCGGCGTGCGGCCGCGACGGCGAGGTCGATGTCGGCCTTCTGGCCGGCCGCGGCCTGAATGTAGGTCTCGTTCGATACGGGATCGAGAACGTCGAACTCCTCGCCGCCGACCGAGTCGACGAACTTGCCGTCGATGAAGTGGCGGATCTTGTCGGGGAGCCCTGCGGGCTTTGTGTGAGTCATGCTGTCGCCTCCGTGTTGGGGTATTGGAAACTTGGAAATGGGTGAGTGTGTTACGCGGCCGAGACCGGGTGCTTGAGCTCTTCGGAGTGCGCGAGCACCGCGTCGAGTGTGGCGGTGCGGTGCGCGCGGGCCGCGAGCTCAATGTCGAGCGGGGTCGCGCCCTGCTCGATGAGCTGCAGGATGCGCTCGTGCTCCTCGACCGACTCGCTCGCACGACCGGGCACGAAACTGAACGACGAGTTGCGCAGCACCTTCATGCGGTTCCAGCCCCGGTGCACGAGGTCGAGAATGTGCGGGTTTGGGCACGTCTCGAACAGCACCGCGTGAAACTCGAGGTTGAGCTCGGTGAACCGCGTGGGGTCGAACGCTTCAAGAGACTCACGCATCGTCTCGTTGACGGCGCGCGCACGGGTGATTTGATCCTTCGTGATGAACGGCGCTGCCAGGCCCGTCGCCGAGCCCTCCACGAGCGCGAGCGTCTGCATCGTGTGCAGGTACTCGGTCTCCTTCACGAGCGACACCTGGGCGCCGACGTTGCGCTCGAACGTAACGAGCTGCTCTGCCTCGAGGCGGCGAATCGCCTCGCGCACGGGCACGACCGACATGTCGAGTTCGGCCGCGATCGGGGCGAGTACGAGCCGGTAGCCGGGCATGTACTCGCCGGCGTCGATCCGGCCCCGGATGAGGCGATACGCGCGCTCGGACTTCGATTCGGTGCTCACGGCTAGCCCCTGCCAGTTTCGGCGACGTAGCGGGCGCGCCACTCGGCGTTCATCGGGAACAGCCCGTCGACGGCGTGCCCCTCGGCGACGCGGTCGGCAACCCAACCGTCCTCGAGCTCCTGGGCGGCGGCCTCGGCCGCAACCTCCGCGAGCAGGAAGGGCGGGATCACGATGACCCCGTCGCGGTCGCCCATGATGATGTCGCCTGGCTGTACGGCGGCCCCACCGCACGCGATCGTCACATCGGTCTCCCACGGAACGTGGCGGCGACCGAGCACGCTCGGGTGCGCGCCCTGTGAAAACACCGGAATGTCGAACTCTTGCACTGCCGCGAAGTCGCGCACCCCGCCGTCGGTGACGACGCCGGCCGCGCCGCGAACCTGCGCGCGGAGCGCCAAGACGTCGCCGACGGTGCCGGTTGACGGGACGCCGCGCGCCTCAACGACGAGCACCTCACCCTCATTCACGGTGTCGAAGGCGCGCTTCTGCGCGTTGAAGCCGCCCGCATGCTCCTTGAAGAGGTCAGGGCGGAAGGGAATGAAGCGGAGCGTCTTTGCCGTGCCGAGGATCGCATCGCCCTCGTGGTTCGGGTAGACGCCGTCGATGAAGATCTCGGTGTAGCCGCGCTTGCGGAGCGCCGCCGAGACCGTCGCGACGGCGACTCCGCTGAGCAGCTCGCGGATCTCGGGCGTGAGGGGGCTCGCAGGTGCCGTGGAGCCGGTGGTGGCTGCGTCGCTCGCGCCGGCGTCGGGTGCGTCGAGCGGGGTCGCGCGGCCGGCTGCGACCGCCGCTGCGTGCTCTTCCTCGCTGCCCCACGCCTCGATCCGCTGGAGGTCGTTCACGGCGGGACGGTTGCCGAAGTCGCCGAAATCGGTCTCGCCCTGGGTGACCGTCGTCACAAGGCGACCGGTGGTCGGCGCGCCCGGCACGTTCGGCGCGTCGACCTCGACCTCCACGACGTCGCCGGGGAGTAGCACTGAGGAGCCCGCGGGCGTGCCCGTCAGGATCACGTCACCCGGCTCAAGCGTCATATGCTGCGAGAGGTCTGCGACGAGCTGGCCGAAGGGAAACTTCAGGGTGTCGCTCGTGTCATCCTGCACAAGTTCGCCGTTGACCCAGGTACGTACTCGCCAGTCGCCCTCACCGATGCCCTCGGTCGGGATCGTGACCGGGCCGATCGGTGTGTAGCCATCGCCGCCCTTGTTGCGCACGTTCGACCCCTTGTCTGCCGAGCGCAGATCGTAGAGTCCGAGATCGTTCGCGGCGGTGACCTGCGAGACGTACTGCCACCCGTCTTCGGGGGAGACCCAGCGGGCCGTCTCGCCGATGACGAGTGCGATCTCACCCTCAAACGCGAGCAGCTCGGTGCCGGCGGGGCGCTCGACAGTGCCGCCGGTGGGGGCGAGCGACGAGGCCGGCTTGAAGAAGTAGGAGGGGAACTCGGGCGTGCGACCACGCTGCGCGATGCGCGAGGGATAGTTCAGGTGGACGGCGATGATCTTGCCGGGCATGTCGATTCCGAACTCGTTGTCGATCTCGTCCTCGAACTCAGTGTCGAGTTCCTGGTCGAGTTCCTGGTCGAGCGCGGCTTCGTTTCCGAGCGCGGCTTCGTTTCCGAGCGTCATGACTACCTCGTCTCTTCTTTGTATTTCATATCGTATATGATCTGGTGGCTGTTGGGAAGGGGTGTTGGGAAGGGGCATTTGGGTGCTGGCTGGCTGGCTGGCTTGTGCTTGATTGGGCTGCGGCTTGGCGACGACTCCACCCCAGTTTTTCCTTTGGCCCTCAAATCTCGCCAAGATTTGAGGGCCAAAGGAAAATTTGAGGGGGTGGCGTGGGGCGGGCACCGCTCGGGGCTTGGGGTGGCCCGGAGTGTTGGCGCCCTCACCCCGCCGAAGAGTGGCTTCCTGTAAACCAGGCCCTAACACTGGGGGGAAAGGGAAGTCTTGCCAGAGCGGGTCTGTCTGGTGGGTTGAGGGGGCCAGGCCAGGGCGGGCGGGGCCGGCCAGGTCGGGCCAGCGTCAGAGCTAGTAACTGGCGCGAGGCGCGGCGGCGCCACCCGAAGAAGCACCCTCGGACCCTGGTGGAATGAACTGGTCAACGAGCGCCTCGGTGGCGCGTGCCAGCAGCGCGACGTCGGCGCCCACCGCGACGAAGTTTGCCCCGGCCTCGATGTAGCGCTCCGCCTGCTCGGGCACGAACGCGTTCACGCCGACTGGTTTCCCTGCTGCCCGCGCCGCCGAAATCACGTGGAGCACCGCATCAACGACCGCCGGATGTGACTGCTGCCCCAGGAAGCCCATCGATGCCGCGAGGTCAGCGGGCCCGACGAACACCGCGTCGACGCCGTCGACCGCGACAATGCGCTGCACGTCGCTCACGGCTGCGACCGACTCGATCTGCACGGTCACACTCACGAGGTCGTTCGCCCTGGTGAGGTAGTTCTCGACCCGGTTCCACCGTGCCGAGCGTGCGAGCGCCGACCCGACCCCGCGCGTGCCTTCGGGTGCGTAGCGCGTCGCCCGTACGACCTCCTCGGCCTGCTCGGCCGAGTCGACCATCGGGATGAGCAGGTTTTGCGCGCCGAGGTCGAGGAACTGCTTGATCGTTACGGTGTCGCCGTATGGCGGTCGGACTACGATCGTCGCGGGGTACGGGGCCATCGCGTGCAGCTGCGCGAGCAGTGACTCGAGCCCGTTTGGGGAGTGCTCGGCGTCGAGGAGCACCCAGTCGGTGCCGCTGCCCGCGACGATCTCGGCGTTCACGGCGCTGCCTGCGGTTGCCCACAGGCCGATCAGTGCACGATCCGTCTCCGCGAGGCGGTCGCGAAGCGTCGGCGGAAGTTCTAGATGAATCGGCACGTTACTGACCCCAATCCGTTGTAATCTGCGTGCACGGTGTCGCCGCGTTCGACCCACATGGGCTTTGTGAACGACCCCGCAAGGATGATCTCGCCGGCGTCGAGCGATTGCCCGTGCTGCGCGAGCTTGTTTGCGAGCCAGGCGACGCCGAGCGCGGGATGCCCGAGCACGGCGCCGGCGACGCCCGAATCCTCAATGGTCTCGTTGCGGTACAGGAGTGCCGGCACCCAGGTGAGGTCAACATCGTCGACCTTCACTGGGCGACCGCCCACGACCATCGCCCCCATCGCGGCGTTATCCGAGATGGTGTCGACGATCGTGCGGCCCTCGAGCTCCAAGTGTGAGTTCAGCACCTCAAGTGCCGGGACGACGTAGGCGGTCGCGTCGAGCACGTCGAACAGCGACACGTTCGGGCCGGTAAGTGGCTTCGACAAGACGAAGGCAAGCTCGACCTCGATACGAACGTTCGAGAAGCGATCGAACTCAAGCGTCGCGCCAGACTCGAAGACCATGTCGTCGTGGATGACCCCGTAGTCGGGCTCAGTAATGCCCGTCGCGACCTGCATGACCTTCGACGTGAGGCCGATCTTGTGGCCAACGAGGCGGGCCCCCGCGGCGATGCGGCGATCGGACCACTCCTTTTGGATCGCGTACGAGTCCTCGATCACCATGTCTGGGTAGCGGGAGGTGAGCCGGGGGAGCACCGCGCGATCGCGGTCAGCCTGTACGAGCTCATCGGCGATGGATGCGATTTGAGAGGGGTCGAGCACAGGGGCCTCCGCTTCTTCGGGGTGTCGTGTGGTGGGCAGCGGCCGGTGCTGTGCTGCGCGCCGGAGCTGTCACAGTCAAGATCGTATACGATCCGGCTGGGTGTCCGCCAGGGCCAACCTGACGGGTAGGAGAACGGCCGCTCGACCCGGCGGAAAGTACCACGATGCCCGCGAGGAGTGCCTCGCCCATGGCGCGGAGTAGGGCGAGACTGGCCTCGCGGCCGCCCAAGGCCGCCGAAGCGAACCGAAGGAGAAAGACCATGACGAGCCAGTTTGAGCACCTGTTTGTTCGGGATCTCGTTGATTGCCGTGACGACATGATCAACGAGGCGGAGGCTGCGGGCCGGCCGCTGCCGAAGAACTTGAGTCGGCCCTGGGCGCTCATGAGAAGCGACGATGTTCCCGAGGCTAAGGCATACATCACGATGAGCTGGGTGCACCCGACGGAGGAAGAAACGTTCTGGGTGCACGAACACGAGCACGACTACGACGAGGTGCTGGTGTTCACCGGCAACAACCCCGACGATCCGAGAGATCTCGGGGCGGAGGTCTACCTCGACATCGAGGGGGAGCGGCACATCATTACGACCTCCGGCTCCGTGTACATTCCCGCCGGGCTGAAGCACTGTCCGCTGGGTTTTAACCGCGTCGACCGGCCCTTCCGCTTCCTTGCAATCGCCCTGAGCGGCGACGGCCACTACCTGCCCGAGGAGAAACGGTAGGGTTGTCATTCCCTGCACGGGAGTTGATTCGGGCGGAACATTGCCGTGCCATCGCTTGATCGAAGCCGAAGTGCTGTTCACCATGAGAACTGCACATCTCCGACATAGGCATCGGGATGTTCGGAGAAAGTGTCAAGGAGGACATTGCACATGACAATTCGAATCAACCCCCGTAAGGGCGTGCGGGCCGCGGCGCTCGCGGCCGTCGCGCTCTCGCTCGTGCTCACGAGCTGCTCCCCACCGGCCGCCTCAAGCGGCTCCGGTGGGGACTCGCTCACGATCGGCATGGTCGGCAGCACGGGCGATACGCAGGATCCGTACCAGTTCCAGGGATCGACCTCGAGCTCGGCCCTGTTCAGGCAGGTGTTTGAGGGCCTCGCGCAGCGCGCGAGCGACGGCTCCGTCAAGCTCGCGCTCGCCGAATCGATCGAGCCGAACGACACGAACGATGTCTGGACGATCACCCTCCGGGATGGCGTCAAGCTGCACAACGGCGAGAAGTTCATCGCCGAGGACGTCGCTGAGAGCCTGCGCTGGATGATTGACCCCGAGAACGCGTTCACCTACGCGACGCAGCTCGACTGGCTCACGAGCGCTGACCAGATCGAGGTCGTGGACGATCTGACCGTGAAGCTCAACCTCGCCGAGCCATTCGGTCTGGTGCCGGAGATGCTCGCCATGGAGCGCATCAACATGCGCAGCATCCGGAATGGTGCAACGCAGGAGAAGCCTGAGGGGACCGGGCCGTTCGTGCTCGACTCTTTCACGCCCGGCCAGGAGGCGAAGCTCACCCGGTTCGAGGACTACTGGGGCGAGAAACCAAACATCGAGCACCTCAAAATCTCGTACTTCACCGAGCAGAATGCGGTGACGAACGCTATCAGGGGCGGCCAGATCGACGTCGCGCAGGGCATCCCGTTCCCTGAGATGCCGGCGCTTGAAGTCGATCCAAATCTTGAGTTGCTCGTGAGCGACACCGCGGCCTACCCGATCATCGCGATGAACGCGTCGAACGCGCCCTTCGACGACGTGAAGGTGCGCCAGGCGCTGCGCATGTCCGTCGATAGAGAGCGGATCGTGTCGAACGCATTCGGTGGGTACGCCTCGGTCGCGAATGATTTCGTCGGCAAGAACACGTCGTGCGCGCCGCCTTCGGTGCCGCAGCGGAAGCAGGACATCGCGGGCGCGAAGGCGCTCGTCGCGGAGGCTGGCGCTGAGGGGGCCTCGGTCGAACTCGTCACTGACGGTGCGTTCCCCGGCATGATGGAGATGGCGCAGCTCATCGCAGACGACGCCGCGAAGGCTGGGCTGAACATTTCGGTTCGCAAGCTCGACGTCGCAACGTTCCTGGACCGCTGGCTTGAGTGGCCGTTCTTCATCAGCTTCACGTCAAGCCCGTATGAGACGACCGCGAAGGCGCACTACCTGCCCGGCGGGTCGGAGAACGGCACCGCGTTCGACGACGCCGAATACGCCGAGCTTGCAGACAAGCTCTACCAGGCGACGGACGCTGGCGAGCAGTGCAAGCTCATCGAGCAGATGCAGACGATCGAGTACGAGCGCGGCGGCTACCTTATCCCTGTCTACGGCCAGCAGATCACGGTGCACCGTTCGAACGTGAAGGGCCTGGAGCCTGACCTGTACGGCCGCTCGGCCTACGTCGTCACCGGCGTGACCGTCGAATAGTCATCGGAGGTACCGGGAAACTGCCACGGGGCGGGCCGGGGAGCGTACGCTTCCCGGCTCGCCCCTGTTGCACCAGTTGTCGGGGGCGGAGGCGCTGTTGCCATTGCGTGCACGAAGCGCCCGAGGGCATTGAGTCCGACGACGGCCCCGGCGAGACTTGGGCTTCACTTGATTGAGAAGATGCGATCGGCCGTGTGGTCTTGCAGAGTCACTTCGGGATGGCCGGCCGGTCGCGTGAGCAGCACGTGGAGGTCCCCATGAGTCAACGAAGAACTGTCAAGATTGCCGCGATCGCGCTTGCGGCGGCACTTGGAGCGAGTCTCGCTGCGTGCGCCCCACCCGGAGGTGGAGACGGCGGCGACCCGGCCGGAGCGCTCCGCATCGGGATGGTGGGCAGCAGCATCGATGAGGTCCAACCCTACGCCCAGCACAGTTCGTTCTCGAATAACGCTGTCTACGCGCAGGTCCATGAGGGGCTCACCGCGCTCGACAACGAGGGGGCGGTCGTCTACAAGCTTGCCGAGTCGATGACGCCGAACGAGGCGCTCGATGTCTGGACAGTGAGGCTCCGCGACGGGGTACGCACACACAACGGCGAGCAGTTCACCGCGCACGACGCGGCCGAGAGCATCGGCTGGATGGTGGACGAGGCAAACGGCTGGTCGATTGCCTCGCAGCTCGATTTCATCGACCCCGACGGTATTGCGGTCGTCGACGACCTCACGCTCGAGCTGTCACTGCGGGAGCCGTACGGCCCCCTCCCCGAGGCATTCTCGATGACACGTCTCGTGATGCGCAGCCTGAAGGGCAACGCCACGTTCGACGCGCCTGCCGGAACAGGGCCGTTCCGTATCGAGTCGTTCACGGCGGGGCAGCAGGCGAAGCTCACCCGGTTCGACGACTACTGGGGCGACCCCGCAACCGTCGAGAACCTCACGTTCTCGTTCTTCCAAGAGCAAGACGCGGTGACGAACGCCATCAGGGGCGGTCAGATCGACATCGCGCAGGGCATTCCGTTCCCCGAGATGCCGAGCATCGAGAGAGAAGCGGGCCTGAAGATCCTCGTGAGCGACACCGCGACGTACCCGCTCATGACCGTGCGGCTCGACGCCTCGCCCACGGACGACGCGCGAGTGCGCGAGGCGATGCGGCTCGTGGTGGATCGCGAACGGATCGTCGAGAACGCGTTTGGCGGCTACGCGACGATCGGAAACGACTTCATCTCGAAGAACTCGGCTTGCCCAGACCCGCAGCTGCCGCAGCGTGAGCAAGACCTTGAGCGTGCGGCTGAGTTGCTCGCTGAAGCTGGTGCAGCCGAACTTAAGCTCGAGCTCGCAACCGATGCCGCGTTCCCCGGGATGGTGGAAATGGCGCAGCTGTACGCGGAGGATGCGGCGAAGGTCGGCATCGGCGTGAGCGTGAAGAAGCTCGACGTCGGAACGTTTCTCAACCAGTGGCTCGAGTGGCCGTTCTTCATCGGGTTCACGTCGACCCCGTACCTCGTCTCGGCGACCGGGCACTTCTCGCCGGGTGGGTCCGAGAACGGCTCGCACATGGACGACCCGGAGTACAACGAGATCGCGGCCAAGCTCTATGCCACGGCAGACCCGGAGGCCCAGTGTGACTACATCTCGCAGTTGCGCACGATCGAGTACGAACGCGGCGGGTACATCATCCCGGTGTACGGGCAAGACATCACCGTGCACAGTGATCGCGTCTCGGGGCTGCGAACCGACCTCTACGGGCGGTCGGCGTACACGCTCGACGGCGTCACCATCGATCAATAAATAGGCGCAATATGCGCAATAGGCGGGGCGAGGCGGGGCGCACTACTTCCCGCGCAGCGCCGTCATACCGAGCACGAGTACGGCTGCGCTCGCCGCAGCCATCGTCACCCCGAGTGTGAGCGTCGTGAGCCCGCCGGCAGAAACCAGTGGGCTCACGATCGGCCCGACGGTGAGCGACGCCATGCCGATGAGCGCTGCAGCCGACCCCGCTCTGTCACCGTGCGCATCCAGCGCGATCGTGTTCTGGTTGGGGAGTGTGAAGCCCGTCGACATGAGGTAGATTCCGAGCCCTGCGACGAAGGGGCCGAGGCCCCATCCCAGCAGCGCACTGAGTGCCGCGAGCGCGCTGCCGATGCACGCGATCCCGATGCCCGCCCGGTACAGCTCGAGGGGTGAGAACCTGCCGACGAGCACCCGGTTCGTCTGGGAACCCACGACATTGCACAGCGAGCCGAGCGCGAACATGACGCCGAAGAGCTGCGGCGAGACGCCGAAGCCATTCTGCAGCACAAAGCTCGACATCGACAGGTACGAGAAGAACGCGATCCCTGAGATCGCCGAAATTGCGAGCACGACCCGATACGGGCCGGGGCCGAGTAGCACGCGTGCGTCCGCGAACAGCGATCGCCCGCCGCCTGCGCTGCGCGCGCCCATCGGAAGCGACTCCGGAAGCCAGAGCGCAGCCGCCGCGAAAAGTACGGCGCCGAGCCCGCCGAGCACGAGGAAGAAGCCCCGCCAGTCCATGACCGCCGTGAGCTGGCCTCCGAGCACGGGCGCGACAATCGGCGCGGTAGCGCCGACGAGCGCGAGCCAGGAGAGCATCTTTGAGAGTTCTGCCCCAGAGAACAGGTCGCGTGCGATCGCAAGCGTGACAACCATGCCAGCCGCGCCGCCGATGCCCTGAAACGTCCGGAAGAGCAGCAGCCACTCGGCAGAGGGGGCGAGCGCGCACCCCGCAGAGAATACGGTGAACGCGGCGACGCCAACGAGAAGCGGCAGCCGCCTTCCGAAGCGGTCGCTGAGCGGGCCAGCGATGAGCTGCCCGACGCCCAGCCCGAGCATGCAGACCGACATCGTCAGCTGGGCCAGGGCGTCGCTCGTGTCGAGCGTCGCGGCGAGTTCAGGGAGGGCCGGCATGTACAGATCCATCGAGAGCGGGCCAAACGCCTCAAGCAGACCCAGGAGCAGGATCAGGCCGGGGCCGGTACGCGCTGCGGGAGCTAGGCGCTTGCGGCGGCTAGTCATTCACCCGGTGGACGACGCGCCCCTCAAACCAGGTCTCGAGCACCCGCGTATCGACGAGCGTGTGTGGGTCGCGGTCGAACGGACTCGCATCGAGCAGGATCAGGTCGGCCGAGTATCCCTCGGCGATCCTGCCCGTGACTCCGCCGAGGCCCATCGCTTCGGCGCCGTTTGCGGTGCAGATGCGAAGCGCCTCGCCGACGGAGAGCGCCTGTTCGGGCCACAGTGTTCCGGGCGCCTGGCGAAACGGGTCGGCCCGCGTGACAAGCCCGTGGATACCCACCCACGGGTTCGGAGTCGGGCTGACCGGCCAGTCCGAGCCCATCGCGAGCAGCGCTCCCTGTTCGAGCAGGTCGCGGGTCGGCTGCACGCGTGAGGCTACCTCGGCGGGAAGCACCTGCGTGAGCGCGGTCGGGATCACACCGGGAAACCACACGAAGGGCGACATATCTGCCGTGACGTCAAGCTCGGCGAGCCGTGGAATGTCGCTCTCGGCAAGGATCTGGCCGTGCGCGATGTGCACCCGCGTGGTGTGGTCGCCTGAGCTACGCAGGCGCTCCACCGTGTCGAGCACGGCTCGGGCGGAGGCGTCTCCAGCGCAGTGCACTTTCACCCCGAGCCCCTGCCCGGCGACGCTCTCGACGAGCGCCCCGAACTCCGCTTGCGGTATCAAAAGCGCTCCCGCGAAGTCGTGACCGTGCTCGTCGTCGGGGAGGTACGGCTCGAGGAATGCCGCCGTGCGCGCGGGCGGCACGCCGTCAAGGAACACCTTGACGAAGTCGGGGCGGTGGTGCCGGGAACGGTACGGCTCTGCGAGGTCGATGAGGGCTTGCCCGACGGGCGAGAAGCCGAAGATGTCGTCGTTCATCGTGATTGACGAGACGACCCAGGCGTTGAGCTCGTCGGAGTCGTCGAGTTGCTTCAGCGCGGCGAGGATGTCCCGTGACGCGGCCGCGTCCTGAAACGTTGTCACGCCAAAACTGTTCAGCACGGCGACGCCGTGCTTTGCCGACGCGCGGTGCTGCGTCTCGCTGAAACCGCCTTGCGCGGCGAGCGCGTGTTCGACGAGCAGCCCGGCGCGTTCG
Organism: Leucobacter komagatae; assembly: GCF_006716085.1. Lineage (NCBI taxonomy): Bacteria > Bacillati > Actinomycetota > Actinomycetes > Micrococcales > Microbacteriaceae > Leucobacter > Leucobacter komagatae. The sequence goes on along the minus strand of NZ_VFON01000002.1, from coordinate 78,098 downwards.
AGCAGCACGCCCGTTGGGCGCTGGGTCTCGCGGTCACGAAGCACCCCGGTGTCAGCCGAAGCATCGGCGGAGCCGGACGCATTGTCGATCCCGGCACGGCGCAGCGCTTCGCTTGAAGCCCACCGGTTGTGCCTGCTGTCTTCGATGAGCACAACCGGGCGCCCCTGAGCGGCCTCGTCTAAGAGCGCGAGTGATTCGAGCGAGTTGAGTTCGGCGAGGAGGTTCGTGCCCCAGGGCCCACCGGTGATCCAGCCGCCCTCCGGGGTGTTCGCGGCGTGCGCGGCAACGGCCATGAGTATCTCGTCGCGTGAGGCGCCGACGGGCAGTGAGAGTTCAAAGAGCTCAGCGCGGCCGGCGATCGCGTGGTGGTTGTGGACATCGACGAGGCCTGGCATCACGAACGCCCCCCGCATGTCGCGGCGCTGAGTGTGCGGGCCGACGAGGTGTTCGAGACTCTCTTCACTGACCGCCGTGATAAGGCCACCCGCGATCGCTATCGACACGGGCGAGGGGAGGAGCTCGTGCCCGTCGAACAGCGTCGCTCGTTCGAACAGTACATCAGCTTGCATGGCGTTCCTTTCGGGGGCGGGCAGCGGCGTCGGTGCCGAGCCCGCGGTATTCGGTTGGTGTTGAGCCGACCTCTCGGCGGAAGAAGCGGGAGAAGTATGAGGGCTCGCTGAACCCGAGCTTGCTTGAGATCTGGGCGGCGCTGAGGTCGCTCCCGCTGAGCAGCCGCTGCGCCTCGCGCGCGATGGCGGTGCGGAGGATGCGCCCCGGGGTTGACCCGGTGTCGGCGACGACCTGTTCGGCCAGGTATCCCGCGGTCACGCTGAGACGGGCCGCGCAGCTCGCGACGGTGAGCCGGGCGTCTGGGCTGCGGAGTACGCATCGCATGAAATCGCGGGTCAGCGCAGAGTGGGAGCCGAGCGTCTGGTGCTCGACCGAGGCGTCGGCGCATTCGTGCAGTAGGGCAGCGAGGATGTACGCCCCGGTTTCGGGCGACGGCGCGTCCTCGATGGCGGCGAAAAGGCGGCGAATCCGGGCGAGGGCGGGCGCTGGCGGGGCGATTGGCGCGGCGCCGAGCAGCAGCAGTTCGCGGATTCGGTCGGGGAGCAGACCGAGCGGGTCGAGCGCGTCTTCTGAGAAGAGGATCGCGAGGCAGCGAAGCCCCGGGTCAGCCTGCCAGTGGTGCACCTGGCCGGGGGCGAGCAGGTGGAGCTCGCCCGCCCTGATCGGCACACTCGCAAAGTCGACCTGGTGGGTGCCCGTGCCGCGCTCGACGAGCACGAGTTGGGTGAACGCGTGGCGGTGCGGCGAGCCGATCGCGACGTCTGCCGTAATCGGCTCGACGATGATGACTGGGGTGCCGGCCGGCCCGTTGCGCGGCGCGATGTCGTGCACGGGGAACACGGGGGTCGCTACTGACAGTGAGCGGTTCGCTGACATTGGAACCTCCTTGCTGTCGGGTCGGCGTTGAACTGGGCTACGTCTAGCTTTGTGGCTGCGCGCCCCAGTGGGTTGTCGCCGAGTGAAGGCTGTTTGACTCGCCGGGCAAGAACGGGGCGTGCCCATTGTGGTCGCGGCCCCGCTGGCGAACGATGAGTACTGATCGGGCACCTGTCTGATTCGGGGCGACGCAAGGACGCGGCGCTCTCGGTAACCCAATACGACCGACGTATCCCACCCGCAGGTAATCGGAGCCGAGCGACGGGCACGGCCCAAGAATCGCTAGAGTCCGACGTGACGGGTGGAAGGAGCCGACGAGAATGACTGAGATGATTGCACTCTCCGCGGAGCGGGGAGGGGATCGTACCCGACAACGGCGGGTGCGACTATTCAAGAAGTGGGGAGGGAAAGCGCTGCAGGGTGTCATCACGCTGCTGCTCGTCTCGATCCTGATCTTCTTTGCCACGCAGGCGATGCCGGGCGACGTCGCCCGCGTGATCCTGGGCGTGAACGCGACGCCTGAGCGGCTCGAAATCGTTCGCGAGCAGCTGGGCCTCAACCTGCCGGTGTGGCAGCAATATGTGAACTGGCTCACCGGGATCCTGCGCGGCGATTGGGGCGTCTCCCTCACAAACGGCGTGCCCGTCGCCGACACCCTCGCGATCCGCCTCCGCAACTCGCTCACGCTCGGCGCGCTCGCGCTCGTGATCATGATGCCGATCTCGCTCGTCGTCGGCATCATCGCGGCGCAGCGCAAGGACAAGGTGTTCGACAAACTCTTTATGGGGACGTCGATGGTCGTGAACGCAGTCCCCGAGTTCGTGCTCGGCACCGTGCTCATTGCGCTGTTTGGCACAACGGTGTTTCGCATCTTCCCGCCCGTCGCGCTGATCCCGCCCGCCGATATGCCGTGGTGGCATCCGCTCGCGATCGTGCTGCCCGTCGCGACGCTCGTGATCGGTGGGGTCGCATACCTCTCAAGGCTGGTGCGCGTCTCGTTCATCGACGTCATGAGTAGCGAGTACATTCAGACGGCGCAGCTCAAAGGGCTGAGCACGAGGCGCATCCTGTACCGGCACGCGCTGCCGAACGCGCTCGCGCCGATCATCCCGGCGGCCTCGCTCGTGGCCGCGTTTCTTATCGGCGGCACCGTCGTCGTCGAGTACCTCTTCTCGTACCCGGGCATCGGGCTCACACTCGTCGAGTCTGTCGGCAACCGCGACCTCCCGCTCATCCAGGCCGTCGTGCTCATCATCGCCTCGGCGTACTTCGTCTTCAACTTCATCGCTGACCTGTTCTCTGACGCCGGGTCGGCGGGGCGGAAGGAATAGCCATGACACACCAGCATGAACCCGAGATCGCCAGTGACGAGGCTGCACGACCGAAGTCCCGTGTGCTCACGCGGTTCCTCGCATCGAAGCAGGTGCGGTGGGGCCTGATCCTCGTCGTGGTGACCGCTGCGCTCGCCGTGTTCGGCCGTTTCCTTGCGCCGCACGCGCCGACCGAGCCGATCACGACCCCATACGCCGCCCCCGGCGGCGGCCTCTTGCTCGGCTCCGATCAACTCGGCCGCGACGTCCTGTCACGCGTGCTGTCGGGAGGCATCCACCTCGCGTGGATGGCGCCCCTCGCCGCGGTGCTCTCCGTGGCTATTGGGGCGGTGATCGGAATGGTCGCGGCGTACTACCGCGGCTGGACCGACACGATCCTCATGCGAATTATGGACGTGCTGCTCGCGTTCCCGGGCATCCTGATGGCTCTGATGTTCGTGTCGGTACTCGGCCCGAGCCCCGCGCTGCTGGTGCTGCTCGTCGTGCTCGCCCTGATTCCCGGCGTCGCCCGCGTCATTCGTGGCGCGGCGCAGCCGATCTGCCGGCGCGAGTTCGTGCTGTGGGCGCAGTCGGTCGGCATCCCCGGCCGCAAGCTCATCGTGCGGGAGATTCTGCCGAACATCACGTCACCACTGCTCGTCGAGTTCGGTGTGCGTCTCATGTGGGCTGTCGGCATCCTCGCGTCCATCAGCTTTATTGGGTACGGGATCCAGCCCCCGACGCCCGACTGGGGCCTGATGGTGAGTGAGAACCGAACGGGGCTTGCAACCCAGCCGTGGGCGGTGCTGGCGCCGATCGTCATGATCGTGCTCTTCACCGTCGGTGGAAATCTGATCGCTGAGGGTGGCGCGCGCGTCATCGCTCGCACCGAGGGGAAGTAGTCATGGCGGCAATCACAGTTACTGACCTCGAGGTCGTGCTCGAATCGACGGGCGCCCCGATCATCGAGCAGGTGTCGCTCTCGCTCGAACCAGGCGAGGTCATGGGCATCGTCGGCGAGTCTGGCTCGGGCAAGAGCACGCTCTCGCTCGCGCTGCTTGGGTATGCTCGCCCCGGCGCACGCATCAGCCAGGGCTCCGTCGTGATCGAGGGCACTGACATCCTCGCCCTCGACGCCGCGGGGCTGCGCGCTGCGCGCCGCGGGCTCGTGAGCTACGTCGCCCAAGACCCCGCGACCGCACTGAACCCCTCGATGCGGCTCTCAACCCAGCTGCTTGAGGCAGTTGACGCGCCGCGCGATGAAGCGCTCGCGAAGGTTCGCGAGGTACTCGACGCCGTCGGGCTGCCGAACGACGACGCGTTCATCAGGCGCCGCGCAAGCGAGCTATCTGGCGGGCAGCAGCAGCGCATCGCGATCGCCATGGCCGTGATCGCCCAGCCCCGCCTCATCGTGCTCGACGAACCAACGACGGGCCTCGACGTGTCAACGCAAATGCGTGTCCTCGAACTGGTGAAGCGGTTGTGCGCGGAGTACGAGATCGCCTCGATCTATGTCACGCACGACCTCGCCGTCGTCGCTGAGGTCGCCGACTCGACCATCGTGATGAAAGACGGGCACATTGTGGAGACGGGCAGGGCGCGCAATGTGCTGCTCGAACCTACGCACCCGTACTCGCAGCAGCTCATCGCGGCGACCCCCTCTACGAAGGTGCGTTCGCCGTGGGAGGGCGATGAACTCGCTGCGGCGCCGGATGCTGAGCAGCCGCTCCTGCGGGTCTCGGGCCTCACGGCGGCTTACGGGCACACGCAAGTGTTGCACGGCATCGACCTGACGGTGCGGGCCGGTGAGTGCCTCGCGATCGTCGGCGAATCAGGATCGGGCAAGAGCACATTCTCGCGGTGCCTCATCGGACTGCACGACAACTGGGAGGGGGAGGCCGCTCTCGGGGGCCGGCAGCTCGCGAAGTCGGCAGCGAAGCGCAGCCACGCCGACCGGCAGGCCGCGCAGTACATCTTCCAGAACCCATACGGGTCGCTGAACCCACGCCACACCGTCGAAGCGATCTTGCGCACACCGCTTGAGCTGTTTCACGGCGCGGGCGGCGCGGAGGCAAGGCGCCAGATCGCCGAGGCGCTTGACAGGGTCGAGCTGCCGCGTCGCATGGCCCAGATGTACCCCGCCGAACTCTCGGGTGGGCAGCGGCAGCGGGTCGCAATCGCGCGGGCGCTGCTCGCCTCACCCGAGCTGCTGATCTGCGACGAGGTGACCTCGGCGCTCGACGTGCTCGTGCAATCCGCGGTGCTCGACCTGTTGAGAGGGCTGCTGAAGGACGGCCTTGGAATGATCTTCGTCACCCACAACCTCGCCGTGGTGCGCAACATCGCGCACCGGGTGGCGGTGCTGAACCGTGGCGAGATCGTCGAGTACGGCGAGGTAGACGCGGTGCTCGACCACCCAGCCGACCCGTACACGCAGGGGCTGCTCGCGAACACGCTGGATCTGCCTGTGGGGTGAGGGGTACGGCGCTCCGCGGAGTAAGCGGGCCCGCGACCATCAAAATGAACATCCGATTTGCGTAGTGACGGGCGTTCGCCGTATCGTCGTAGAAGTTGGGGGTGCCGGTATCGGCGCCCCCATTTTCTGTTCTCGCGCATGCATTGCGGTTCGTGCGTGCCTGATTGAAGGGCGTGTGGTCGTGCCGATTGAATTCGATGATGCTGTTGCTGACAAGCTCGTCAAGGTGCTCGAGGCCGGAGATGACGTGCTGCGTGGTCAGAGCCAGTTTCGAAGCGGTGCTGCCGAGCGTGCGTCGGAAGGGTTCGAAGGAAACTACGGGGTGCTCTTTAAGGTTGCTGTCGGCACTGAAAAGCAAGATCGTGTAAAACTTGCCCGCGTACTATACGACCTCGCCCAGGAGATCAAAGAGGCAAAGTTGAAAGCGCAGGAGGAACGTGCCCGGCTGGAAGAGCTAGCCTCCTGGCGGGTTCGCGAGGCCGAGCGGGAGCAGCGGCGCCAGACTGACGCGTTTGGTGACAGCTTCACGGCTGGCGTTGACTCGTTCTTTGACCCGCGTCCGTCGGAGGTGCCGGTCGCTGCGCCCAGCGTTTCGGCGTCGTTCTCCGCGCAGCAGCGACTTCGGACGGCTGCGCGTGGAAGGCCGGGGAAGTCCTCCGCAGACCCGGTGAAATTGCGTTCGTTCGTGTCGCAGGGCGGCGCGAGCAATATCGATCTTGACACGGAGTTGTCATCGGTGCGGAACGCGTGGAGCGCGTTTACTGGTTCGTGTGGGTGGGTGCGAGTCGGGTCAACGAGCTTTGTCGCCGGGTTCCAACAGCTCTTGAACGAAAACCGGCTTGACGTCGACTGGATTGACGGGGTCGCTGCCGCGTTCGAGGCAGCCGGCGGGGGATCGCTGTCGAATACAGCGCTTGACCTCTCGGCGACCGCGGTGAACCCGCTGAGCGATGAGGCGCTGTTGGAAGCACTGTCGACGCTTTCTGCGGAGGAAATCGAGTTGCTTTTCGGGGCGTTCCCGGTGTTGCAGCGGCGGCTGGAATTCATGGACCCGGTTGCGATCTATGAGTGGTGGCAGGGGATGAACCCGCTGGAGGGCGCGGAAGGCCCGTTCTCGGATCAGCAGACACTGTTGCTTGAGGGGTTTGCGGTGCTGTTTGGCAACTTGGAGGGGCTGCCGTACGGGGCGCGCGACTATGCGAACCGGGCCGCCCTTGATGCGGCGCTTGAGGAAGTCAAGGCCGAGATCGCGCGCCTTGAAGCGCTCGGGGAGAAAACGACGGTGCTCGAGACGCAGCTCGCAGCTCTTGAGAACATCAAACTAGCCGCAAAAGCGAACACAAAGGACGCACCGCGGTTCCTGATCTCGTTGACTCAGGACCAGCCACCGCTCGCGGCGGTCTCAATCGGGGACCTCGACAAGGCCACGAGTGTCGCGTACGCGATCCCCGGGATGGGAACTGACACGACAGGGATGACAGGTTGGACGAACGCCGCTCAAAATCTCTACTCGATGCTCCCCGAAGGGAGCGCGGTGGTGGCGTGGATCGGGTACGAAACCCCGCCCATGCCCTCGTTAGGCGACCCCGATTTTGGGGTGCTTGACTCGAAACGCGCGATTGCCGGAGGAAATAACTTGGCTGCGGCCCTGCGCGGACTGGCTGCGGTCCGGGGCGGGTCGATGCCGCAACTCGATATTGTTGCCCACTCGTACGGCACCACGACTGCCGCGGTCGCGCTTACGCAGCCGGGGGTGAACGTGAAGAACTTCATCACGCTCGGCTCAGCCGGGCTGCCTGACAGTATTACCAAAGCGTCGCAGCTCAACGCCGAAAAGGTGTACTCCGGTCACGCGAGAGACAGACTGATGATAGACCCGGATAGTGGCGACCAGTGGGCGTGGATCGGGCGTGATTTCAGCTCCGACCATAAAGTCGACCCGATGCACCCCGCCTTTGGTGGGCGACCATTTGGGGTGGATACCGGGGGCGATGCTGGTGACCCGGTTGTCGGACATGACCCGCTTATCAAGAATGGCGGCGGCTACTTCAGCCAGGATACCGAGTCGCTCCGAAACGTCGTGAGAGCTATCAAGGGCGAGACAGCTGACATCACGGAGTACGTTCCCCTGGGCCCTACTCAGATGCAGGAAGCGCAGATGGGACTTGGGCAACATGGTTGGTAAGAAAGTCGCCCGCCGCATCTTTACGGCGGGCGCGGCTGGCGTGTTGCTGCTGTATTTGTCAGGGTGCGACACGAAACCGGAGGAGCCTGAATTGACCGCGAGGGAAGGCCGTGACAAGGCCGTTCAACTGGTAGAAGATACGTCGAAGGAAATTGATGTAACGGGTTGGTGGGCGCGGGGACCGGCGTACGCAGGGCCTTGTGAGGGCGACCCTGATAGCTCCAGCCAGTATTCCTACGCCTACTGGGCGCCAGAAGGGGAAAACCCTCACGCGGATGCGGAGAAGATCGCCGAGTACTGGGAGTCCCTCGGTATGAGTGTGTATATCGAAGGCGCGGAGAAGGCACATCCGGGAGTGTTCGCTGCCGGTGGGCCCGTGCTGCGGGCGAGTTTTGATACCGGAGCAGCCGAACGTTCGTACCGTATCGGGGCGATTGCACCGTGTTCACCGGGGGCCTACCACCTGTTTAATGAAGAGGATGATGCTGCGCGCGAGCTGGGTGAACTGCTGCCCGGTGACGACGTGATGGTGCCTGAGGCTGAGGTCGGCGAAAAGTTCGAGGAGCACCGCCGCATTGCCGAAGAAGCCGACAGGGCGAAAGACAAATAGCCTCCATGTCTGAGTTGGGCAGCACAGTCGGTCGAAGCGCGGCCAGCCGGTTCTTGGCGGCGGCTGTTGCTGGACTGCTGCTTCTCTCGCTATCAGGGTGCAGCACGAAACCGGAGGAACCTGAGATGACTGCAAGGGAAGGCCGCGACAAGGTCGTGCAACTGGTACAAGACTCGGTAAAGCAGCTCGACGTGACGGGCTGGTGGGCGCGCGGAACAGCGTACGCGGCGCCGTGTGAGAGCGATCCGAATAATGCGAGCCAGTATTCGTATGACTATTGGGCGCCACAAGGCAGCGATCATCGAGGTGACGCGCAGAAAATTGCCGCGTACTGGGAATCCCTTGGCATGTCGGTGTATGTGACGGGCGAGGACACGGATTGGCCTGTTGTGTATGGCTCGGGCGGGCCAGTGTTTCGGGCTGATTTTGATACGAGCGCGGCGGAGCGTTCGTATCGGTTGGGGGCGACCGCCCCGTGCTCGCCCGGCGACAACGTTGACTTTATCCGTGAAGATGATGCCGCGCGGGGGCGGGGTGAATTGCTGCCCGGCGACGATGTGATGGTGCCTGAGTCTGAGATCGGGGAGAAATTCGATGAACACCTGCGTATCGCCGAGGAAGCCGATAAGGCTCGGGGAAAGTAGTTCCGGCCGACGCGCGGCGAACGTGGCCGTGGCCCCCGTGGTCACCTGACATCAGGGCTCACTGGCAACAGCGCCCCTCCTCGCCTCGTGCAACCGCGTGAGCTACTGCGACAGCAGGCTGAGAAGCTGGTCGTGCGGGAGACCGTACCTCGTCGCACCGTTGATTCCGACCATCGTGTCTGACGCGAGCATCGCGTTCACGATCGCCTCCTCCGTAGCTTCGATCGCCGCGTAGAACAGCGGGTCGATGCGGTCATTGCTCAGCGCTGTGACCGGGAAGCTCACGGGAGCCTTGCCCTCCGAGAACCCGGCCGGGATGTCGCCGCTGCCCGTCGCAAAGCACAGCGTCAGGTCGCCACTGCCGTTTTCCCCCGCGCCGCCAAGCCGCCCGATCCCGAACGTGGCGCGCTGCGCGAGCCGCGCGCACTGGTGGGGGAGCAGCGGTGCGTCGGTGGCCAAGATGACGATGATGGATCCGCTGCCCTCCGGCAACTGGGTCGTGAACCGCGCGTCCGGCACTTCGGCACCGCCCGTCTCAGCGTCGCTCGGAAGCGTGATGCGCGGACCGATCAGCGTGCCGTTGACCGTGAAGCGGTCTCGGCGGCCGTGGTTCGCTTGCACGAGCACGCCGACGGTGAAGCCACCATCGACGTCGGCGATCACGCGCGACGCAGTGCCGATGCCACCCTTGAAGCCGTGCGCGATCATGCCGGTTCCGCTGCCAACGGAGCCCTCAGCGACGTGGCCGTCGTGCGCGCTCGCGATGGCGGCCTCGACGTGTTCGGGCCGTACGTGAAAACCGTTCAAATCGTTGAGCGCGCCGTCCCAGGTTTCGGCGACGACGGGAAGCGACCAGTAATCCTCACCCGCGGGTCTCGTGGTGCCCTCGTGTGCGACGAGCGCGTCGCGCACGACACCGACGCTGTGCGTATTTGTGAGGCCGATATACGAGGTGAGCAGGCCTGACTCCCTGACCCATTCGAGCCCGGTCATCTCGCCATTGCCGTTCAGGCGGTGCGGGGCGGCGAAGACCGGGCGCTTCCACGGCTCCTCCGTCGGGATCACGACGGTCACGCCCGTTCTGACCGGCCCTTCGCCGCGCACGAGTTCGCCGTCGCCTGAAATGAGCGTCGTGTGACCGACTCGTACCCCGGCGACGTCGGTGATCGCGTTGCGCGGCCCGCTCGGCAGCGTGCCGATATCAATGCCGAGGTCACGGGCCTTTCGTTCAGACGGCGTGCCCGCGAACTGTTTTTCGGTGCTGTGTGTCATTTGCTTCCCTGCTCTGCTGCGCGTGCTACGAGCAGCGTATCGGTGACCTGTTCGAACCCGGTGATTAAGGCCCCGGTAAAACGCCAGATGTGAACGGCGCGGGCCTCAAGCGCACGGCTGGTGGCTCGGTGAGTGCCGACGTACCTGCCAAGCGCGATCACGGTCTCGCCGCTCTCGAAAAGCTCGTCAGGGACCATTCCAAAGCCTTCCCACTCAGCCGCAATGCGAGCGAACACCTGCTCCGCGATCTCCGAGGGGCCGCGGTAGGTGCCTGCCAGCGGAAACCCCGCCGCTTCGACCCATTCGATGTCGGGCGCAAAGTCAGCCATCATCCCGGCAAGGTCTCCGCGTGCACCTGCCGCGTAGTGAGCTGCCACCTGGGTTGTGCGAGTCACGTCTGTCTCCTTTCAAAGCCGTGAGCCTGTGTTCTCAGTCTGGGAGAGCAAAGCCTCGAGCTCAAGCAGGTGTGCAGGGCTCGGCAATGGCAGTACCGGCAATGACAATCCTCGACCTGCGGGCAGCGGATACGCTCGGGATCTGGACGAGCTGTCGCGTACCTTCTAGGGGCTCAGCTTCGCAGTACTGAACGGAGACCGATTGAACATGACTGCAAAGAACATAGACCTGGAGCTGCTGCTCGCGCGGATGTCCGACCGCGAACGCGAGATCGACCCGCAGCTGCCCGTGCGGTCGCTCAACCCGGGCGATGCGGTCGTTCGCCGTGCCGGATCGGGGAACACGGATCACGCGCTCGCCGTCTCCCGCGAGACGGTGCTCACCGCGAGCGATCCCGACGCGATTTGGGGGCCGCTCGTGACCTCTTCTCTCGAGCTCCGATGGGACGGTGATGAAGCAGCAGCGGGAACACTGCTGCGCGAGTGGGTCGCGGACACGGCGCCACGCCTCGGGGAAGACGGTGACTGGGAGACCTGCCTATCAGTGAGGGTGCCAAGCCGCGACTCTGGGCTCGTGCGGCCGCTCCTCTCGCAGGGCTTTGCCTGCGTCGATGTCACCGGCATCCGCGTGGGTGCGCGCGGCGTCGCCGAGTCGGAGGCGGAGGCCCGGCTCAGGGCGGGCGGCGTGACGCTGCGCCTGGCGACGCCAGCCGACGCCCCGCTCCTCGGGGTGCTCGACTCCGAGCTGCTCGCCCACGACGCCCAGCACGGCGGTCTCGCTGACAGGCCGGGCGCGGCCGCGATTCTCCAGGTCGGGATCGAGGTCAGGATCGCGATCGACCCCGAGTGGACGTGGGTCATCGAACAGCGAGGCGAGGCCGTCGGCTACCTCAGCATCGAGCTGAATCGCGAGCGTCATCTGCAGGCGTGTGCGCAGGGCGGTGGAGTCGCGTTCATCCAGGCGATGTACCTCCGCCCTACCGTGCGCGGAGGGGGCATCGGTGAGGCCGTCGTGGAGTTCGCCCACGCCCGCATCGAGGCGGAGGGCTTCGACCGGATCTTGCTCGGGTACGCCTCGCAGAACCCGCGGTCGGGACCCTTCTGGTGCCGCATGGGCTACCGCCCCCTGTGGAGCGGGTGGCAGCGCAGGCCCGGCCGACCCGCGGGCACCACCGTTACCCGGTAGCCTCCTTAGCGTGCACGCCTGTTGACCCACTGAGCAGCGTGCCCGCCGAAGCCTTGGCCGTGCTCTGGCGGCCCCGTAACGTCGAAAGTGGTGGCATCGGAGTGGATGCCACAGACGAAAGGAACAGTATGTCGACTGAGTACCAGCGCCTCTTCGTGAGCGATATGCCCGTCATCAAGACCGGCGAGATGAGCAACGAGGGCGAAGCCGCGGGCCTCGTGCAGCCCGAGAACCTGGGGGAGGGGTTCTGGCTCATGCACCCGGACGTAGTGCCGGAGAGCAAGATCAACATGAGCCACATCTGGGTGCACGAGACGACGGAGCCCGTGCACTGGGTGAACCCGCACGTGCACGACTACGACGAGATCCTGATCTGGACGGGATCGAACCCCGAAGACCCGCGCGATCTCGGTGCCGAGATCTACATGGAGATCGACGGCGAGCGCCACATCATCACGACCTCGGGCAGCGTCTACATTCCCGCGGGAACCGTGCACTGCCCCCTCGGGTTCAACCGCGTTGATCGCCCGTTCCGGTTCAGCGCGCTGTCGCTGAACCCCACGTACCAGAGCCACAAAGACTAGCCAGCTCCGGCCCTGAGAAGCCCGGCCCACCGAGAGGTGTGCCGGGCTTCTGCGTGTGCTGCCACACCCGAAAGGTAGAGCGCACGCCAGAAGGGTCCGAGACCCGTGCGGACCTCGAACCCTTTAGCGCTGGTTGCGTCGTTACGTCGCTACGTCGTCGTGAACACCTTGCTCGTGATTCGCCAGACTCCCTCGATCAGAACGAGACCGAACTGGTTACGGAAGTTCGCGCCGAGATACGCCTGCTCTTCGAGCACGGCGCTCGCGATGCCCCCGTGCACCTCGACGCTGTGAATCTCGTAGCGGTACTGGGGGTCCTCCGGCGGTGCCGTCGCGACGACCTCGTCCGCGAACGACGGCCCCGACTGCGTGACGTAGGTGGAGCCAAGGTAGCCCCACATGACTGCGTCGTCGCTGAACGCGCGCTTCACAGTTTCTGGGTCGTTCGCGCGTACCCCGGCAACGTAGAGCTCGATGGCCTCGCGGACGGCCGCCTCGGGTGAGTGCTGTTCCATCGTCATTGTCCGTTCCCGCGGCTAGAGCTTGCCGTCGGCCTTGAGCTGATCGATGAGGCCGGCGTTCTCGTCAGAGCCATAGCTTCCGTTCAACGACAGGGCGCTGAAGTTGAACGGCCTGGTGACCTTGGTGAAGCCGAGCGGGCAGTGTCGAACGCCAGCGGGAATGTAGACGCTGCCGGAGGTGGTGACGGTGTGGCGAACCCCTTCGATGTCGAAGTACAGCTCTGCGCCGAGGTCAGTCGGGTTGTCGGGGTCGGTGCCCGTCCAGGTGAGGATCTCGTCGTAGTCGTGCTCGTGCTCATTTACCCAGTGCTGAGGCTCGTCGGTCTCAAAGATCCAGATGTGACTCATGTGGATCTTGCTCTCGGGCACGTCTTCTGCCCGGACGAGGCCGAGCGCCTCGCCGGTGTTCGTTGGCGTGGGCAGGCCCGCGGCGTCACCCTCGTTGGTGAAGTCTTCGCCGATGTTGGGCATGTGGGTGACAAAGAGGCCGTCGTACTTGTTCGTCATTGTTCCTCCGGAGGTGGCTTGTAGTGATGCGCGGTGTCGCCTGAGCGCCACCGATCTCCAGGCTATGAAGCTTGTGGGGTCGCGGCGATGCACCCAGCCCGGTCGTGCTGGGACATTTCCCGGGCTGCCTACGACAGGCGGCTTGCGCGCACCTCAGTGGGGGTCGAATCGAAGTGCGCGCGGAAGACGCGGCTGAAGTGTGCAGCGTCGATGAAGCCGTAGCGCGACGCGATCGCGGACACTGGGCGGTCGGCAAAGATCGGGTTCATGAGGTCTTGCCGGCAACGCTCGAGTCGCTGTGTGCGGATGTAGCCCGACACGGTGGTGCCTTGCGTCTTAAAGAGTCCATGGAGGTGGCGCGTCGAGATGTGGTGCGCGGCGGCGATCTGGCTCGGGTCGAGGTCAGGGGAGCTGAGGTGGGCGTCAATGTACTCGCGAATCTTGCGCAGCAGCACCTGGTGCGGGTCTTGCTCAAGCCGCTCTGTGCCGAGAGCGAGGGTCAAGAGCGTCTCAACGAGGTCTACCGAAGTTCGCGCGATGCGCATGTTCACCTCGTGGAACGCGCGGTGAAGCGCCCCGGGAACCTGCAGCAGGAACTGGGAGGCAAGAGCACCGGCGCGCGAGTCAGCGGGCAGCCTGGTCGCGGTCACCTCGCCAATGAGCTCTTGCGGCAGCGCGAGCATGTCTTTGGGGAGCAGAATGACGAAGTTCTTGGAGTCGTTCTCAAAGTTCAACGAGAACGGCTGCCCCGTGTCGTAGATGGTGATGTCGCCCTCTTGCATAACAAGTTCGCGCCCGCCCTGCACGAGTAATGCCGAGCCCTGCACCATGATGCCAAGCATGTAGTGGTCGCCGCCCTGGTTCGCGAGTGTCGGCGTGCGCTCGACCTCGTGCGCGGAAGCGTAGAGCTCCGTGAACCCGAGCCGGTCAACAGCGGCCGTGCGGAGGTATCCCCGGAAGTTGTGCTGTTGGCCGCTGTTGATCGCGAGGGGCACGAAGGCCGACGATGCCACTTCCGTGAACGAATCGAAATTCATGAGTGGCGGGCGCATGCTTGAGTCTTGAAGGGGCTGAACTGCAGCGCTCATCGTCACCGAATCCTCTTTGAAGGTGAAGCCAATCTCGCTCATGAATCGAGCTTGGGTATAAGGATACCGTCAGGAGCGCGCCTTCCGCGTCTCCGGCTGTCACGGAGGCATAACGAGTGCGACCGCGCGATGATGTTCCCTTGCATATACCAAGGGGGTGTAGACTGATACGATGCCCTCTTCCGAGAACACCGCGCCCGAGTCCGCAGACGAAACCATCGCTGCCGAGACCGCTCCGGCTGACGCGCAGACCGAGTCGCCAGAAGCCGCTCCCGCGAACGCCCCCGAAACTTCCTCCGCTCCCGCAACCGACGCTCCGGCAGCCGACGCTCCCGCAAAGAGCGCCGACGCAACCGACACTGAGACCGAGCGAGTGACCTTCGCAGACCTCGGCCTCGCGCCGAAGGTGCTCGAAGCGATCACCGCCGTCGGCTACGAGACCCCGTCCGCCATTCAGGCGGCGACGATCCCGACCCTCCTGTCGGGGCGCGACGTCGTCGGCCTCGCCCAGACCGGCACCGGCAAGACCGCGGCGTTCGCGCTGCCGATCCTGTCGCGCATCGAGCCCGGCCAGGGCGTGCCGCAGGCCCTCGTGCTCGCTCCGACCCGTGAGCTCGCCCTCCAGGTGTGCGAGGCCTTCGAGAGCTTCGCGTCGAAGCTGCCCGAGGTGCACCTGCTTCCCGTTTACGGTGGCCAGGCATACGGCCAGCAGCTCTCGGCTCTGCGCCGCGGCGTTGACATCGTCGTGGGCACCCCGGGCCGCATCATGGACCACCTGAAGCGGGGCTCGCTCGACCTCACCCAGATCAAGTACCTCGTGCTTGACGAGGCCGACGAGATGCTCAAGATGGGCTTTGCTGAGGACGTCGAGACTATCCTCGCTGACACGCCGAAGGAGAAGCAGGTCGCGCTGTTCTCGGCCACGATGCCGAACCAGATTCGCCGCATCTCGCAGCAGTACCTCAACGACCCGCGTGAGGTGAAGATCGCGGGCAAGACGCAGACCTCCTCGAACATCACGCAGCGCTACATCGTCGTCTCGTACATGCAGAAGGTTGACGCGCTCACCCGCATTCTTGAGGTCGAAGACTTCGACGGCCTCATCGTCTTCACCCGCACCCGCGGTGACTCCGAGCAGGTCGCCGAGAAGCTCCGCGCGCGCGGCTACTCGGCCGCTGCGATCAACGGCGACGTGCCGCAGAACGTGCGCGAACGCACCGTGCAGTCGCTGAAGGACGGGCGCCTCGACATCCTCGTCGCAACCGACGTCGCCGCGCGCGGCCTCGACGTTGAGCGGATCAGCCACGTCGTGAACTTCGACCTGCCGATCGACACTGAGTCGTACGTGCACCGCATCGGCCGCACGGGCCGCGCCGGCCGCTCGGGCGACGCGATCAGCTTCGTCACGCCGCGCGAGCGCCGCATGCTCACCTCGATCGAGAAGGCAACGAAGCAGACGCTCACGCAGATGCAGCTGCCCCGTGTCGAAGAGGTCAACGCGACCCGCCTCACCCGCTTTGACGACGCGATCACCGCGGCGCTCGGCGAGACGAGTCGCATCGAGCGCTTCCGCGACATCATCGACCACTACGTGCGTCACCACGATGTGCCCGAGGCCGACGTCGCGGCCGCGCTCGCGGTAGTCTCGCAGGGCAAGACGAAGCTGCTGCTCGATGAGTCCGACGATCAGAAGTTCGCTCGCGACCGCCAGCAGGCAGCGCGCTTCCTTGAGGACGGTCAGCGCGATCGGGATCGCGGCGACCGCGGTGGTCGCGACGACCGCGGTGGTCGGTTCGACCGCGAGAAGCGTGAGCCGCGTGCGCAGCGCGACGACCTACAGATGTACCGCATCGAGGTTGGCCGCCGCCAGAAGATTCAGCCCGGCCAGATCATCGGCGCGATCGCAAACGAGGGTGGCCTCACCCGCGACGACTTCGGCCGCATCCAGGTGCGCGACGACTTCTCGCTCGTTGAGCTCCCGAAGAAGCTGTCGGCCGAGACGGTGGCCGCGCTTGCAGACACCCGCATCAGCGGCAAGCTCATTGAGCTTCGCGAGGATTCAGGCCCCGGCCCGCGCGGCAAGGGCTGGGAGGATCGCGGTGACCGCGGCGGCCGTGGCGGTTACGACCGCGGTGGAGACCGCGGCGGCTACCGCGGACGTGACGACCGTGGCGGCGATCGCGGTGGGTACCGCGGGCGCGATGACCGTGGGGACCGTGGCGGATACGGCAACGACCGCGGAGATCGTGGCGGCTACCGCGGCGGCAACGACCGTGGGTACGGCAGCGACCGCGGCGACCGCGGCGGCAACGACCGCGGGTATGGCGGCGATCGCGGTGGGTACCGCGGGCGCGATGACCGTGGTGATCGCGGGGGAGACCGCGGCGGCCGCGGGGGCTACGGCGGAGACCGTGGCGGCTACGGCGGCAACGACCGCGGCAACGACCGCTCAGACGGCAAGCGCAAGCCGCGCTGGTAACTAGCGCACACGAGGAGGCCCTCCCGAGACGAATGTCTCGGGAGGGCCTCCTCGTGTGTGAACTGCTCCGTGCGGCAGCCTCGCCGGTTAGCCGCTGATCACGTGCGGCTCGGCGACGGCCTTCAGCCCGAGCACGCCGAACTCCCGACCGTAGCCTGACTGCTTCGCGCCGCCGAACGGGATCATCGGGTGCAGGCCACCGTGCGAGTTGATCCAGGTCGTGCCTGCCTCGAGCCGGGCCGCGACCTCGAGCGCTTTGGCGCGATCCGACGACCACACCGACGAGCCGAGGCCGACCTCGAGCTCGTTGGCGAGCGCGACTGCCTCGTCGAGGTCGGAGTACCGGATGATGGGCAGGGCCGGGCCGAACTGCTCCTCGAGCACGAGCTCCTGGTGCGCGTCGATGTCGGCGATGAGCGTCGCCGGGTAGAAGTTGCCGACGGCCTCGCGGTCGGGGTTTCCGCCGAGGACGACGCGTGCTCCCGAGGCCTTCGCTGACTCGACGAGCCTGTCGACGATGTCGAACTGCGCCCGGTTCTGTAGCGGCCCGAGCACGTTCTGCTCGTCGAGCCCAACACCCATTGGCACGGCCGCAGCCACCGCCGCGAGCTCCTCAACGACGGCGTCGTACACCGAGTCGTGCACGTACAAGCGCTTGAGCGCCGCACACGTCTGGCCGGTGTTGATGAACGCGCCCCAAAACAGATCTTCAGCGATCGCCTTCGGATCCACATCTGGGAGCACGATCCCCGCGTCGTTCCCACCCAACTCAAGCGTGAGTCGCGTGACGTTCGGCGCCGAGGCCTCGATGATGCGCTTGCCGACCGGGGTCGAGCCGGTAAACATGATCTTGCCGATCTTCGGGCTGCGCGTGAGCGCGTCACCGACCGTGCGGCCCGGGCCCGGAACGATGTTCAGCACGCCCTCCGGGAGCACCGTGTTCATCACGTGCACGAGCGCGAGCACCGAGAGCGTTGTCGTCTCCGCAGGCTTGATCACGACGGTGTTGCCCATGCGCAGTGAGGGGGCGATCTGCCAGATCGAGATCATCATCGGCCAGTTCCAGGGTGAGATTGCGCCGACCACACCGATTGGACGGTAATGCATTTCGGCGTAGCCCGACTCGTCGTCCACGACGACCTCGACGGGGAGCGGGGTGTCGGCGGCGGCGCGCGTCCACGCGACAGACCCTCCGACCTCAAACCTCGCATTCGGGCCGTTCAGCGGCTTGCCCTGCTCGCGGGAAAGAAGCTCGGCGAGCGGCTCAGCGTGCGCCTCAATTGCGTCGGCCGCGCGGTTCAGGTAGTCGCTCCGCGCCTCGTGACCGAGCGCGGCCCACGCACGCTGGGCCGCCTCGGCCCGGTCAATGGCCACGTCGAGCGCGGCAACATCGCTGACGGGTGCCTGGCCGATGACGGCGTCGGTCGCAGGATCGCGAACCTCACGGCTCTCGCCGCTCTTCGCGGTCACGGCGGCGAGTAGCTCTTCGTAGCTCAACATGTATCTCTCCACTTCGAGGAATCGTGCCTGGTGTTGTTCAGGATAGGTCGCGGGCGGTCTCGCGGTCTTGTCGGCGAGGGCTGGGGGGTTGCCTGAGAGCGAACGGTTCGCCCCAGCGGCCTCGCAGGCTCAGCCTGCGAGGCCGCAGTCTGCACGGGTCAGCCCGCGAGACTCACGCCGCCGAACTGGTACGCGGCGCGCCCGTACAGGTCCTCCTGAAGCCCGACAACGCGGTCGCGGTAGGCCGTGACAACCTGCGAGTAGGTCGGCACGATGTCCCCGCCGCGCTCGTGCTCGATCGCCTGCAGCTCGGCAACATACCCACACTGCTCGTCGGGGTCCGTCGACGCGTACAGCTTCTCTGCGATGGCGTTGTACTCGGCGTCATCAAAGTTGGTCGCGTTCTCCTCGCCGCCGGGCAGGAAGTGGTTGGTCGCGGTGACGAGGTACGGGTTCGACGTGAACCCGATGAGGAAGGGCCACTCGCGCCACCGGTTGAGGAACGTCGCGACGTCGAGCTTTCGCACCTCGATCGTGACCCCCGCCTCCGCGGCCTGCTGCGCGATGAGCTGCCCGGTCTCCATCATTCCGGGGAATGCGGCGTCGGTCACGAGCTCCACCGATAGGTCTTGCGCGCCCGCCTCAGCGAGCAGCTGCTTCGCACGCTCCAGATCCTGCGTCCGCTGCGGTACTTCCGGTGGCGCGCAAGCGGTGTTGTTGCCGATGAAGTCGTTCGCCACGGTCGCGTAGCCACCGTAAGCGTTGTCTCTGATCTGCTCACGGTCAACGATGAGTCGCATCGCCTCGCGCACCCGGGGGTCATTGAACGGTTCGATCGCGGTGTTCATTTCGACGAGCAGGTAGCTCGCGCTGTCGCTCGCGAGCACGGTGATGCCATCCTCGGCGCCAAGCGTCTCGACGTCGGTGAACGGCACTGAATACGCGACGTCGATCTGGCCGCCACGCAACGCGTTCGTGATCGCCGGCTGTTCCTGGAAGAACTGCACCGTGAGCCGCTCGAACTTTGGCTGAGCGCCCCAGTAATCGCCGAACCGGGTGAGCGTCGCCTGCTGCCCGGCCGTGAACGCGTCGAGCATGAACGGTCCGGTGCCGACGGGCTCGTCGACCGACGCACCTCGAACGCTACGCATCGCCATCCGGTCGTCGGCGAACGCGTCGGGGACGGGCCCGTAGGGCTCGTTGAGCGTCATCTCGACGGTGTAGTCGTCGACCCGCTTGAGCCCGTCAGGGTCGATGAAGCTGAGCTGAGTCGAGGGCGCGAACGCGTTCTCGGGGTCGAGCATGTAGCGCAGGCTGTCGATCACGTCGTCCGCGACGAACTCGTCGCCGTTGTGCAGCTTCACGCCCTCTCGCAGGTGCACGGTCCAGACATCGTGCGCATCGTTTGGGGTCATGGACTCCGCGAGCGCGTACTGCACGGCGCCCTCGGCGTCGAAACGCGTGAGCCCGTCGTAGAGCTGATGGTAGATCGCCTGAGACGAGACGGAGTTCTGCGTCGAGTACGGTTGCTGCTCATCCTTGGTGTTACCCACCATTCCGAGCGTGAGCGTGTCAGCCGCGGCACTGCCTGAGGTTGGCGGCGCGCACGCAGCGAGAGAACCCGCAAGGGCGACAGCCGCGACTGACGCGAGCGCGGCCGCCACCCGGCGCCGGCGGGCGGGGGAAACGGGATAGCGTGTGGGAGACATGCCGAGCACCTTCCCCGTTAGCCGACCGCTGCAGCGCGCTCAGCCGCAGAGAGGTAGTGACCGTCGCCCGAGAGCGCGATCGCCATGAATCGAAACGGCCTGTCGACGCGGGCGAATCCCAGCGGGCAGTGCTTTGTGCCAGCCGGAATGTACACGGACCCCGAGGTCGTGACCGAGTGGCGCTCGCCCCCGATTTCGAAGGTGACCTCAGCGCCGAGGTCGTGCGGCGCATCGGGGTCTGACCCCGTCCACACGAGCACCTCGTCGTAGTCGTGCACATGCTCGTCAACCCAGTGCTGCGGCTCATCGGTTGGATACACCCAGCTCATCGTGATGTACGCCTGCGCCTCGGGAACGTCGGCGGCTCGCACGATCGCCCAGGGATCGCTGAGATTCGCGGGGCGTTCACCGCCTGCCGCTTCGCCCTCGTTCACCATGTCTGTGGCGCAGTCGCGCAGCTCGCGAGTGAACAGGCGTTCGTACGGCGGCGCGGCGGGCGCGAGCTTTTCAGCAAGGGCGGGGGCGTCATCCTCGGAGGAGTAGCCAGCGTTCAGCGACAGGGCGCTGAAGTTGAACGGGCGCTCGATGCTGGTGAATCCGAGCGGGCAGTGCTTCGTTCCCGCGGGAATGTAGACGGAGCCTGAGGTCGTAACCGAGTGCCGCACGCCCTCGATCTCGAAGTACAGCTCGGCGCCGAGGTCTTCGGGGTTGTCGGGGTCTGCTCCCGTCCAGATGAGGATCTCGTCGTAGTCGTGCTCGTGCTCGTCGACCCAGTGCTGGGGCTCGGCGATCGGGCGGATCCACGTGTGGCTCATGTGGATGGAGCTCTCAGGTACGTCGGCGGGCCGCATGAGCCCGAGCGGCTCGTCGACGTTTGTCGGGTTGGGGAGCCCCGCGGGGTCTCCCTCATAGATGAAATCTGCGGCGCAGCTGCGCATGTTGCGCACGAAGAGGTGCTCGGTGCGATTCTGTGACATTGTGGCTTCTCCTTTGAAGTTTGGGTGCGCGTGGGCGCGCTCCCGAGCCTAGGAAGAGCGGGTATGGTTCTCCAGCCACTCGCTGCGGTGAGGCTGACACTTTTGGCGGCGAGTGTCGGTCACAGGGCGGTGCTGATTAGGCCACGCCGCCGTGATCCTGCGACGAATGCGGGATCTGCCGGTACTCGCTTGGCTAGCACCCGACCTCGCGGCGAAAGAACCGTGCAAAGTACGAAGCCGCGCTGAACCCGAGGGTCTCAGCGATCTGCGAGACGGTGAGCTCGGTACCTGAGAGCTGCCTCTGGGCTTCACGCGCGAGGGCCACGCGAAGCAGCTGTCCCGGGGAAGTTCCTACCTCACGCGCGAGGTGCTCGGCGAGATAGCCCGGGGTCACGGCAAGCGCCGCCGCGCACGCCGCCACGGTGCGGTCCGCGCGCGGCTCGTGCATTGCGAGCCGCATGAATTCGTGCGCGAGTGGTGAGGAGCCGCCGCTGGCCCCAGCGGGGAAGTCGCGGAGCGCATGCGTGCACTCCCAGAGCAGCGCGAGGACGAGGTGGCGGCCAGACTCGATGCTGCCGGCCTCACCAAGCGCTCGGAGCAGGGTGCGGATGCGGCCGCGGGCTGGTGGGCTCGTAGGGATCGACGCGGCGCCGAAGAGGAGCAACTCGCGGATGGGGTCAGGGAGCGGGCCTGCCCGGTCGAGTTCGCGCTCGGAAAACATCGCCGCGGTTGCCTCAAGCCCCGAGAGGTCAGCCCACGCGTGGACCTGGCCGGGGGCGAGCACGTGTATGTCGCCGGGGGAGAGAGCGCTGCGCGTGAAATCAGCGAGGATAGCCCCGCTGCCGGCCTCAACGAACACGACCTGGGTGAACGAGTGTCTGTGGGGCACTCCGTGGGAGGTTGCGTCAGTGACCCGCTCGACGGTGAGCAGCTCGCCGCGCGTGGCCCCGGCGTTGGTGTCGATCCCGTGCACCGGGATCGCTACCGAGGGGCCACGCACGTCGTCAGCTCCGTAGCCTGAGGCCCGCGCTACGCTCCAGGCTTTCCGCAGGCGCACGCAGAACCGCCGCAGCGGCAGCTCTCACCGGCGCAGCAGCCGCAGCCACCGCCCGCGCAGCATCCACCGGCAGCTCCGGCGCGCGCGTCTTCCGGCAGGTTCATCGCCGGGTTCTGGTCGAGGAAGCCGTGGGGCTTGAACCAGAAGCCCGAGTAGTCGACCGGCATGATCGGCCAGTCTTCGGTGCGGGGGATGTGGGTTGGGCCGAACGAGTGCCAGAGCACGAGGTCTTCGCCGTCGAGCGAGCGGTCGGCCGCTGTCCACGCGGGCAGGCCAGCGCCTGGCTCGTGCGCGTTCGGGTAGAAGCCGGCCGGGTAGAGCTCGTCGGGGTCGTACTGGGTGCCCCAGAGGTGCTTCGTCGCGAACGCCGCGCGCCCGTGCACGGTGGCCTCGGGCTGCGCCGCGAGCAGCATCTTGCCCTCAGGGATGAGCCAGTACGCCGTCGGCTTGCCGACGTAGTTCGTGCGGTGTGCAGAGCGCACTTCCCACACGCGAGACTTGAGCCCGTTCGCGATGCGCTGCGCCTCAAGCTCGCTGGTGAGCTGCGTGTTCGTCCAGGTGAACGCGTTGCCGTACGGGTTGTCGGGGCCCGTCGGAATGCCCGCGGCCTCGATCTCGTGGAGCGTGTTGTCCTCGCCGTCGATTGCGACGTCGATGCGCGCACAGAAGATGTGCTGGTGCACGGGGGTGAAGATGCCCGGCGCAATCTCGGGGCCGTGCGGGTTCTCGCTGCCCGGGATGCCGGCGCCGGCGAACACGATCCCGGTCGCCTTGGCCTCCATCTGGATCGAACCGTCGAGGTAGAAGTACCAGAAGAACCCGTAGTCGTAGTTGCCGATCGTCGTGAAGTAGCTCACCACGAGCCGGCGGCTGCGACGGGTCTCAGCGTTGCCCGCGAGGTCGGTGTGCTTCCAGAGAATGCCGTAGTCTTCCTCATGCATGCACACGGCCTGCGGAATGACGACCGGGTTGCCGTGGTCGTCGGGCACGAACGCGTCGAAGTAGTGGATCACGCCGAGGCAGTCGCAGCCGAGCGCGAGTGAGTTCGCGTTCTTGCCGAGCAGGTACTCGCCGGCGTCGAAGTAGCTGATCCAGTGGCGGCTCACCGACGTGTCCCCGTACGGCACGACCATCTCGGGTACGCTCGCGCGGGTCGCGACCGAGCGATCCTCATCGCCGTCGCGCCATGTGACCTGGTTGAGTACGAGGCCTTCCTGCTGGTTGAAGCCGACACGGAACTTCCAGTTCTCCCACTGCACCAGGCTGCCGTCGACGGAGAACGATGGGCCCTCGGGCTGGGTGATCTCGATCGGCTTGAGCGAGGTGCGCACAGGGCCCTGCACGTCGAGCGTGTAGTTGCCGTGCTGCTCGGGGACGGGCACGTCGCCCTCGTCGTCGAGCCTGAAGACGCGTCGCTCGGTGAGGTCAACGTGCGCGACGAGCCCCTCGATCGGGTGCGCCCACGGGCTGTCGTTCTCCGAGAACCGAAGGTAGGTGTGTGAGCGGACGATGCGCTTGCCGACCTCGTCCTCGCGGCCGAAGAAACCCGGCGCGAGCGGCGAGCAGAACGCGAGCTCAATGTGTTCCTCGAGCCCGCGGCGGCGCATCGCCGCCTGCCACTCGGGGGAGGCCTTCACAATGTCGGCGGCGTCGTCGTACTCCTCGAACAGGTACTGCGGTTGCCCGTACGGGGCTTCGCCGTTCGGGATGACGTTGAGCGAGTCGACCTCACCGCGCGTCACCGACACGATCGCTTCCGACGCGACGCCCGTCGAGCGGTCGAGCAGCGTCACCCGGATCCTGCGATCCATCGCGTCGCCGGCGCGCCACGCGGCGAGCGCGTCTTTCGCCGGATCCAGCGGGAGCATCCGGGGAACCCGCGTGTGCTCCGAGAAATGGCCGGCCTCCACGAGGATCGCGCGCGCCGCGGCAATCTCGTCGCCGGTGAGCGGGTCGAGCGGGTGCCGAACGTCGGTCGGCGTCGTGATCCGCTTGCCGTGCGTGTGCGTGACATCCGGGGCGTGTGAGCCTGGAACGTGCGTCATTGAAACCGTCCTTGTCGCCGTTGATGGAGTGAACCATCCTCAGTATGGCAAGCGCGTGATCGGCGGGCTTGCACGTGGGCGCAGCCCGATTGACGGGCGGTGATCGAAGCCGGCGGCTATGCGCCGCGGAACTCGCGGGGCGAGACGCCGTGCGCGGCTTTGAACACGCGGCTGAAGTGCGCGGCGTCGCTGAAGCCCCACTTCGTCGCGATTGCGGCGACGGTGCGGTCAGACAGCGCGGGGTCGCGGAGGTCGGCGCGTGAGCGCTCGAGCCTGCGCTCCTTGATCCAGCTCGACACCGTGGTGTCGGCGCTGCGGAACAGCACGTGCAGGTGGCGCTTGGAGATGTAGTGCGCGGCGGCGATCGACCCGGGCGACAGCTCGGGGGAGCCGAGGTGTTCGTCGATGTAGCCGCAAATGCGCTGGAGCAGGAGCTGATGCGGATCTCGCTGTTCGGGCGACGCGTCGAGTACATCGGCGAAGAGGGTGCCGAGCAGGTCGAGGCTCGTGTGAGCGAGCTTCGCGCGAACGCCCTCGCTGAGCGGGGCGAGCTGCGCTGGGAACTGCGCCAGGTAAGTCGAGACGATGGGCACGAGCCCCGGGTGCTCTTCAGAGAGGGGCGCCGCGATGAGCTGGTCGGTCAGCGACGCAGGCAACTCGAGTCGATCTTTCGGGAACATCACGATGAGTGTCTTGAACGCGTTGTCGAACTCAAGCGTGTACGGCCGAGAGGTGTCGTAGATGGCGAGGTCGCCCGGGCCGATGACGAGCTCGCGCCCGCCCTGCAAGAGGTGACCGCTGCCCGAGAGCATCAGGCTCACCTTGTAGAACCCTGAGCCACCGTCGGCGATGCCGGCCTCGGTCCGCTCAACGATGTGCGGGTGCGCCGCGATTTCGGTAAAGGCGATGCCGTCGGTGTCGAGCGACTCCATGCTCGCGCTGAAGGGCGCGCCGCGGCGCTCTCGCTCCCTCGTGACCTCCAGTGGCACGAACGAGCTCGAGACCATGCCCCGGAAAGCGCCGAGGCTTTCCATGACGGTCAGCCCACTCATGGGGCACAGACTACCCCGAAAACCTCGAAAGCCAATTCGAGTGGCTGCTTCGGTTGCGGGCCGTGGGATCCTGCTACGCCGCCGCTCCGGCCCCCGCGAGGCGTGCCGCGACGTCACGGAGCGCCTCCACGACGCGGCGCGCCATCTCGTCGGTGATGCGGGCGGCCGGCCCCGACACGGAGAGCGCGGCGGGCGGCGTCGAGCCCGGAACGGCTACGGCGATGCACCGGACGCCGACCTCGCGCTCGCCGTCATCGAGTGCATATCCGCGGCCCCGCGTGTCGCGCAGTTCGCGGAGCAGCTCGGCCTCGGTCGTGAGCGTCGTTGCGGTGTACCGGGGCAGCCCGGTCTCCCTGACGATCGCACGGACGCGGGTGTCGCTCAGGGTTGCGAGCATCGCCTTCCCCGCACCGGCCGCATGCGGCAGCACCCGGCGGCCAACCTCCGTGAACATGCGCATCTGGTGCCGTGACGGTTGCTGGGCGACGTAGACCGCGTTCGTGCCATCGAGCACGACGAGGTTCGCCGTCTCTTGCGACAGCTCCTCGAGCTCTCGGAGGAGCGGTTGGGCCCGCGCGGCCAGCTGCGGGGCCGCTCGGTTGCCCAGCCCGATGAGCCCGGGCCCGAGGCCGTACTCGCGCGCCGCCGTCTGCCGCGCGTAGCCGAGGCCCTGCATGGTTTTCAGCAGGCGGTGCGCGGTGGGCTGGGCGAGCCCCGTGCGCTCAGCGAGCGCCTGGAGCGACAGAGGGTCGCCCGCGTCGGCGAGAGCTTCGAGGAGGGCGAAGGCCCGCGCGACCGACTGCACCTGGCCCTCGGGTGGGCGCTCGCGCCCCGCCTCTGGGCCGTCGGACTCGAGGTGTGTGTCGCGCGAGTTCGTCATGAATTCCATAATACGGAATCAATATTCCAAAACAAGCCCTTCGCCTCTATGGTTGAGCACGAGGGCTTCGCGCCCCGCGCCAACGCCGCCTACCCGAGGAGACAACCAAGTGATCCCCACCGAAACCCGCGCAGGGCTTTCAGTCGCCACGCCGATCGTCGAGTTCGCCAAGGAGGCGCTTGCCGCGGATCGCGCGGTCGGGGGAGGCGTCACAGATGACGCGTTCTGGGACGGCGTCGCCGCGATCCTCGCCGACCTCACCCCTGAGAACGAGGCGCTGCTCGCTCGCCGTGACGACCTCCAGGCCCAGATCGATGCGTACCACGCAGAGCGCCCCGGCCAGCCGGACCTCGCGGAGTACCGGGCCTTCCTCTCTGGCATCGGGTACCTCGAGGGCGAGCCCGCACAGGTCGCCGTTGCGACGGAGAACGTCGACCCCGAGATCGCCAGGCTCGCGGGCCCGCAGCTCGTGGTGCCGCTGCTGAACGCGCGCTTCGCGCTCAACGCGGTGAACGCCCGCTGGGGTTCGCTGTACGACGCGCTCTACGGCACCGATGCGATCTCGCGAGAGGGTGAGCTCGCGCCAGGTGCGGGTTACAACCCGGCCCGCGGCGCCGCGGTCATCGCCGAGGGGCGCCGGTTCCTCGACGCGCACGTCGCGCTCGAACAGGGATCCCACACCACCGCAACAGGCTACGCCGTCATCGATGGCGCGCTCGTGGTCTCGACGTCCGAGGGCGGCACGACCGGGCTCGCGGACCCCGCGGCGTTCGTCGGCTACCGGGGTGAAGCGGCTGCGCCCGAGCGGGTGCTACTCAGCCACAACGGGCTCCATGTCGACATCGTCATCGACAGGTCTGGCACGAACGGCAAGACCGACTCGGCGGGTATCGACGACATCGAGCTCGAGTCGGCGCTCACGACGATCATGGACCTCGAAGACTCGGTCGCTGCCGTTGACGCCGACGACAAGGCGCTCGGCTACCGCAACTGGCGCGGCCTCATGGACGGCACCCTCGCCGAACAGGTGTCGAAGGGCGGGAAGACCTTCACCCGCACCGCGAACCCCGACCGCGAGTACACCGCGCCGAACGGTGAGGTGCTCGTGCTGCCCGGCCGCTCGCTGCTGTTCGTGCGCAACGTCGGCCACCTCATGCGCACGCCGGCCGTGCGCGACGCGAACGGGGCCGAGGTCTTCGAGGGCATCCTCGACGCGGTCATGACGGCGGTCGGCTCGCTCGTCGAGCTGCGCGGGCCCGCGGCGGGGCGCAACTCGCGCGCCGGATCGATGTACATCGTGAAGCCCAAGATGCACGGCTCGGCCGAGGTTGCGTTCGCCGCGAAGCTGTTCGGCAGGGTCGAGGAGCTGCTGGGCCTGCCTGCGAACACTCTGAAGATCGGCATCATGGACGAGGAGCGACGCACCTCGGCGAACCTCGCCGCGTGCATCGCGGCCGCGAGCGAGCGGGTCGTGTTCATCAACACCGGCTTCCTCGACCGCACGGGTGACGAGATCCACACCTCGATGCGCGCGGGCGCGATGCTCCCGAAGGGCGCGATCCGCGAGGAGCCGTGGCTGCCGACCTACGAGGCGCGAAACGTCGCGATCGGCGTCGACTGTGGCCTCGACGGCCGCGCCCAGATCGGCAAGGGCATGTGGGCGATGCCCGACCTCATGGCCGCGATGCTCGAGCAGAAGATCGGGCACGTGCGCGCCGGTGCTTCGACGGCGTGGGTGCCGTCGCCCACCGCGGCCACGCTGCACGCGCTCCACTACCACCAGCAGGACGCGTTCGTCGCGCGCCGCGGGCTGCCCGCACTCGCGGCTGACAGCCTCGACGCGCTCCTCACGATTCCGCTCGCCCCCGAGGGGGCGCTCACGCCGGAGGTCGTTGCGACCGAAGTTGAGAACAACGTCCAGTCGATCCTCGGCTACGTCGTGCGCTGGATCGACCAGGGCGTCGGATGCTCGAAGGTGCCCGATATCCACGACGTCGGTCTCATGGAGGATCGCGCGACGCTGCGAATCTCCAGCCAACTGCTCGCGAACTGGCTGCTGCACGGGGTCATCACCGAGGGCGAGATCGATGCGGCGCTCGAGAAGTGCGCGGTGATCGTCGACAGGCAAAACGCGGCCGACGCGACCTACGAGCCCCTCGCGGGTGGCGCCGGAACGGCGTTCGAGGCCGCCCGCCGACTCATCCTTGAGGGCACGACGCAGCCGAACGGCTACACCGAGCCGCTGCTGCACGCGCTGCGGCTGCGCAAGAAGGCTGAGCTCGCCGGGGCGTAGTCGCACCCGGAGAAATTCAGCCACCCTGCGGTGCCTGGCCCCGTACCCCCGTTCGAGGGGTGCGGGGCCAGGTTTTTGGTGCGGGGAATGGTGGGGTTGCGCGGGTGGCCCCGGTATTTCCTCGGGGCTTTCTTGCACAGACCCAAGAATGAGCGGTCTGCGATGCGGCACAATCGCCGAGAATCCTGTAGGGTGAACCCCGAGCTGTGGTGTTCAATTACCGCACACGCTGTTCACTAAACGACAAAGGAGTCTCCTGGGTATGTCCTCCCCAACTGCTGCGCCCAGATCGCAGCGCGAACTGCGACGGGTCGCCGCCGCTACGGTTATCGGCACCACCATCGAGTGGTACGACTTCTTCCTCTACGCGAGCGCCGCGGGCCTCGTCTTCGCCGAGCTGTTCTTCAAGCCCGCGGGGCCCCAGTTCGCGACGATCCTCTCCTTCGCCACCGTTGGCGTGAGCTTCCTCTTCCGCCCGCTCGGCGCGTTCCTCGCGGGGCACTACGGCGACAAGATCGGCCGCAAGGCGATGCTCGTGGTCACGCTCATTCTCATGGGTGTCGCGACGACGCTGATCGGTGTCTTGCCTACGTACGCGCAGGCGGGCATGCTCGCGCCGGTGCTGCTCGTGCTGCTGCGCGTACTGCAGGGGCTCTCGACGGGCGGCGAGTGGGGCGGCGCCGTGCTCATGGCTGTTGAGCACTCGCCCGCGGGCAAGCGTGGGCGAATGGGGGCGTTCCCGCAGATCGGCGTTCCGATCGGCCTGCTGCTCGCGTCGGGCGTGCTCGCGCTCATGACCGGCGTCATCTCACCAGGCGACGCGTTCCTTGAGTGGGGCTGGCGCGTGCCGTTCCTGCTGAGCTTCGTGCTGATCGTCGTCGGCATTGTCGTTCGCCGCTCGGTCGAAGAGAGCCCCGTCTTCACGGAGATCTCGGAGCGCAAGGAGCAGAGCAAGGTTCCCGTCGTCGAGCTCTTTAAGAAGCACTGGCTGCTCGTACTGCTCGCCGCGCTCACCTTCGCGGGCAACAACGCCGCGGGCTACATGACCACCGGCGGATACATCCAGAACTACGCGACGACCCCGATCGATGAGGGCGGCCACGTCGGTATGAACCGCACCCACGTGCTGCTCGCAGTCGCCGCCGCGTCGGTTGTGTGGCTCATCATGACGTTTGCGGCGGGCGTGATCTCCGACAAGATCGGCCGGAAGAAGACCTACATCGCGGGCTGGATCGCGTTCCTCGCGGTCATCTTCATCCTCTTCCCGCTCGTCAACACGGGCAACGTGTGGCTGCTGTTCCTCGGCCTGTCGCTGTTCGCTATCGGCAACGGGCTCACGTACGGGCCGCAGGCGGCGTACTTCACGGAGCTCTTCCCGGCCTCGATTCGGTTCTCGGGTGTCTCGATCACGTACGCGATCGGCGCGATCTTGGGCGGCGCATTCGCCCCGATGATCTCGTCGGCGCTCGTTGCAGCGACCGGCACGGCAACTTCGGTGGCGTTCTACATCGCGGGCGTGATGGTGATCGCGTTCATCGCAACGCTGCTGCTGCGCGACCGCACGGACATTCCGCTCGGCCCGGAGCACGAAGAGCTGCAGCAGCAGGGCCACTTCATCTGGGAGAAGTAGCCCGGGCTCCCACTTCTCGCACGCTCGTTCCCCGCGGAACTGTTCTGCCCCTTCATGAGGGCGTGGGCCGGCCCGCGGGGAACGTGGCGTTTGAAGCCGTGTCTGTGATTGCTGCACCCCGGCCCGACTTGGTCCAGCCTGGCTTCGCTTGACCGCTGCCCCGAAGCACATGAACTTCTTCGGCGCACACGCTAATTCCGCGTATTTCGATGTGTTCTTGAGAGAAAGATGTGCCCTACGGTACGCGTGTCAGTGTCGCGGCGACGTTGGGGTCTGGGCGCCTTGCAAGGTTTCCGGGGGATGCGACTCCCAGAACGCGGAGATACGCGGTGAACGCCGCGAGCGTGCGGACCTCTTCGACGCCCCACCGAATCAAGCGTAGCCCCGTCTTCCCAGTGATCCAATCTGCTCGGCGCTTCTCTTCGTAGACAATCTCCTCGGCTGACTTCCCGCCTCGGAGGCGAGCGTCGGTGTACTTCGACCGACCGTCACACTCACCCCATAGGCCAAGGCTTGGAATGTAGAAGTCAAGGAAGAACGTCCCGCCATGCGGGCCCTTGACTGGTACCTGGAGATCGACGTCGAGACCCAACTGGGCGAATCTCATGCGGCTGATGGATTCCAAAGGGGAGTCTGCGCGCGGATCAGCGAGTTGGACCATTGCCCGAACGGCAGACGAGCCCGGCCGGGACTCAAACACTGCCGCCTGGGCCAGCATTCTTGCCCGCCACCCCGAGAGCGCCACCGGATCGGTCTGCCGGCCGACACGTGCAACGAGTCGCAAATGCGCATCGGCTGCGACGAGGGCAACCCCAAACGCATCTGAACGGGCAAGATCTGAGAGCGTGCGCTCGGGCGAGGTCGCGAGAATTCTGGGTTCGTCAGCGCGGCCAGTCATCTGGAGGGTCTCGTCGTCCAGCAGCTCTGCATTGAATCGCTTGACGACCCGGGACGAACTCGCGCGCCGGCTTGCGCCAACGGTGACACTTGTACGAAGCGGATTGCTCGCAAACCCTGCAATCCAGGGTGCCCACACGGGCCAGCGGTGCAGGGTCGCTGCGCTCCGATGGGAGAAAACTGGTGGAAACTTTGGTGAGGGCGTTAGCGAGAGTGCCGGTTGGGCCGATGGCGTTGCAGATCGTGTCGGAAGCGCATCTGTTGCACGCGCTGCTGCCCGGATTGCGAAAAGGTGCTTCTCCTCGGGCAATGCCGCTCGCCAACGCGTCCCATCAACGTAATACCCTCGACGGATCCGAGTGAGCCTCTGCTCGGTGACCGCGCGGGCGATGTGGGCGTGGTTGAGCCCTTGCCGAAGCAAGTCATCGGTGTGCAGTAACTCGTTGTTGGTCTGCGTCAAGCTGGTCTGCGAAGGCATGCCTCCAGCCTCGCAAGCGAGATTGGAGCGGAAACCGAGACAGGCACGACTGTGGAGAACGGTTCCAAATGGCGAAGCGCATTGCGCCTGTGGGCGACGCTTCATGCCAGGCCATGCCATGCCATGCCATGCCATGCCAGGCCAGGCCAGGCCAGGCCATGCCGTGGCTTGGCTGGCCCGCGCCCGAACCAGGGTCCAGTGTCTGGAATTCGCGGAGGTCGCCCGCCTTCGGCCACATGTCTTTCGTGTGATCACATCTTCTTTGGGCGAAATAGGGTGTGGGCTCCCGAGAATAATGTGCTGGGCGCGGAGAAGTGTCGAAAGGCGCCCGCCGAGCGCGTGGAACCCGACCAACCCGACCAACCCGGCTAGCCCACTGACCAACCGCGACCCAGGACTACTCGGCCGGGACGTCGAGCCCGTTCACGCGCTGCACCTCACGCTGGTAGTCAGCGATGACCGAGCCCGAGACGCGGCAGTCGAGCAGAATGGTGCCCTCAGCCCCGGCGGCCGTCCACTCGCCAAGGGATTCAAGGTCAGCAAGTGAGCGCACAATGACGC
Source organism: Leucobacter komagatae (assembly GCF_006716085.1). Lineage (NCBI taxonomy): Bacteria > Bacillati > Actinomycetota > Actinomycetes > Micrococcales > Microbacteriaceae > Leucobacter > Leucobacter komagatae. Next base: position 46,316 of record NZ_VFON01000002.1, on the reverse strand, counting down.
CGCGAGCCCCGAGCGCCGACGCGACCCCCGCAAAGTCGACCGTCGGAATCATCATCGGAGCCTTGTCGAGGCCCATCTCGCCGTAGAGGTGAACCTCGGCGCTGTAGGCGCTGTCGTTCCACACGACGATCACCTGGCTGCGCGCCGTGCGAATAGCCGACTCGAGGTCAGCGAGCGCCATGAGGCCCCCGCCGTCGCCCGTGGTGAGCACAACCGTCGACTCCGGAGCGGCCGCGGCGACGCCCGGCACGGTGCAGAAGCCGAGCCCGATGGTCTGGTACGCGGTGCCGACCATGATCATGCGCTCCGGCGAGGCGATCGGCCAGAACATGTTCGCCCAGGCGATGAAGTGCCCGCCGTCGCTCGTCACGTGGCGGTCTTCCGGCAGCAGCTCCCCAATGCGCGCGGCGACGCCCCGCGGGTCGAGGAGGCCGTCTGCGCAGAACTCGCTCGCGCCGGCGAATCGGGATCGGAGAGTGCCACCAGCCTCAAGCCCTGCAACAGTGTCACGCCAGCCCTGGCCGCGGGCCTCCCCGGAGTCGGCCAGCGCGGCGGCGAGCGCGCGCAGCGTCTCGACCGCGCCGCCCTGCAGCAGCTGGTGCGTGACGGGGTGGACTGTCTTTGGCGGGCTCACCTGCTCGGTGTCGACGCGGAGCACGGTCGTGCCCTCGCCGAACAGCTCCCCGAATCGCATGGTGAACTGATTGAGGCTCGCGCCGACGACGAGCGCGACGTCAGCCTGTTGCACTACGGCCATTGCCTCGGGCTGCCCGAAGCCGCCCGTGACGCCAAGGTCGTACTGGGCTTCAGGGAAGATCCCTCTCGCGAGCGCCGTTGTCGCGGTGAGTGCGCCGAGCTGGGTGGCGAGCGCGCCGAGTTCGGCGGACGCCCCGGCAAGGTGGGCGCCGTGGCCCGCGATGATGATCGGTCGCTTCGCGCGGCTGAGCGCTTCGGCGGCTGCCTCGACGCGGTGGGGCGCGGGGACCGTGGAGGTTGACACGATTGCGCCCGGCATCATCGCGGTTGGAGCGGGGGGAGCGACGGGCTGAGGATCAGCGGCGGCTACCGAGACCGAGAGCTCCGCGAGCACCGCGGGGTCGCTCAGGTCGATCTCTGCGGCAGGAACCCCAGGGGCCGCGGCCGCACGAGCGGGTCCCGCGGCACCCGACGCGGGCTCCTGCGGAACCACGGCGGCGTTCACCAGGTCATACGGGAGCCCGAGCACCACGGGGCGTCGCATGCGCAGTGCGTACGCTGCTGCCCGGTCGACGGTGTCTGAGACGCCTGCAACGCCAAGGGTGAAGAGGCGAACGCCTACGGCGGCGCTCAGCATTTCCTCGTCCACGTCCCAGGGGCGCGGGCCGCTCGACGGGGCATCGCCCACGACGACAAGCATTGGGGTGCGTGCCTGCGCGGCCTCGGCGAGCGCGGTCAGCGTGTTGGTGAAGCCGGCGCCGTACGTCGTGGTCGCGATCGCGAGCTTGCCGCTCACGCGCGTGTAGGCGTCGGCGGCTGCGACGGTCGCCGCCTCGTGTCGCACCGCCGTGTAGCTCACCCCGGCAGTGCCGAGGTTATCGATGAGGTGTGCGTTGCCGTTGCCCATGAGCCCGAAGCTCTGGCCGGCGTGGCGCGCGAGCGCCTGCGCGGTGGCGGCGGCGAGCGAAACGGGGGTCGACAAAACTGGTTGCGAGAGCGACATCTGCGAATCCTTCGTTGGATCGAGCGGTGAATGGTGACCGTGTATGTCTCGCGAGTGCTCGCAGCAGCGCCCCTTTTTCGGGTGCCTTACCCGGCCTGGCCGGGTGGACAATCTGTAGTGTAGCGGATCGGCGTGATGCCGGCTCACCGGTAGCTTGCGAGCACCTCTCGCACCGCGCGGTGCAGGCGCGCGGCGACCTCGTCGACGGACTCGGGGAGGCGGAAATGGACGATCGCGATCGCGGCCGGGGGCTCGCCGGGGATGCGCAGCGGGACGGCGATTGAGGTCACGCCATCGATGACCTCGCTCTCGCTGAGCGCGTATCCGAGCTCGCGGGCCTCAAGCGCTGCGGCGCTCACCTCGGGGGTGCCAAGGATCGCCTCCCGCTCGGCGGGCGACAGTGTTGATTCGATCGCGTGGCCCGGGGCGCCGCGATCCCACGGGTGACGAACGCCCGGGTTGCGGGCGATGCTCGCGTCGACGTTGCCCGGTTCGACCGATGCGAGGGTGACGATGTCGCCCGCGTCGAGCACGGTGAGAAACGCGGTCATGCCGAGGTCGTGCGCGAGCTCCGTGAGCACGGGGGCCGCGGCGGTAGTCAGGTGCGGTGCGACGCCGTGGGCAAGGGCGGCGATCCGCGGGCCCAAGCGAATAAGGCCGGCGTCGTCCCGGATCGCGAACCTGTGCTCCTCAAGCGTGCGCAGGAGCCGGTACGTGTTCGAGCGGTGTACGCCGAGCTCTTCGGAGAGCCGTGCGATGGAGATCGGGGAGCGCGCCTCGGCGAGGATCTCGAGCGCTCGCAGGCCGCGTGCGAGCGTCTGCGAGCCGGCGGGCTGTGTCGTGGCCAATGGCTCTCCTCGGTTGTTGTCGGTCGGTGTTGTGCGATGTGCCCCGCACCCATACACTGGTGTGCAGTATTCGAATTTAGTGTTCAACTATCGAACACACGGCTCTCGGGCACAATGAAGTGAGGTTCACGCATGCAGTTCCACCATCATGGCTATGTTTCCACGGATCCTCGCGTGCTGCCAGCCGACGGCGTGGGGCTGAACCGCCCCGACGAGCTGCCCGACGAAGTTGACGTCTTGATCGTCGGCTCGGGCCCCGCCGGAATCGTCGCGGCCGCGCAGCTCGCCCAGTTCCCGAACGTCGTCACCCGTGTCGTCGAGCGCCGCGACTCGCGCCTTGTGCTCGGCCAGGCCGACGGGATCCAGGCTCGCAGCGTTGAGACGTTCCAGGCCTTTGGGTTCGCCCGCCAGATCATTGACGAGGCCTACCAGATCACCGAGACGAACTTCTGGACGCCCGACCCCGAGAACCCCGCGCACATCGTACGCAGCTCGGTCACCGACGATGACCCGGCGGGCATCAGCGAGTTCCCGCACCTCATCGTGAATCAGGCCCGCGTGATCGACTATTTCGCCGAGTATGCGCGCAGGGCGCCCGCACGCGGTGACGTCGATTACGGCTACGAGTTCGAAGGGCTCGAAGTTGGCTCGGGGGAGTACCCCGTCGCGGTCACGCTTCGCGAGGTCACCGGCCAGAGTGGCGCAGGTATTAACGCCGATGCCTCGTCTGACGCCGCGCGCGGCAAGACGCGCGTCGTGCGGGCGAAGTACGTGATCGGTGCAGACGGGGCCAGCTCCCGCGTGCGCCGGTCGATCGGCGGGTCGCTTTCGGGGTCGACGTCGATGCATGCCTGGGGCGTCATGGACGTGCTCGCCGTGACCGACTTCCCTGACATTCGCAAGAAGTGCATCATCCACTCCGAGGCCGGAAGCATCTTGCATATTCCGCGCGAGGGGAACCACCTGTGCCGGATCTACGTCGATCTCGGCGAGGTCGCCGAGGGTGACGACCGCCGGGTCCGGGACACGCCGCTCGAGGACGTGATCGCCAAAGCGAACGCGATCCTCAGCCCCTACACGATCGACGTTCGCGACGTTCCGTGGCACAGCGTGTACGAGGTGGGCCACCGGCTCACCGACCGCTTCGACGACGCCGAGACGTCGCCCGACGGCAAAGGCCGCGTGTTCCTGATGGGCGACGCCTGCCATACGCACAGCGCGAAGGCGGGCCAGGGCATGAACGTCTCGATGCAGGACGGCTGGAACCTGGGTTGGAAGCTCGGCTATGTTCTTGACGGGCGCAGCCCCGAGTCGCTGCTCGGGACCTACTCGGAGGAGCGCCGCGTGACCGCAAAGAACCTCATCGACTTTGACCGCGAGTGGTCGACGCTCATGGCAAAGAAGCCCGAGGAGTTCGACTCGCCCTCGCAGCTTGAGGAGTTCTATGTGCAGACCGCCGAGTTCCCCGCGGGCTTCATGACGGAGTACACCGACTCGATGCTCACGAGTGGCCTCGAGTACCAGGCGCTCGCCGCGGGCTTCCCGATCGGCAAGCGGTTCAAGTCAGTCATGACGACTCGCGTTGCGGATGCCGTGCCCGTGCACCTCGGCCACCACCACCGTGCTGACGGGCGCTACCGCGTGTACGCGTTCGCCGACCGGTCGGGCGAGCGGCTCGGGCGCTGGGCCGACTGGATGCTTGGGAACGAGGCGTCACCGATCAAGCGGTTCACTCCCGCGGGCGCAGACCTCGACTCGATCTTCGACGTGAAGGCCGTGCTGCAGCAGCCGCACCGCGAAGTTCGCCTCGAGCAGCAGTCGAAGCTCTTCCTGCCTGCATCGGGCCCGCTTGGCATGACCGACTACGAGAAGATCTACGCGGCGAACGCTGACGAAGACATCTTCGAGCTGCGCGACGTCAGTCGCGACGGCGCGGTCGTCGTTGTGAGGCCCGACCAGTATGTCGCCGCGGTGCTCCCGCTCGACGCACCGGAGGCGCTTGGCGAGTTCCTGGCGGGGGCTTTCCTCGACCGCAACTGACGAAGGCGCCACGTCCCGCGCCGCTACAGCAGCTGGTGCTGGCGCCTAGCGATCAGCCCGCGGAGCATGATGGCGGTCGACGTGCGGATGACGCCGCGGCACTTCATGATCTCTTGCGTGACGCGGTAGACGTCGTCGGCGTCGCGGGCGACGATCTCGATCGCGAGGTCGCTCGGGCCAGAGACGGCGAAGCACTCGGTGATCTCAGGGATGAGCTCGAGGTCGGCAATCATGCCCTCGAGCTCTTCCTGATTTGCCTCGGCCGTGATGCGGGCGCGCAACGGCCAGCCGAGGGCCGGCGGGTCGAGGCGTAGCGAGTTTGCTCTGAGGGCGCCCGAGGTCTGCAGCTTGTCGAGCCGGGTGTGCACCGTGCCGCGCGCGAGCCCGAGCCGGTACGCGATGGCCTGCACGGTGGCCCGCGGCTCGGCGTCGAGGACCGTGAGGATCCGGCGGTCGGTGGCGTCAAGGACATGCATACTGTTCAAGGTAGTCCCACCCGGATGTGAATGCATCGATCAAAACGATCAATAACTCGGGCGCCACTTGTCGGATTCGCTAGTGCTCGATTGAATTCTCTGCATGACTAGTGCTTCTACCCTGGCCCAGCCCGCTCTCGCCGATGAGAACGTCGCCGGTTCGTTTCCGTTCCTCGACCACGAGAAGGTCAACATTTCGACGGGGGCCCGTTCGGGGCTCACGATTATCGTCGCCGTGCACAGCACCAAGCTCGGCCCCGCGCTCGGCGGGTGCCGCGTGTGGAGCTACAGCGGCTGGGGCGAGGCGCTCGCCGACGCGCTGCGCCTGTCGCGGGGCATGACCTCGAAGAACGCGCTCGCTGGCCTCCAGCTCGGCGGAGGCAAGTCAGTTATCGTGCTTGAGCCGGGCCAGCAGCTTACGGGCGAACTGCGACGGAACGCGTTCCTCGACCTCGGCGACGCCGTCGAGGCGCTCGGCGGCGCATACCTCACCGCCGAAGACGTCGGCACGACCGCGGCCGACATGGCCGTCGTCTCCGAGCTCACCGAGCACGCCGTCGGCCTGCCAGCCGACCAGGGTGGCCTCGGTGACCCGGGTGCCTACACGGCGCGCGGCGTCTACTCCGCGCTCCGCGAGACGCTCCGCCGCACACACGGCAGCACCGACCCCAAGGGGCGCAAGATCACGATCGTGGGTCTTGGCCACGTAGGATCCGCGCTCGCCGAGCGCCTCGCCGCCGAGGGCGCCGTGCTCACCCTGTCGGACATCAACGACGCGAAGCAGGAGCTCGCTCGTGAGCTCGGCGCCGACTGGGTCGCGCCCGCCGAAGCTCACCGCGTTCCCGCGGACGTCTTCATGCCCGCGGGCGTCGGCGGCATGCTCTCGCCGCAGGTGATCGACGAGCTCGAGGTCGCCGCGGTCGTCGGCCCTGCCAACAACCAGCTCGCGCAGGCGACCGGCGCGGAACAGCTCGCCTCGCGCGGGATACTCTACGCCCCCGACTACCTCGTCAACGCCGGCGGCGTGCTCTACCTCGGTGCCGAGGGCGACACGATCGACGAGCGCATCGCGCGCATCGACGCGATCGGCGACACGCTCTCGCGCGTCTTCGACGAGGCCGAAGCTCGCGGCATCACCACAGTGGTCGCCGCAGACAACCTCGTGAACGAGCTGCTCGGAAAGTAGCGCTCTCACACGGGATTCCGCAACGCACCCGCCTGGCCACAAGCCGGACGGGTGCGTTGTTCTGTGGGACGAACCGGGGTGGGTGCTCTCGTCTGTGCTCACAACGTCGCGCGTCGCAGCTGCCACTAGTCTGCTCAGTATGAGCACGAAACTTATCGATGAAGATACCCTCACCGCCCAGATCGCCAAGGTCGCCGAAGACGCGGGGGTGTTCGCGTTCGCGCACGCCCGTGACATTGACACAGGTCGAGAGGTCGGCTTCCGCTCTGACGACCCCACCGTGACGGCCTCGGTCTTCAAAGTTCCCGTGCTCGTCGAGTACGTGCGCCAGGTGGCCGCGGGAGAGCTTGACCCCGCGCAGCGCATCGAGGTATCGCCGTCGGAGGCAACCATGGGCCCCACGGGCCTGAGCGTGTTCTCGGACGTCGCCGACTGGTCGCTGCGCGACATCGCGACCTCGATGATCACGGTGAGCGACAACGCGGCGACCGACATCGTCACCGGGCTTGTCACTGTGGATCGCGTCAACTCGACGATGCGTGAGCTCGGGCTGCCAGGCACGCAGCTCACCGGTGACTGCTCGGTGATTTTCGACGACATCGCGAAGGATCTCGCGGCGGCCGGCATCGGCACCATCGACGGCATGGCGAGCGTGGACTACGACACCGCCGCGACCTTCACCGCCGCGACCCCTGAAAAGACCAACCGCACGACGCCGCGCGAGGCGACGTCGCTTCTGCAGCAGATCTGGACGGACGCCGCGGCGACGCCCGAGGCGTGCGCCGAGGCGCGCCGCATCCTCGGTATGCAGGTGTGGCCGCACCGCCTGAGCGCCGGCTTCCCGCGTGACGACGTGAAGATCAGCGGCAAGACCGGCACGATCGGCATGGTGCGCAACGAGATCGGTGTGGTCGAGTTCCCGGGTGGCAAGCGCCACGCGATCGCCGTCTTCCTGCGCGGCAAGACGCTGCAGTCGCGCAACCCTGCGGCAGACCGCGCGATCGGTGACATCGCGCGCCTGCTCTCCGACGCACTCGGCTAGCTCGAGTTCTCAGCCGCCTGGCGAGAACACAAGAGCCCGGGCCCCGCTAAGGGCCCGGGCTCTTGCGCGTGTGCTGGTTAGCGGTTGATGAGCGGCAGCATGCCGCGCAGCGACGCGGCGGCGAACTGGTAGCACGCGGTGATGAAGTTCACGGCCTCGCGCGGCGAGCGCGCGGTGAGCTTGATCGTGCGGATCGCGGTGCGCTCTGCCGTCGGGATCATCTGCGCGAGTTCCGCGGAGGGGATGTTCGGCATATCGATCTCCACCTCGATGATCTCGGGGGTGGGGGCGACGGTGAGTGACGAGGCGTTCTCCACGGCGCGCTTCGCCGCGTCGTGGATGAGGCGGCGCGACTCGGTGGGGGAGACGGAGTCAGCCGCGTTGTAGCCGTGCGAGTCTTTCACGGTCACCGTCGCAATGCCGGGGAGGGAGGCCGCGATGTCGGCGCAGATCACGTCGTCGCCGGTGAGGAGCGCGACGGGTACGCCGACCGCGGCCGCCTGCAGCGCGTTTACGTCGGCCTCGGAGACCGAGGTGCCGTTGACGCGCACCTCGGCGAAGAGCGATGAGTAGGTGTGCGCCATGACCCCGGGCCCTCCTGCGGCCGCGTGGTAGCCGATGAAGAGCGCGACGTCGTGGTCTTTGTCGATGCCCTCGGCCATACAGTCAAGCTTGGGGCTGCCGAACACGACGCGGGCGCGCTGGTCGAGGTCCTCGTGAATGAGGTTGTCCATCGTGCCGTGGCTGTCGTTGATGGTCACCTCGGTCGCGCCGCCCGCGAATGCTCCCTCGATGGCCGCGTTCGCCTCGCCGGTCATGAGCTGCTGTGCGCGCGGGTAGCCGTGGCCGCCTCGGACAACCTGGTCCATCGTGGCGATGCCGGCGACACCCTCCATATCGATCGAAATGTATACGCGCATTACTTACCTTTCCAGGGGATGTGAAGCGGCGGCGTCGCACCGTCGCGAAGCGTAAGGCCTCCAATCTCGAAGCCTATGAGGTATCCAGAAGCCGATGTTGGTAGGCAGAACAGTTTTTGGGTTCGTTGCTTGGCGCGTCCGACAATGCGACACGATTCCCTTCTCCGCAATACTGAACAGAGCAGCTACGACCCAACGGCGAGGAGAGCGCATGCCAGCAATTTCTGCGAGTCCAATAACGGACACTGAGACACCCAAACCGCAGAAGCGGGAGTCGTTCTTGGCCCGCAAGCCCTGGGCAGCGTACCTGCTCCGCCGCGGCGGCTACTTCGTTGTCTCGATGTTCGTGCTCATCACGGTCACGTTCTTGCTGATGCAGCTCATCCCCGGCGACCCCGCGCGCGTGTCGGCCGGCGAGAACGCCTCGCCCGAAGCCGTCGAAGCGCGTCGCGTCGAGCTCGGCCTCGACCGGCCGGTCATCGTCCAGTACTTCTCGTTCTGGAAGGGGCTCTTCACGGGCGACCTCGGTGAGTCGATCAGCTCGCGCATGCCGGTGATCGACGTCATCATGCAGCGCGCTCCTGCGACGCTTGAGATCGCGTGGTCGGCCGTCGCGATCGCGCTCTTCGTCGCGGTTTGCCTCGGCCTGACATTTGGTGCGCTCACGCACGGCGAACGTCGCCCCGGCGTCGACGCCGGCTTCAACTCGGTGACCGCGGTGCTCGCGCTCATCCCCGAGTTCCTCGCCGGGATCCTGCTCGTCTACTTCTTCGCGGTGACGCTCGACCTGCTGCCGGTCGCGGGAAGGGAGGATTTCACGTCGTATATCCTGCCGGTCACGGCGCTGGCCTTCGGGCCGGCCGCGGGCCTCACCCGCATCGTGCGGGCCGAGACGCTCACCGTGCTGCAGCAGGACTACGTTCGCACCGCCCGAGCGCGGCGCATGTCGCCGGTGCGCCTGTACCGCAAGCACGTGCTTCCGAACCTGCTCACGTCGACGCTGACGATCTCGGGCATGGCGCTCGGCGGCATGATCGCGGGAACCGTCATCGTCGAGGGTATTTTCGCGTGGCCCGGCCTCGGCGGCGTCATCGTCCAGTCGATCCAGGGCAAGGACTACCCGCTCGTTCAGGCGATCATCATCTTCTACGGGGCAGTGGTGCTGCTCATCAACCTCGTTATCGACGTCCTGCTGATCCTGCTGGATCCCCGTACCGCATTGGATAAATCATGACAATGACACAGCGCTTGCTCGCAGTACTGCGCACGCCGCTCGGCATCGCCTCAATGGTGACCCTCGGCGCCCTCCTGTTCCTCGCGATCTTCGCCCCCATCATCTGGGGCGAGCAGGCCGCGGTCACGAACGCGAGCCAGATCTCGCAGCCGCCGAGCGCCGAGCACGTGTTCGGCACCGACGGCAGCGGCCGCGACATTCTGCTGCGCACGCTCGTTGCGACGCGCCTGTCGATCGTGATGGCGCTCACCGCCACCATCATCGGTATCGTCTGCGGCGTCGTGCTCGGCCTCATGCCGCTCGTACTCGGCGGTCGCGCAGGCCGGTGGCTCGTCGCAGGTATCAACATCGGTGTTGCGTTCCCGGGCCTGCTGCTCGCGATCGCCTTCTCCGTGATCCTTGGACAGAGCGCGATGGCGGCGAGCTTCGCGATTGCGATCGCGATGATGCCGAACTACGGGCGCCTCGTGCACAACCTCGCCGCGTCGGTGTGGGGGCGCGACTACGTCTCCGCCGCGCTCGTGCTCGGCGTGCCGAAGCGCCAGATCGTGTTCAGGCACGTGCTGCCGAACATCCGCGACCCGCTGCTCGTGAACGCCACGCTCACCGCGGGCGGCACCCTGCTCGCGTTCGCTGGCCTCTCGTTCCTCGGTCTCGGCGTTCAAGTGCCGCAGTACGACTGGGGCCGCATGCTCAACGAGGGCATCAGCCGCATCTTCGTCACCCCGACCCTGGCGCTCGTGCCCGGCATGGCGATCATCCTCGCAGGCATGACCTTCGTGCTCCTGGGCGAGGTGCTCAATCGCACGCTCCGCACCGGTGTGCAGCGCAACCTCTCGTCGCGCCTGCTCAAGAAGCTCAAGCTGTCTCGCGCTGAGAACGCTGCCGAGGTGAAGCGCCGGGGCGAGAACATTGCGACCGACGCGTCGAGCGACACGGTGCTCTCTGTTCGTGGCCTGAAGGTGTTCGCGCCGCAGGGCGGAACGTCGCTTCGCCCGCTCGTCGATGGCGTCTCGTTCGACGTCGGTCGCGGCGAGATCGTCGGTGTCGTCGGCGAATCGGGATCGGGGAAGAGCCTCACGCTCATGTCGATCGCCGGGCTGCTCGAAGCACCGCTGCACGTTACGTCGCGCTCGGCGAGTTTCGACGGGGAAGACCTCGTGCTCAGCGAAGAGGGGCACCCCAGGTCGCTCGACCACCACTTCGGCACCAAGCTCGCGATGGTGTTCCAAGACCCGATGTCGTCGCTGAACCCGGCGCTTCACGTCGGTACCCAGGTCGCTGAGAGCGGGCTGCTGCACCTCGACATGAGCAAGGCCGAGGCGAAGGACGCGGCGATCGAGCGGTTGAACGCCGTGAAGATTCCCGACGCCGAGCGCCGCTACTCGCAGTACCCGCACGAGTACTCGGGCGGCATGCGCCAGCGCGCGATGATTGCCGCGGGGCTTATGGGCAAGCCGTCGCTGATTCTCGCCGACGAGCCGACCACCGCGCTCGACGTCACCGTGCAAGCAGGCATCCTCAAGCTGCTCAAGCAGATCAATGAGGAGGACGGTACGGCGATCATGTTCGTCTCGCACGACATCGCCGTGGTGACCTCGCTCTGCACGCGCGTGCTCGTGATGTACCGGGGTCGGATCGTGGAAGACATCAGTTCCGAGGAGCTGCGGAACGGCAACGCCGCTCACCCCTACACGCAGGCGCTCATGGCAACCGTTCCGACGATGGAGAGTCCGCGAGGCGAGGCGATGGCGTCGATCCCCGACGACGCTGACTTCTCGGGCACCTCGCCCATCGGTGTCATCGAGGCCGTCATGCCGCCAACCGGCGCGGTGCGCCTGATCGACTTTGAAGGAGCCCTGAAGTGAGCAACCAACTCGTATTCGACTCGGTGAGCATCACCTACGGCCACGGCATTTCCTCGTTCAAAGCGGTGAACGACGTGAGCCTCGAGCTGCGAGCGGGCGAGGTGCTCGGCCTCGTCGGTGAGTCTGGCTCGGGCAAGTCGACCCTCGCCCGCGCCGCGGTCGGCCTCGCCGAACCGTCTGACGGTCGGGTCGTGCTTGAGGGGAGCGAGATCTCGCACGCACGCGGCAAGATGCTGCGGGAGCGGCGGCGGGTGCAGATGATCTTCCAAGACCCGCAGTCGTGCTTCAACCCCCGACGCACGATTGGGCAGTCGCTCGATGAGGCCCTCGTCGCGGCGCACAAGCGTGACGGCTCGGCGATCCCCGCGGTACGCGCTCGCAAAGACGAAATCTCGAACCTGCTGCGAGCCGTGGCTCTCCCAGCTGACACCGCGCAGCGGATGCCCACGCAGCTCTCCGGCGGCCAGAGGCAGCGCGTCGCTGTGGCGCGAGCGATCGCGGCGAAGCCCGCCGTGATCCTCGCCGACGAGATTACCTCGGCGCTCGACGTCTCCGTGCAGGGCTCGGTGCTCAACCTGCTTAAGCAGCTGCAGCGCGACCTCGGCTTCTCGATGCTGTTCATCAGCCACAACCTCGCCGTCGTCCGGCTCGTGTGCGACCGCGTTGCGGTGATGCGCCAGGGCAGCCTCGTTGAGGTGGGGGAGACGCTCGACGTCATGCACGAGCCGCAGCACGACTACACCCGCGAGCTCATCGCCGCGGTACCCACGCTGTAACGACCGATTCATCCATTCCGACTCACCCATCCAGCTCAGGGTGGTGACCCGGGCGAGCACATGTGCGCAGCACACCGAAGTGTCGCGCACGCTCGCCCGAAGGGGTTGCCCTGGGCATCAACACGAAGGAACACACTATGAAGGCGTACACAATTGTTGGCCTCGCGGCCGTGGGGGCGCTGGCGCTGTCAGCGTGCACGGGCGGCGGCGGTGGCGGAACCGGCACCGGCCCCGAGAGCGGTGGAGAGCCCGTCATCGACGGCACGCTGAACTACGCGATTGCGCGTGACCCCGGGATGCTCTTCAGCCCGCTGAACGCGAGCGGCACGCTCGGCTCGGTGAGCCAGTGGGCATACGAGTCGCTCATCTACTTCGACGCGGACGGCCAGCCGCAGGGGTGGCTCGCGACAGACTGGGAGCAGACGCCGACGTCCCTGCACTTCGAAGTGCGCGATGACGCGGTCTGCGCCGACGGCACGAAGCTCACGGCGGAGACCATCGCGAACAACTTCCGCTGGATCGCCGACCCGGCGAACAACTCGACCGCGATCAACCTCGTCGTGCCCTCGACCGCGAAGATCGAGAACGACGACAAGAGCGTCACTATCACGACGGTCGAACCCGACCCGTTCATGATCACCGCTATCGGCTCGCAGGCGATCTACTGCCAGGCCGCGCTCGACGACCCGCAGTCGGTTTCGACCGCGAGCAACGGCACCGGCATGTTCAACGTCACCGAGGTCGTCACGGGCGATCACCTCACGCTTGAGCGCCGCGACGACTACAGCTGGGCCCCCGAGGGCGCCGCCATCGGCACGACCCCCGGTGTACCGAAGACCGTCGTGCTGAAGATCATCGAGAATGAGAGCACGCGCGCGAACCTGCTGCTCTCGGGCGAGCTCAACGTCGGCACGATCACCGGCCCCGACGGCGACCGGCTCGAGGGCAAGGTTGACGTGCTCAACTCGGGCATGCTGCTCACTGGCGGCTTCCTGTACAGCCAGGCCGAGGGGCGTCCGACCGCAGACAAGAACGTGCGCATCGCGCTCACGAAGGCGCTCGACCTTGACGAGCTTATGCAGGTGAGCACGGCGGGCAAGGGTGAGCGCGCTCAGCGCCTTGCAACAGTTGACCCGCAGGTCTGCCAGTACGACGCCGTCGGCCCGAACCTGCCGAAGACCGACGTCGCGGGCGCTGAGAAGCTGCTCGATGAGGCCGGTTGGGTGAAGGGCGCCGACGGGAAGCGCTCGAAGGATGGGCAGCCGCTCGTGCTCGAGTTTGCGTGGCAGTCGAAGGGCGCCGAGATTGCGTCAACCGCCGAGATGATGGCTGACCAGTGGGCAGAGATCGGCGTGGGCGTGAACCACGATGGCTCCGAGTACGGCGCGTTCATCGAGAAGATCAGCACCCCCGGTGCCGCCTCGAAGATCGACGTGATGTGGCTTAACGCGAACTACCCGGTTCCGAGCGCCCTGATGGTGTATTTCACGGGTGAGACCCCGCCGAAGGGCAACAACTTCGCCGCGCTCAAGAACCCGAAGTTCGATGAGCTCGTGAAGAAGGCGAACAACAGCACCGGCGCCGAGGGGTGCAAGGCCTGGGAAGCAGCCGAGGGCGAAATGTACGCGTCGGCCGACTATGTGCCGTTCGCGATGATGTCGCACCCCACCTTCGCGCAGGGCATTAGCGAGTACGGCATCGAGAAGTTCGCGCCGAGCACGATTCTCGTCAAGTAACTGAGCGAGCGATGGGGCGTCGCCGGGCGGAGTCCGGTGGCGCCCCATTGCTACACCTCTCCGGGCGCGCATGCCCGCCCAGGCCCGAATCGCGGGTCACACCACACGAACTGTTCAGGGGAACAGCTTGGGTGTGCAAATTTGTAACCCACACCGAAGTGCTCGGGTGCGCACTCCCGAGATGATGGAATCCTGAGCCTCAACACGAAGGAACACACTATGAAGGCGTACAAGATGCTTGGCCTCGCGGCCGTTGGGGCGCTCGCGCTCTCCGGCTGCACCGGCGGCGGCGCTGGCACCGGCACTGGCAGCGCGGGCGGCGGCGAACCCGTCATCGACGGCACGCTGAACTTCGGGCTCACCCGTGACCCGGGCATGCTCTTCACCTCGCTCAACCCGAGCGCGGTGCTCGGCTCGGTCACCCCGTGGGCCTACGAGTCGCTCGTGTACTTCGACACCGAGGGCACCGCCCAGGGCTGGCTCGCGACGGAGTGGGAAGAGACGCCGACGTCGCTGCACTTCGAGGTCCGCGACGACGCTGTGTGCTCGGACGGCACGAAGCTCACCGCCGAGACGATCGCGAACAACTTCCGGTGGATCGCCGACCCGGCGAACAACTCGACCGCAATCAACCTGGTTGTGCCCTCTGACGCAAAGATCGAGAACGACGACAAGAGCGTCACGATCACGACGACCGAGCCCGACCCCTTCCGCATCACTGCGATCGGCACGATGCCGATCTACTGCCAGGCCGCGCTCGACGACCCGAAGACCATCGCGACGTCCACGAACGGCACCGGCCTCTACAAGATGACCGACGCCGTCACGGGCGACCACTACACGCTCGAGCGCCGCGACGACTACACGTGGGGCCCCAAGGGGGCACCGACTGGCGCGACGCCCGGTGTGCCGAAGACCGTGGTCATCAGCATCGTTGAGAACGAGAGCACCCGCGCCAACCTGCTCCTGTCGAAGGAACTGAACCTCGCGACCGTCTCGGGCCCCGACGCTGACCGCCTCGAGGGCCAGGTTGACGTCTACGCGACCGGCAAGCTGCTGAGCGGCGGCATCCTCTACAGCCAGGCCGAGGGCAAGCCCACCGCCGACCGCGACGTGCGCATCGCGCTGACGAAGGCGCTGAACCTCGACGAGCTCATGCAGGTGAGCTCCGCTGGCAAGGGCGAGCGCGCCCAGCGCCTCGCCGTCGCGAACCCGCAGGTCTGC
Source organism: Leucobacter komagatae (assembly GCF_006716085.1). Classification (NCBI taxonomy): domain Bacteria; kingdom Bacillati; phylum Actinomycetota; class Actinomycetes; order Micrococcales; family Microbacteriaceae; genus Leucobacter; species Leucobacter komagatae. Next base: position 31,267 of record NZ_VFON01000002.1, on the reverse strand, counting down.
CAGTACGACGCGGCGGGCCCGAACCTTCCGAAAACAGACGTCGCCGCAGCCGAAAAGATGCTCGACAAAGCCGGCTGGAAGAAGGGCGCCGACGGCAAGCGCACGAAGGATGGGCAGCCGCTCGTGCTCGAGTTCGCGTGGCAGTCGAAGGGCGCTGAGACCGCGGCGACCGCCGAGATGATGGCCGACCAGTGGGGCGCGATCGGTGTCGGCGTGAACCACCACGGCGCTGATTACGGCGCGTTCATCGAAGAGATCAGCAAGCCCGGCGCGGCCTCGGTGATCGACACCATCATGCTCTCCGCAAACTTCCCCGTGCCGAGCGCTCTGATGGTGTATTTCACGGGTGAGACCCCGCCGAAGGGCAACAACTTCGCTGCGCTCAACAACCCGAAGTTCGATGAGCTCGTCGCCGAGGCGAACCAGCACACCGGCGCGGAGGCCTGCGCCGCCTGGGAAACCGCGGAGGCCGAGATGTACCAGTCGGCCGACTACGTTCCGTTTGCGATGACCTCGGGCAAGAGCTTCTCGCAGGGTGTTGAGGCGTCGGGCATCGACGAGTTCTACACCGCGATGATCCTCGTCAAGTAGCACCAGCACAGAACAGAACTGCACACCACACCAGAACTAGGAGTCAATGATGACGAACACTCTGAGCCCACTTGCTTTCGACACCGCGCGTTGGGAGCAGTTTCTCGGTGAGACCGCGAGGAGGCACCACGTTCCCGGCATCGTCGCGGGCGTGCTGCGCATCGACGGTGAGACCGGGGTCGAGCAGCGCTTCGTCGCGAGTACCGGCCTGGCGAACAACCGCACCGGCGTCGAGACGACCCGCGATACGCTCTGCCAGATCGGCTCCGTCACGAAGATCATCACCGCGACGATGATCATGCAGCTGCGCGAGGAAGGCAAGCTCGAGCTTGAGACGCTCGTCTCAGAGCTGCTCCCGGACACCCCGCTCTCGACGCAGGACGACGGCACGAAGATCACTATCCGCCACCTGCTCTCGCACACGTCTGGCATCAACGGCGACGTCTTCACCGACACCGGCCGCGGCGATGACTGCATCGAGAAGTACGTTGCCCTGCTGAAGGACGCCGAGCCGCTCTTCACCCCCGGGAACGGCTGGTCGTACTGCAATTCGGGCTGGGTCGTGCTCGGCCGCATCATCGAGCTCATCGATGGCCGCACCTGGGACGCGTCGGTGCAGGCGCGCATCAGCCAGCGCCTCGACCTCCACCAGTTCTTGACGCTGCCCGAGCAGATCATGAGCCACCGATACCAGCACGGTCACACCCGCGACACTGGCGCGAATGATTGGGTCCCCGCACCGACGACCGCCCTCCCGCGCTCCGTTGGCCCCGCCGGCATCATCAACAGCAGCGTCGACGACCTGCTCGATTTCGGCCGCTCGTTCTTGCGCGGCGGTCTCGGGGTGGCCGGCACGAACGTGCTGAGCCCGGAGTCGGTTGAACTCATGGCGCAGGTCCAGGCAGACCTGGGCGACGCCGACGCGCTGTCGCCCCAGTGGGGCCTCGGCTGGATCCTTGATGAGTGGGAGGGCCACCGGCTCTTCTGGCACGGCGGCACGACGGTCGGCAACAAGGCCTGGTTTCAGGTGCTCCCAGACGACGGCGTTGTCATCGTCGTGTTCTGCAACGGCGGCATCGCGAACCGAGCAGGCGCCGACATTGTCGACGCCTTCGCGCGCGAGTTTGTCGGGGTGACGACGGGCGCAGGCACAGGCCCCTCGGGGCCCGCGACTGAGGCTGTCGTCAAGGACGAATGGCTTGGCACCTACGGCGACTTCATCACCTCGGTCGAGGTATACAAGACTGAAGAGGGCCAGGTGAAGGCGAAGCTCACGCAGGGACTCGACCCGAGCTCGGTCACCTCAACGGTCTTCGATGTCCTGCCGACCGCGAAGCCGAACCGGTTCGTCTCGCGCCCCGACGCGCTCTCCACCTGGTCGCAACTCACGTTCACGACCGTTGATGGCCAGCCGTGCCTGTACGCTGACATTCGCTGCCTCCGCAAGCGCGACGCCGTCGAAGTGGCGGCCTGATGAACCGCGTGCTGTTGCGCGGCGGGCGCGTGGTCGATCCGGGAACCGGAACCGACCGCGTCGCCGACGTGCTCATCGAGAACGGCAAGATCGCCGCAATCGGCCTCGAACTTCAGGTCGAGGGCGCCGATGAGCTCGACGTGGCAGGCAAGATCGTCGGCCCCGGCTTCGTCGACCTGCACAGCCACGTGAACTCGATCGCGGGTCAGCGGCTCCAAGCCCGCGACGGCGTGACAACGGCGCTCGAACTTGAGGCGGGGCTGCTGCCCGTCGAACTCGCCTACGAGAAGGCGATGCGGGAGGGGCGCCCCATCAACTTCGGGTTCTCCGCTTCCTGGGGCATGGCCCGCGCGGAGGTGCTTTCCGGCCGTTCTGCGAACGCCGATTTCGCCGAGGGCCTCTCGATCCTCGGCGACCCGGCGTGGCAGGCCGACTCGACGCCCGCGCAACTGCGGGCGTGGCTCGGCCGCCTGGAGAGTGAGCTCGCGGACGGGGCGCTCGGGATCGGGATCCTGCAGGGCTACGCCCCGCGCACCGACCCGGCAGAGTACCTCGCCGTGAACGAGCTCGCTGCGCGCGTAGGCGTGCCGACGTTCACTCACGTCCGCGAGATCACCGAGGCCGACCCGACGACGCCCATGGACGGCACCGAGGAGGCCGCTCGGGCCGCCATGGAGTTCGGCGGCCAGGTGCACCACTGCCACGTGAACAGTACCTCGCGCAGGCACATCGACCGCACGCTTGGCGTGATCGAGCGGGCGAAGACTGGCGGGGCCGCGATGACCGTCGAGACGTACCCATACGGGGCCGGGAGCACGGGCATCGGCGCGGCATTCCTCGCCCCCGAGCGCCTCAGTGTGTGGGGGATCACCCCGGCGAACATCGTGATCGTTGCGACGGGGGAGCGCATCCGCGACGCAGACCACCTGCGCCACATGCGCAAGATTGACCCCGGCGCCGCGTGCATCGTCGAGTTCCTCGACGATGAAGATCCGGCCGACAGGGCGCTGCTCGAGCGCGCACTCGCGTTCCCCGACGGCATCGTGGCCTCAGACGCGATGCAGGTCAACTGGCCAGACGGCAGCGTCGATACGCGCGAGTGGCCGCTGCCCGAGGGCGGCACCACGCACCCGCGCACCTCCGGTACGTTCGCGCGGTCGCTGCGCATGATGGTGCGCGAGCAGCGGGCGTGGAGCTGGCTTGAGGCGTTCAGGCGCTGCAGCTACCTGCCCGCGCGCGTCATGGACTCGACGACCCCCGCGTTCGCGCAGAAGGGCCACCTCGCCATCGGGGCCGACGCCGACCTGGTCGTGATCGATGCCGAGCGCGTCACCGATCAGGCGACCTACCTCGCGAGCACGCGGCCCTCGATCGGCATCGAGCACGTGCTCGTCGCCGGCGAGTTCGTCGTGCGCGACGAAGACATCGTCGTCGACGCCTACCCCGGGCGCGGGCTTCGCGGCCAACTCCGGTAAACCTCCACCCCCACACGCTTGCCCCGGGCGACCACGAGCCGCACGGAACAGAAGAAAGGTCCATCGATATGACACCGCACCCGGTGCGCCTCGATGACATCGTCGAGACGATCCACACGCTCGTCGAATGCGAGTCCCCATCAGACAACCACGACGCGGTCGCCGCGTCTGCCGCGCTCGTTGCCGAGCTCGGGGGTGAGCTGCTCGGCACCGCACCCGAGCGGATCCTCATCGACGGCGTGAGCCACCTGAAGTGGAGCTTCGGCGAGACGACGCGGGTGCTGCTCGTCGCGCATCACGACACGGTGTGGCCGCTCGGCACCCTCGCACGGCTGCCCTTCACGAACGCCGAGGGCGTGCTCACCGGCCCCGGCTGCTTCGATATGAAGACCGGCCTCGCCATGGCGCTGCACGCTGTCGCAGCGCTCGACGACCGCGATGGCGTGACCATCCTCGTCACGGGCGACGAGGAGCTCGGGTCGCCGAGCTCTCGCGCCCTCATCGAGGAGACCTCGAGGGGCGCGGACGCCGCGCTCGTGCTTGAGGCGTCGGCCGACGGCGGGGCGCTGAAGATTGAGCGAAAGGGCGTCTCGCTCTACGAGCTCGTCGTCTACGGTGTCGCGTCTCACGCGGGCCTCGAACCCGAGAAGGGCGTGAACGCCTCGCTCGAGCTCGCGCATCAGCTCATCGCTGTCGCGGGCCTCGGGAACCCAGAACTCGGCACGACCGTGACGCCGACGGTCGCGACGTCGGGCACGACGAGCAACACGGTGCCGGCGCGGGCCTCATTCAAGGTCGACGTGCGCGCACGCACGTTCGCCGAGCAGGATCGGGTGCACGAGGCGATGCTCGCTCTCCGCCCGGTGCTGGGGGGCGCGCAGCTCGAGGTCATCGGTGGGCCGAACCGACCCCCGTTTGAGAGCGCCTCAGCGGCGGAGCTGTTTGACCGCGCACAGGCCATCGCCTCGCGCCTCGGGCTCGACCCGCTCGAGGGCGTCGCGGTTGGCGGGGCGAGCGACGGCAACTTCACCGCGGGCATCGGCGTGCCAACGCTCGACGGTCTCGGCGCCGTTGGCGGTGGCGCTCACGCCGAGAGTGAGCACGTGCTCATCGCCGAGATCGAACCGAGAACCCTGCTGCTGACCGAGCTCGTCGCGAGCCTCCTCAACGACCCGAAAGCCGGTGCATGATGGCTGAAGAACGCATCACCCCACACATGCGGCAGCAGGCGCACGCCGATGCCGAGCGCGCGGCCGCCCTCACCGGCGTGACCGTTCGTGAGATGAGCGGCAGCGAAGAGGAAGCCCAGGTGATTGACCTGCTCGCCCTCATCTGGGGCCGCACCGCCGACAACCCCGTCGTGCCCAAAGAGATCATGCGGGTGCTCGGAAAGACCGGTAACTACATTGCGGGCGCATTCCTCGACGGCGAGCTCGTCGGCGCGGCGCTCGGGCTGCACTCGAGCCCGGAGCGCTCGACCCTGCACAGCCACATCACGGGTGTGGTGCCAGGGCTGGTCGGGAAGTCGGTCGGCTACGGCATAAAGCTGCACCAGCGGGCCTGGGCGCTCGACCGCGGCATCGAGGCGATTGAGTGGACGTACGATCCGCTCGTCTCGCGCAACGCGAACTTCAACTTCAACAAGCTCGGCGCCGTACCGGTCGAGTATCTCGAGAATTTTTACGGGCTCATGGCCGACACGATCAACGCGGGCGACCTGAGTGACAGACTGCTCGTGCGCTGGCACCTGCTCGACGACAGCGTCTCGCGGCTCGCAGGCGGTGACCGCTCGGCTGCCGCCCCGGCCGAGGGGTTCGCGGTCGCGATCCCTGACGACATCGAGGGGCTCCGCGTCAGCGATCCCGACGGCGCCCGGGAGTGGCGCGGCCTGATCCGCGAGCAGCTCACCTCCCACCTGAACAGCGGCGCCCGCATCGTTGGATTCCAGCGCGGCACCGGCTACATCTTGCAACACGCATCAACCGAAGGAGAACAAGACTGATGAAGATCGAAGGCTTTGAGCTGCGCCGCGTTGGGCTGCCCCTCGTATCGCCGTTCCGCACGTCGTTCAGCACGCAGACCGCGCGCGACATCCTGCTCGTCAAGGCCGTCACCGACGAGGCCGAGGGCTGGGGCGAGTGCGTCACCCTCGGTGACCCGCTGTACTCGCCCGAGTACACTGACGGCGCTGCCGACATTATGAAGCGCTACTTCATCGAGGCCATCGCGAACGTCACCGACGCGAACGGGGTCGGCCAAGCGCTGCACAAGTTTAAGGGACACCCGATGGCGAAGGCCGCGCTCGAGACCGCTGTGCTCGACGCCGAGCTGCGCGCAGAGGGCCGCTCGTTCGGCCGCGAGCTCGGCTCCGCGCGTGACGTCGTGCCCTGCGGTGTTTCGGTCGGCATCATGGACTCGATCCCTGAGCTGCTCGACGCCGTCGGCAGCTACATCGACGAGGGCTACGTGCGCATCAAGCTGAAGATCGAGCCGGGCTGGGACATTGAGGCGGTGCGCGCAGTGCGCGAGCGCTTCGGCGACGAGATCCAGCTGCAGGTCGACGCGAACACCGCGTACACCCTGCGCGACGCCCGGCACCTCGCGAAGCTCGACGACTTCGACCTGCTGCTCATCGAGCAGCCGCTTGAGGAGGAAGACATCGTCGGTCACGCCGACCTTGCGAAGATGCTCAAGACCCCGATCTGCCTCGACGAGTCGGTGACCTCGGCTCAGACCGCGTCGGCGGCGATCCGCCTCGGCGCGACGAGCATCATCAACATCAAGCCGGGCCGCGTCGGGGGCTACCTCGAGGCGCGACGCATCCACGACATCGCCGTGGCCGCTGGCGTTCCGGTGTGGTGCGGCGGCATGCTCGAGTCGGGCATCGGCCGCGCGGCGAACATCGCTCTCGCGTCGCTTCCCGGCTTCACGCTTCCCGGCGACGTGTCGTCGAGCAACCGCTTCTACAAGACCGACATCACCGAGCCCTGGGTCATGGAGAACGGCCACCTCACCGTGCCGACTGGCCCCGGTCTCGGCGTCGCGCCGATCCCCGAGCTGCTCGAGGAGTTCACCACCAGCGTCGAGTGGATCGCGGTCTAGCCGTGCGGGCGCCGCTCACGCCGGAAGACGGGTGCTAGCGATATGCTTCCCTTCATGAGCGACCGGCAAGAACCACGATTTACCCGGTTCAGCCTCGGCCGGGTGTTGGACGACCTCGGGCTTACCCTGCTCGAGGTCGCCCACGGCCGCATCGACGACCAGCAAGACGTTGGCGGTGTCGTGATCTATGACCCCGTCGATGAGCCGGTCTACCCGCGCCACGCGGTCGTGCTCGGCGTCGGCGTCCATGGCAGTGCGGCGCTGGCTGAGGTGCTCGAGGGGCTCGCGAGCCACTCGGCCGCGGCCGTTGTCGTTCGTTCGCCGGTCGAGATCACTGAGGAAGTGCAGCGCGCGGCCGATGAGCACGGCATCGTCGTGCTCGGGCTGGCGCGCGGCGCAACGTGGACGCAGCTTGCCGCGCTGCTGCGCTCGCTGCTTGCGGAAGACGACGTGGGGGACACTCACGTCGACTCGCTCGGCGGCATCCCGTCGGGTGACCTCTTCGCGGTCGCGAACGCGATCTCGTCGCTGCTTGACGCGCCCGTGACGATTGAGGATAGGTCGTCGCGCGTGCTCGCGTTCTCGGGCAGGCAGGAGGAAGCGGATCCGGCGCGTGCCGAGACAATCATCGGTCGGCGCGTGCCCGAGCGGTACCGTCACCAGCTCACCCAGCAGGGTGTGTTCCGCGAGCTCTATCGCAGCGAGGATCCCGTCGTTATCTCGCGCATTGAAGCCGAGGCCGACATGTCGACGCAGCGCGTCGCGATCGGCGTGCGCGCGGGCGACGAGGTGCTCGGCTCAATCTGGGCGGCGATGGACGGGCCGCTGACCGAGGAGCGCCGGATCACGCTGCGCGACGCGGCGAAGCTCGTCGCCCTGCACCTGCTCCGCGTGCGCGCGGGCGCAGACGTGCAGCGGCGGCTGCGCGCCGAGCTCTTGAGCACGGCGCTTGAGGGCGGGCACGGCGCGAGCGAGGCGCTCGCGCGCCTGAACCTTTCGGGCCAACCCGTGTGCGTCGTCGCGGCGGTGCTCACCGACACGGAGCAGGGCGGCGATCAGGCGCTGATGGCCGACCGCGAGCGCTTTGCAGACGCGCTCGCCGTGCATCTGTCGGCGATGCGCCCGGGCTCCGCGGTCGCGCTGCTCGGCGACACGGCGTACGGGATCCTGCCTGAGCCGAACGACCCGACCGGCGACCACGCGGTGCGCACGATGGAAGACTTCCTCGACAGGGTCGGCAGTCGCATGTCTGCCGTCATCGCTGTCGGGCCGCCGGCCGAGGACATCGGCGGTATTGCGCGGTCGCGGTCGTCGGCGAGGCGCGTGCTCAGGGCGCTCCTGGAGCCCGCAGCTGGCCAGGCCGTGGCCCAGCAGCCAGAGACCGAGCCCAGGCCGCGGAAGCGCCAGGGGCTCGCGCGGTCTCGCGTCGCCAGACTCAGCGACGTGCACGCCTCAGTGCTCATGCTCGAGCTGCGAGACCTCATGGTGGTGCGCGGCGACGAGTTTACGGGCCCGGTGTCGAGGCTCATGGAGCACGACGCGAAGCAGAAGGGGCACCTCGTCGACACCCTGCGGGCCTGGTTCGACCATTTCGGCGACGTCGCGAAGGCTGCGGACATGCTGTTCGTGCACCCGAATACGTTTAGGTACCGGCTGCGTCGCGCCGTCGAGATCAGCGGTATCGATCTCGAGAACGCCGACGACAGGTTCGAAGCGATGCTGCAGCTGCGGCTGCTCGAACGGTAGCACACGAGCCACCGTAAAGCACTGAGGGGGTGCGGATCCGATCGGATCCGCACCCCCTCAGTGCTTTGGCAAGCGCTTAGCCCGCGTAGCGGAAGAGCTTCTTGTTCGCGAACTCGAGCATGCCGACCTTGCCGAGCTCACGCCCGTAGCCCGACTTCTTCACGCCGCCGAAGGGCACGTCAGCGCCCTCGAGGCCGGCGCCGCCGATGAAGACCATGCCGACGTCGAGCTGGTTACCAACCTGCTCGGCGCGATCGAGATCGTCGCAGATGATGACGGAGCCGAGGCCGTAGGGCGAGGAGTTGGCGAGCTGGATCGCCTCTTCGTCGCTCGATACCTTGTACAGCTGCGCGACGGGGCCGAAGAGCTCCTGGCTGTACACGTCCATCGCCGGGGTGATGTTCGTGATGATCGACGGGGTGTAGACGTTACCCTCGGGGGTGTTGTTGCCCACGACAACGTCTGCGCCCTGGTCGATCGCGCCCTGAACCTGCGCGGTGAGCGTCTTGGTCGCGGCGTCAGACGACATCGGGCCGAAGTCGCCGTCGCCGTACGACTGGCCAGCAATAGCGGCCTGGAACTTCTCCGAGAACTCGTCGAAGTACTTGTCCATGACCACGATGCGCTTCGAACCGTTGCATGCCTGGCCGGTGTTCTCCATGCGGCCGCCGACAGCGTGCTCGACAGCGTGGTCGAGGTTCGCCGAGTCGAGCACGAGGAAGACGTCCGAGCCGCCGAGCTCAAGCACGCACTTCTTCAGCGCGCGGCCCGCCTGCTCAGCGACGATCGCGCCTGCGCGCTCCGAACCGGTGAGCGAGACGCCCTGCACGCGGTCGTCAGCGATGATGTCGCTGATCTGGTCGTGCGTCGCGAAGATGTTGACGTAGGCGCCCTTCGGGAAGCCAGCGTCGAGGAAGAGCTGCTCGAGCGCGAGTGCGGACTCGGGGCACTGCGCTGCGTGCTTCAGCACGATGGTGTTGCCAAGGATCAGGTTCGGCACGGCGAAGCGCGCGACCTGGTAGTACGGGTAGTTCCACGGCATGATGCCGAGGATCACGCCGGTGCCCTGGAAGCGGAAGAAGGTCTTCAGACCGTCCTCAACCTCAAGGTGCTCGTCGGCGAGCCACTTCTCAGCGTTGTCGGCGAACGCAGCGGTGATCGCGCCCGAGAACTCAGCCTCGCCGATCGACTGATCGAGCGGCTTGCCCATCTCGCGGTTGATGATCGCGCCGAGTTCTTCCTTGCGCTCGTCGAAGAGCTCTGCCGCGCGCTTGGCGAGTGCCGCACGCTCGGCGACGGTGGTCTTGCGCGACCACTCCTGGTAGGTCTGCTGCGTCGAAGCGAGCGCCGCTTCGATATCAGCAGCTGTCGCGTCCGGGTACTCTGCGAGCTTCTCGCCCGTAGCCGGGTTAATGACGGCGAAGGTGCCCATAGTTGACTCACTCCTTAGTGACTTCGTCGGTGACTGGTTCAGGCTAGTCTTTCACACCTGGGTGCGGAGCACTAGCGCCCCACGCGCTGCTTATTAGGTAAGGAACGGGCGTGTGCTACGCGTGATTCACTAGGGAGCGTCGGGCTCTGCGACTGATTCCGTCGAATCCGCGCTCAGTGGTTTCTCAGCGGGCGGGGTCGCTCGGGCGCGTCGTCGTCTGCGGATTGGGATGATGATCGCGAGGGCAATGAGCGCCGCAAGCACGAGCCAGGGGAGCGCGAACCCGAGGGCGATGAACGCCCCGACGAAGAATGTGCCGATCGAGGCGAAGCCCGCCTGCAGCGCATCCCAGAACGTACGGGGGCCGCCGCCGGGTAGCGCGCTCGCTTCGCCGAATGACACCCAGATGCTCGCTTCGGTGACCTGGCCCTCAACCGACTCGAGCTGCGCCCGCAGCCCATCGAGTTCTTGCTGGCGCGCGGAGAGCGCAGTCTCCGCTTCGATGAGCTCGCTCGTTGTCGCCGACTGTCCCATGAGCTGGGTGAGCCGATCGACCGACGCCTCGAGCGCGGCTACGCGCGCCTTCAGATCAACGTGCATCTCGGTGATGTCGTCGGATGAGCGCTGCTCGGAGGTGATGTTGCCGAGCTTCCCCAGCTCAGCGATCGCGTCGTCGAGCTTCGCCGTCGGCACGTTGATGCCGATGTCACCCGCGAACACTGCGCCGCCTTCGCCCGTGAGCGTCTGCGCCGTGACGGAGCCGCCGAGCCGCTCGGCGAGGGCGCCAATCTCCTGGGCCGCGGTGCGGGCTGACTTCACGGTCATCGTGACGTTCGCGGTGCGCACGATCGAACGCACCGCGCTCGCTTGCGAGGCCTCGGCACCGAGGCGGGTGAGGTCGCCGCTGTCAGCGAGCGACCCATCCGCCACGGCGGAAGACCCTCCGCCATCTGGTTGGAGCGGAACTGGCCCCACCGCGACTTCGGGGGAGGCCGTTGAGCACCCGGCGAGGCCGAGTGCGAGGAGCGCGGCCGCGAGGCTCGCGGCAAATCGCTTGCTTGTCATGCGCTAAAGATAGCGCTACCCCGGGCCCGCGCGGAAGCTGCTCACGCGCGAATGTTACGGAAGCGGAAGCGTGATGGTGCCAGTCTCGGGCGGCTGCTCGATGTCTCGGTCCTTGAGGTCGGGCACCCATTTCGTGGTGCACGCGGCGATGATGCCTGCGATGAGGATCAGGGCGGTCGACACGATGATCGCGCCCTCAGCCCCCATCGCGTCGATAGCGACGCCAGCGATCGCCGAGCCCGTCGCGACGCCGACGAGCTGGCCGGTGCCGATCCACCCGAATGCCTCTGCGGTCTCGGAGAACTTAATCGTCGAACCGATCATGCTCGAGATGCCCGCGAACGTCGGCGCGGTTCCGAGCCCGCCGATGAACAGCACGATCGAAAGCCACCAGATGTTCAGGCTCACGAGGCAGGCTGCGGTGCCGAGGAGGACGATCCCGATCCTAATCGCGAGCGACCAGGGGCGCAGCGGGCGGTGCCCAATGATGAGGCCGCCCACGAGCGAGCCGCCGGCGAACACGGCGAGCACGATGCCCGACTCGATGCTCGAGTGGCCGCCCTCCGTGGCGGGCGCGAACGCGCGCACGACGCCGGCCTCAATCGCGGCGAACGACGCGACGAAGAAGAAACCGATGACCGTCGCAATGATGACGGTGGGGCGCTTGAGTACCGCGCCGAGACTCGCCTTCGACGGCGGGATCTTCACGACACCGACGGGGCGGCTCATGATGAACCAGGCGCCGCCGCACAGCATGAACGCTGCTGCGACCGACAGGCCTACCGCGGTGCCAAACTGTGCTGCGACGAACACGGCGATGACCGGGCCAAGCACCCAGATGAGCTCTTGTGCCGCCGCATCGAGCGAGAACAGCGCGGAGATCTGCTTGCCCGGAACGAGCCGCGGGTAGAGCGTGCGCACCGCGGGCGTGATCGGCGGCGTGGTGAGCCCGATCGAGAACGAGATCAGCGCGGTGACCGCGAGCGGCAGGTGCACGAACGCGATGAGCACGATGAAGCCGCTGCAGAGCACCGAGGTGATCCAGAGCACTCGGCGCATCCCGAAGCGGCCCATAAGGCGGCTCGAGAGCGGCCCCGAGATCGCCTGGCCGATGCTCTGCGTGGCAAGCACGATGCCGGCAGCGGTGTACTCGCCGAACTGCTCCTGCATGTGCAACAGCACAATGATGGACAGCATCCCAAACGGGAACCTCGCCGTGAGCTGCGAGAAAAGAATACGAAAAACGCCCTCATTACGTGCGAGCTCACGATAAATGCCCATCAGGCGATTCTAGTGCTCAAGGCCTTCGCAATTCGAGCAGGTTCGCCGTTTTGGCACGGTGAATATTTGGGGGCATCGAGAGACCGTCTGGGATGGTTGAGCGCCCGCTGGCGGTTGCCCTGCGCAGACTCGTGCGCGTGGCGCTGCGGGGGATCTGCTTGGCACGGGCAGCGCGCACAGAATTCACCGAATGCTCGCCCTCCGTTCACTCGGGTGTGGCCATCGCTGAGCAGCATGGAGTGTGAGGAGGGCACGTGGCGAAGCTTGACGACGTGAAGTGGCACACCGGGGGCGACTTCCCGGCCGACGTGCCGGCCTCGGCCGGCGCGACCCATATGGGCATGTTTCTTGCGTGGGCGGCGCAGGCGGGGCTGCTGGCCACCGAGCACGAGGTCGGCCTGGGTGACACCGTCACCGCGCTTCGCGCGCGAACCATCACGCCGGGCACCGCGATCCGCACCGCGTGTGACGGTGTGCTCTCGGGCGAGCTCTTCAGCCAGCGCGGCGGCCGGTTCGCCGAGGCCTACTACGACGCCGACGAGGGCTCCTACCTCGACGACTACGCCGACGAGTTCTGGGACACGGGCGAGACGATCTACCACGTGCCAGACAGCTGGGTGAGCTACGACCGCATCGCGGCACGCGTGAGCGAGCGCTACGAGGTATGGCTCGCGGCCAAGGGTCGGGCGCGGGGCTTGGAGCGGGCGCGGGGCCTGGGGCATGGCCATGAGAGCGGGGCTGATGACTAGGCGAACGCGCGACCTCCTCAGGTGGGGCGCGCTCGTCGTGCTCGGCTGTGCGACTGCCTTGGCTTTCGTTGCCACGGCGACGGCCGAGCACCCGTGGTCGTCTCCCGCGCCGGTGTTCGTGCCCGTGTTCGGCGGGCTTGTCGTCGCTGCGATCTGGAAATTCACCGGCAGCAGCCACCTCGACTGGGAGTTTCGCGGCGCGCCGCGTGCATCTGGCGAGCTCGTCGAGATCGCGGCGACCGACGTCAGCGAGGCCGGGTCGGCTGCCGCCGATCTCACGATCGACGTGGTCACGCCCGAAGCGACGTTTCGCGCTGTGACTCGCACCCGCATCAATCTCGGTGACATGCCCAGGTTCGTGCCGGGCGTCGCGGTCGAGGTCGCCTACCTGGCAGATCGGCGGGTGCGCTTCATCCGTCTCCTCGTTCCCGCGCGGTAGGCGCGGTAGGCGCGGTAAGCGCGCGGGGCACGCTACCCGGCGAGCGCCTTCTGGATGCGCGTGAGCGAGACCGCCTCGGCCGCACGCAGCTGCTGCGCGAACAGGCTGACCCGAAACTCCTCAATGAGCCAGCGTGCGCGCTCGAGGTGCGGGGGCGGGTCCGCGGGCAGCGGGATCTTCCCACCTGCCTCGTCGAAGAGCACGAGCGCGCGGTCGACGTCGTTCTGCCACGCTCGGTCGCGGCCGGGGTTCGTGGGCAGCGCCTGCATGCGCAGCTTCAGCGCTTCGAGGTAGACGGGAACGCGCTCGAGCTGGGTCGCGCCTGTCCGCGACACAAAGCCGTCGAACACGAGACCGTCGAGCTGCTTTGCGGCGTCGGCGACCTGACCGAGCACCTGCAGCGACTTCACCTGGTCGATCGCCTTCTTCGCGAGCCTCGCACAGTCGAGCACCTTTGCGGTGAGCGCGATTGTGCCGTAGATCTCGTCGATGAGGCTGCGTGCGTAGTCGTTCGCGATCGCCTCGAAGTCGGCCGCGCGCCAGACGAGCCCGTCGGGTGCGTGACGCTGAATCACCCGGTCGGCAACGGCGAGTGACACGTCGGCGATCGCGGTGTCGAGCGAGCGGTACGGGCCTGCCCCGAGTAGCAGCTTCTCCTGGTTCGAGAGATGGTCGCGCACGTAGCTCGCGGGTGATGGGCTCGACAGCACGACGAGGCGGCGAATTCCGCGCCGCGACGCGCGCCGTTGCTCGGCCTCGTCGGCGACGAGCCCGAGGTCGACGCTCGTGCGCCGATCCACGATCGCCGGGTAGGCGCGAACGACGCCAGCGCTGCCCGAGCGGCCTTTCGCGTAGCTCGAATCCACGTGCTTGGGGAGGTCGCCGAAATCCCACGTCGTCGCGCCGGTGCGCTCGAGCTCGCTCTTCGGGAGCGCTGCCTGCGCAACCCTGGCGACGCCCTTTGTCGCCTGCTCCCTGTGCTTTGACTGGAGCTCGGCGAGATCCTTGCCAGCTCCTACCGTGCGGCCGCGCGCGTCGATGATGCGGAAGGTTGGCGTGAGGTGCGCCGGGAGCCGCGAAGGGTCGAAATCGCTCGGCTGCACCTGCTGGCTCGTGCGGCGCCTGATCTCGTCGGCGAGCAGCTGCGTGAGCGACACGTCGGAGCCACCCGCGCCGAGGCCACCCGCAGCGGCACCGTCAAGCTTCGGGCCAACCGCGCTGAGCAGCGTGCGTGCCCAGTCCGCAGCGGGCACGACATGCTTGCGGATCGCCTTCGGCAGCGTCTTGATGAGCGCTGTGACGAGTTCCTCACGCATGCCGGGCACGAGCTTCTCGAAGTCGCCCTGCGCAAGACGCGGCAGGAGGGGGAGCGGCACGTTGACGGTCACGCCATCGTCGTCGCTCGTCGGGTCGAACCGGTACCTGAGCTTCAGCGACTGGTCACCGTGTTGCCACTGGCGGGGGTACTCGGTTTCATCGACCTCGGCCGACTCTTCCTCGACAAGGTCTTCGCGTTTGAGGTGCAGGTACTGCGGGTCTTCCGACCGCTTTGTCTTCCACCAGCCCTCGAAGTCGCGGGTGCTCGCAACATCCTTCGGAATGCGGGCGTCGTAAAACTCGAACACCGCTTCGTCGCCGTCGAGAATGTCGCGGCGGCGAGTACGCTCTTCGAGCTGCACGAGCTCGCGCCGGAGCTGGTGATTCGCGCGATCGAATGCCTGGGGTGAATCCCAGTCGCCATCGACGAGCGCGTGTCTGATGAACAGCTCGCGCGCCTCAACTGGGTCGAAGCGAGAGAGCTGCACGCGACGGCCGGTCACGATGGGCACGCCGTACAGTGTGACGCGCTCGGTCGCGACGGCCGCGCCCTGCTTGCGCTCCCAGCGGGGCTCAGAAAGCTGCCGCTTCGCGAGGGACCCCGCGAGCTCCTCGGCCCACTCTGGCTCGACCTGAGCGTTCGAGCGAGCGAAGAGGCGACTCGTCTCGACGAGCTCGACGCTCATCACGACCTCCGGCGGTTTCTTCGCGAGCACCGAGCCCGGATAGAGCACGAACCGGGTGCCGCGCGAGCCGAGATACTCTTGCGCCGGCTTGCGTTTCACCGCGCCGGGCACCTCGCGACCGCGGCCCGGGGCGCTCCTATCCTGCCGGTCATCGCGCACGCCGAGCTGGGAGAGGAGGCCAGCAAGCACCGACCGGTGGATGAGCTCCGCTGACCCGCCGGTCACCTCGCGCACCTGCCCCTTGATGCCCGCTGCCCGCGAGAGCTGCCTGACGAGGTCCATCCACTCACGCACCCGCAAGAAGTTCAAGAACTCCTTTTTGCAGAGTCTGCGGAACGCGCTCGACGAGAGCTCCGCCTGCTGCTTCTGCAGGTGGTTCCAGAGGTTCAGCAGGGTCATGAGGTCGCCGAGCGGGTCACTGAACCGGGCGTGGAACTGGTCGGCCTGCGCGCGCTCAGCGACGGGCCGCTCGCGCACGTCTTGGATCGTGAGCCCCGCGACAATCGCGAGCACCTCGGGAACGACCTCGTGCCTGCGCGCCTCGATGACCATACGCGCGAACCGAGGCTCGATCGGCAGGCGGGCGAGCTCGCGGCCCGTCTTCGTGATCGCGTGGGTCGCACCGTCAGAAGCCGGCGCGTCTGCGCCGCGCTTCGCGCGTCCTCGCCCAGCGGGCCGCACCGCCCCGAGCTCTTCGAGCAGGCCGAGGCCGTCGCGGATACCGCGCTGGTCCGGGGGAGTGAGGAACGGGAAGCCCGCGATGTCGCCCAACCCGAGCGACAGCATCTGCAGGATGACGCTGGCAAGGCCGGTGCGCCGAATCTCCGGCTCCGTGAACGCGGGGCGCGACTCGAAGTCTTCCTCGCTGTAAAGCCGGATCGCGATGCCGTTGCTCGTGCGCCCCGACCGGCCGGAACGCTGGTTCGCGCTCGCCTGAGAGATCGCCTCGATCGGGAGCCGCTGTACCTTTGACCGCGACGAGTAGCGCGAGATGCGCGCCGTGCCGGCATCGATGACGTACTTGATTCCCGGGACGGTGAGCGAGGTCTCGGCGACGTTCGTCGCGAGCACGATCCGGCGCGCGCCCGAATCCTGCCGACGCTCGAACACCCGATGCTGCTCGGCCGCCGAGAGCCTGCCGTAGAGGGGGAGGATCTCGGTGCGGTTCGCAGGCCCGCCGCGACCCGCGCGCCCCTGCAGCGCGTCGGCCGCGTCGCGGATCTCCGCTTCGCCCGAGAGGAACACGAGTACGTCGCCGCGTGACTCGCGCCCGAGCTCGTCGACGGCCTCGCCGATCGCCTCGAACACGTCGCGCTCAATCTTGCGGGTCTTCGCCTGCTTCGTTTTCGGGTCGATGACCTCGCGCTCTTCGATGAGTGGCCGGTACCGAATCTCGACGGGGTAGGTGCGGCCCGACACCTCAATGATCGGGGCGGGCTCGCCCGTGCGGTGGTCGGCGAAGTGCTTCGCGAACGATTCGGGATCGATCGTCGCCGACGTAATGATCACCTTCAGGTCGGGGCGGCGGGGCAACAGCGTGCGCAAATATCCGAGCAGGAAGTCGATGTTCAGCGAACGCTCGTGCGCCTCGTCGATGATGATCGTGTCGTACGCCTTGAGATCGCGGTCGCGGTGGATCGCGTTCAGCAGAATGCCGTCGGTCATCAGCCGGATCTTCGTGTCCTTCGACGCCTGATCAGTGAACCGCACCTGGTAGCCCACGAGTCCGCCCAGCTCGGTGCCGGTCTCCTCGGCGATGCGCTCGGCGATTGTGCGGGCGGCGATCCTGCGCGGCTGCGTGTGCGCGATCCGCTCGCGGCCGAGCGCGAGCGCGATCTTCGGGAGCTGCGTGGTCTTTCCCGACCCCGTCTCGCCCGCGACGATGACGACCTGGTGGTCGGAGATCGCCTGCTGGATTTCGTCTCGCATCTGCGAGACCGGGAGGTCCTCGGGGAACTCGATGCGGGGGGCGTGGCTTTCGGGGTTCGACATAACAGGATCCATTATCGCGCGAGTCATAGACTGGCACCCATTCGACTTCAAGGAGAGACTGTGGCTGCACTCGATATCCCGAACATCACCCTGCACGACGGCACCGAGATTCCCCAGCTCGGGCTGGGCGTCTTCAAGGTCGACCCAGGCGAAGCGGAGCGCGTTGTCGCCGACGCGCTCGCCGCAGGCTACCGTCACATCGATACCGCCGCGATCTACCGGAACGAGGCCGAGGTGGGGGCTGCGATCGCCGCGAGCGGCATCCCGCGCGACGAGCTGTTCGTGACCACGAAGCTTTGGAACAGCGACCAGACCCGCGGCGAGGAGGCCTTCGCCGAGAGCCTCGAGAAGCTCGGGCTTGACCGCGTTGACCTCTACCTCGTGCACTGGCCGCAGCCGATGTTTGGCGAGGCGCTCACCGCGTGGAAGTCGCTGCTGAAGATCCACGAGTCGGGGCGCGCGGCCTCGATCGGTGTCTCGAACTTCGAGATCTCTGACCTTGAGGAGATCATCTCGGAGACCGGCGTCGTGCCGACCGTGAACCAGATCGAGCTGCACCCGCTGCACCAGCGCCGCGAACTCGTTGAGTACTGCGAGTCCAAGGGCATCCGCATTGAGGCCTGGGGGCCGCTCGCGCAGGGCAAGTCAGACCTGTTCGAGCGCCCGGCAATCGCTGACGCCGCTGCCGCGCACTCGAAGACCCCGGCTCAGGTGATCCTCCGCTGGCACGCGCAGCAGGGGCGCATCGTGTTCCCCAAGACCGTGCGCGCCGAGCGCATGGTGGAGAACGCACAGATCTTCGACTTCGAACTCTCGGACGCCGAGATGGCCGCGATTGACGCCCTCGACGAGCAGAAGAACTTCGGGTCGAACCCGCACGAGATGGACGCCCGGTAGGAGGGCACCTGCCACCTGGCCCTTCACCCCAGCTTTGTCTCGGTTTTGACGTACTTGGAGGGGTGTGAACTACGTCAATCCGTAGACAAAGTTGCGGGGCTCTCGGGCCGACGGAGTAGCGTGGAGTTATGGAGAGTCTGAGCCTCATCGATACCTGGCCCGTCGACAACGCTGCCGTTGCCGTCATCGCGAAAGACGGAACGGTTGTGGGTTCTCGAGGGGACCAAGAGAGGCAGTTCGCCCTCGCCTCGGTGACGAAGCTGTTGAGCGCCAGCGCGATCCTGCTCGCGATCGAGGAGGGGGCGCTCGAACTCGACGACCCGGCGGGCCCCGAAGGTTCCACGATTCGGCACCTACTCGCGCACGCCTCGGGGCTCGACTTCTCGGAAGACACCGTGCGAAGCCGCCCCGGCCAGCGACGCATCTACTCAAACCTCGGCATCGACGTGCTCGCTGAGACTTTTACGGAGCGCGCCGAGATGCCGTTCGCGGAATACCTGCGGGAGGGGCTGCTCGAGCCCCTCGGCATGCACTCCACGAAGCTCACGGGCAGCCCCGCCGCTGGCGGGGTCTCGACCGCCGCCGACCTGTCGCGCTTTGCCGCGGAACTGCAGAATCCGAGCATTCTGCACCCTGAGACGATCGCGCAGGCGACCCAGGTCGTGTTCCCCGGGATCGACGGCGTGCTGCCTGGCTACGGCCGCCAGCGCCCGAACGACTGGGGCCTTGGCTTTGAGATCAAGGATTCGAAGGCACCGCACTGGACGGGTAGCACGAATAGCCCGCAGACGTTTGGCCACTTCGGCCAGGCGGGCACGTTCCTGTGGGTCGATCCCGTCGCGGGGCTCGCGTGCGTCGGCCTCGCTGACCGCAACTTCGGCGAGTGGTCGGCTGAGGTCTGGCCGCCGTTCTCAGACGCGGTGCTCGCGGAATACGCACGCCTCAACGCATAAAGCCACCAGAGAGCGCCACCAAAATTTCACCACTGACAGCAGCGCAGCGAACGGAGCCAAGATGACCTCATCAACAGTGGGCGGTGCAGGCAGCCCCGCACCCATCACCGTCACGATCTCGGGGGCGGGCGGCCAGATCGGGTACGCGGCGATGTTCCGAATCGCGTCGGGGGCCATGTTCGGCCCCGACCAACCCGTCGCGCTTCGGCTGCTCGAAATCCCGCAGGGCGTGAAGGGCGCCGAGGGCGCGGCCCTCGAACTCACCGACTGTGCCTTCCCGCTGCTCGCGAGCGTCGACATTGCCACGGCGCCCGAGCGGGGTTTCGACGGGGCAAACGTCGCCCTGCTTGTCGGCTCGCGCCCCCGCACGGCTGGAATGGAACGCGCCGACCTCCTCGCAGCGAACGGTGCGATCTTCGGCCCGCAGGGGCGTGCGATCAACGATCACGCGGCGGAAGACGTCAGGGTGCTCGTCGTCGGCAACCCCGCGAACACTAACGCGCTGATCGCACAACGGAATGCGCCTGACGTGCCCGCCGACCGCTTCACCGCGCTCACGCGGCTCGACCACAACCGTGCGGTCGGCCTGCTCGCCGAGCGCGCGGGCGCCGCGGTCGCAGACATCTCCGGGGTGACGATCTGGGGCAACCACTCGACAACACAGTACCCAGACCTCAGCCACGCAACGGTGGCGGGGCGTCCAGCGCTCGACGTCGTCGGGGCAGAGTGGGGCCGCGGCGCCTACGCAGACCGGGTCGCGAAGCGCGGGGCCGAAATCATTGAGGTGCGCGGCGGCTCGTCCGTAGCATCGGCGGCGAACGCGGCTATCGACCACGTCCGCGATTGGGTGCTCGGCACGGGCAACGCGGCTGCGACGTCCGGCGCCCCGGCGCCGTGGACCTCGGTCTCGCTCCCGTCAACGGGCGCCTACGGGATTCCAGAGGACCTCATCGCCTCGGTTCCGGCGCGCTCGATCAACGGACAGTGGCAAGTCGTCGAGGGGCTCAGCGTCGACGAATTCTCGCGAGCGCGGATCGACGCCTCCGTCGCCGAGCTGGCCGCCGAGCGCGATCAAGTGGCGGCGCTCGGTCTCATCTGACAGCCACCCGGGCCCACCCGCTCCGGAAGCGTCCACCCGGTACGTCAAGCACCCGTAAGATAGAAGCATGTCCAAAGTTCTTTCTTCCCTTCCTGTAGGCGAGCGCGTTGGTATCGCGTTCTCCGGTGGTCTCGACACCTCATGCGCCGTTGCATGGATGCGCGAAAACGGTGCGATTCCCTGCACCTATACCGCAGACATTGGCCAGTACGACGAGCCAGACCTCGACGGTGTCGCGGCCCGCGCGAAGGAGTACGGCGCAGAGATCGCGCGTCACGTCGACGCGAAGCGCGCTCTCGTCGAGGAAGGCTTCGTGGCGCTGCAGACTGGCGCGTTCAACGTTCGCTCGGGCGGCAAGACCTACTTCAACACGACCCCCGTCGGCCGCGCAGTGACGGGCACACTGCTCGTCCGCGCGATGAAGGAAGACGGCGTCGACATCTGGGGCGACGGCTCGACCTACAAGGGCAACGACATCGAGCGTTTCTACCGCTACGGTCTCATGGCGAACCCGTCGCTGCGCATCTACAAGCCGTGGCTCGACAGCCAGTTCGTTGAAGAGCTCGGCGGCCGCCACGAGATGAGCGAGTGGCTCGTCGCGCACGGCTACCCGTACCGCGACTCGGCCGAGAAGGCGTACTCGACCGACGCCAACATCTGGGGCGCAAGCCACGAGGCGAAGCATCTCGAGTTCCTCGACAACGGGCTCGACATCGTGACCCCCATCATGGGCGTCGCTGCATGGCGCGAAGACGTTGAGGTCGTCACCGAGGAGGTCTCGGTTCGGTTCGAGGCAGGTCGCCCCGTCGCGATCAACGGCGTCGAGTACGACGATCCCGTAGCGCTCGTGTATGAAGCAAACGCGATCGGTGGCCGCCACGGCCTCGGTATCTCCGACCAGATCGAGAACCGCATCATCGAGGCGAAGTCGCGCGGCATCTACGAGGCACCGGGCATGGCCCTGCTGCACATCACGTACGAACGCCTCGTCAACGCGATCCACAACGAGAACACCCTCGCTTCGTACCACAACGACGGCCGCAAGCTCGGTCGCCTCATGTACGAGGGCCGCTGGCTCGACCCCGAGTCACTCATGCTCCGCGAGGCGCTGCAGCGCTGGGTTGGCTCGGCAGTCACGGGCGAGGTCACGCTGCGCCTTCGCCGTGGCGACGACTACACGATTCTCAACACCGAGGGCCCGAACCTCAGCTACCACCCCGAGAAGCTCTCGATGGAGCGCACCGTGGGTGCAGCCTTCGGCCCTGAGGACCGCATCGGTCAGCTCACCATGCGTAACCTCGACATTGCTGACTCGCGTCAGCGCCTCGAGCAGTACGCGGCGATGGGCCTCGTCGGGGGCGCGACTGCTGAGCTCGTCGGCAAGCTTGAGGCTGGCGGTGCAGACGAGATCGCGACCGCTGTCGGCGGCATCGACGAGAACGGTGACGAGCTCGGCCTCGCGGCTGCGTTCGACTCCGGCACCGACTAACGGCAGGCTGCCGATTCGGCAGCGGACTACGGACGAACGGCTGTGGGCCGCGCCTGACTTCGGTCGGACGCGGCCCACAGCCGTATCCGGGGCGACCCCGCACAACGCAGCGAGTCCCGGTGCCCTTTCAGGAACCGGGACTCGCTTGCGGCCGCGTGAGCGGCGGGAGACGCTTAGGAAGCGCGGCGGGCGCGTGCTGCGCGACGCTTGAGAGCGCGGCGCTCGTCCTCGCTGAGGCCGCCCCAGACACCGGAATCCTGGCCGGTGTCCATTGCGTACTGGAGGCACATTTCCGTCACTGGGCAGCGGGCGCAGACGGCCTTGGCTCGCTCAATCTGATCCACTGCCGGCCCGGTGTTTCCAACCGGAAAGAACAGCTCGGGATCTACGGTCAGGCACGCAGCCTGTTCACGCCAATCCATACTTACCTCCTCTGCGTCGCACGTGCGATGCTCAATCTGTACACGCGCTAATCAGCAAAGACCAGGTAGCCTAAGAGAGATCGCGCGTTGCCTTTTGTCAACGTGACTGAGAATGCTCACACCGGCGTGCGCGAAACTCTTGATGAATATATGGTTCCACGGAATTGAACGAAAGACAATAGGCTTTTTGCTGTTGTTTCAGGAAACGAATAGGTATGGTGACGAATATGCGCTCACGCTCCGCCTGGGTTGTGCTCGCAGCAGCACTCGCCGTCGAGTTGGTGCTGGGTCTCGCGCTCGTCGTGACCATGATTCCGACGTTTCCGGCGGCCGGGCCAGAACGTGAAGCGCTCGCCCCGCTCTGGATCAGCTTGCTGCTCAGCGTTATTATTTCGTGTGTGTGGGTCGCGATCACCCTTCTCGGATCGTTGCGGCGACAGGGGAGTTGGGTGCGCGGTTCGGCCGTGACCATCCACGTGCTCATGTTCGCCGCCGCCCTCGGGGTGTTCCAAGGCATCCTCGGGACGCCCGCGATCGGCGCGCTGCTCCTTGTTCTCGCGGTCGCCGGATTCGCGGCTGCGATCCTCGTCGGAAAGCCCGCACAGGGCGCGCCGCAGCCCAGCTAGCCCTCGCACAGCCCGCTCTTCGGGCTTCGGACGGCGGCGCAACAGTTCATCCCGCCGGGCCCAGAGGCGCAGCGGGATGAACGCTTGGTGGAGGAACGGTTGCCGGTCGCGCCGCTAGACGCCCACCATCTTCAGCACGCGAGCGACGTGACCGGTTGCCTTGATGTTGTAGAGCGCGCGCTCAACCTTGCCCTCTTCGTCAATGACGAAGGTCGAACGGATCACGCCCTCGACGATTCGCCCGTAGCTGTTCTTCTCGCCGAACGTGCCGTACGCGCGGTGCACCGCGGTATCGGGGTCGCTGAGCAGCGGGTACTCGAGGCCATCGCGCTCGGCGAAGCGCTTCAGCTTGTCGACCGCGTCGCGCGAAACGCCGATAACGCTGTAGCCTGCCGCTGCGAGCGGGGCCGTGGACTCCTGAAACTCGCAGGCTTCAGTCGTGCACGCGGGCGTCATCGCCTGGGGGTAAAAGAAGATGACGAGCTTCGAGCCACGGAACTCGCTGAGGCTTCGTTCGGTGCCATCTTGGTCGAGCAGCGTGAAGTCGGGGGCGGGCATACCTGGCTCAAGGATCACACGTTCAGTCATGCACCCCAGCCTAGCGGCGACCAGGGACAAGGGGCACGGGCTCTACCTGAGACCCGGCTGCCCGGAGTCGCTGGCAGGCGGCTGCTGGCCGTACGGCGCCTGCTGCCCGTGTGGCGGCTGCTGCCCGTATGGCGGCTGCTGCCCGTATGGCGACGGCTGCGCGAACTGCTGCGGCTGCGCGAACTGCTGCGGCACCGCGAACTGCTGCGGCACCGCGAACTGCGCGAGGTACTGGTGCTCGCGCGAGAGGTTGCCCTGCTGGAACGCCCAGAGCGCAGACACTCCGGCGGCCCCGAACCCCCGCTCCACGCGGCGCACGCTCATCGCCTGCGTGAGGCCGACGAGCGGCGTGAGGATGACACAGACGACGAAGAGTCCGAGCATCGGAAACCCGTTGAGCGAACCCGAGGTGATCGCGTACGGGCTCGCGAGCGGGGAGATGAGGATGAGGATCAGGCCAAAGCTCGGCACGATGATCCCGAGCCACAGCAGGGCGCTGAAGTAACTACCGGAACGAACGAAGTCCTTGACCATCCGGCGGACGATAACGCCGCTGGTGACGACGCCGCCGACGATGCAGAGCCAGCCGATGAACGCGAGCATGAGTGATGGGCCCGCGAGGCCGGCCCATGCGCCGAGTCCCAGGCCGTAGACCCCGAGCAGGAATAGCCCGAGTACTGGGAACACGACGCTCAAGAGCGGCTGCGTGAACGCCACGAGCGACTGGTAGCCCCGAGCGAGGTCGGGCAACGGCTTAGGCACGACCTGCGGGGGATAGCCCGGCGCAGCGGGCGCATGCCCAGGCGCCTGGGCATGCGGCGGCGCGTAGCGCGGGGTCGGGGGCTGCTGAGGCTGCTCGTCAGTCATGGCCCCAGTTTACGCGGAGCGCGTGAGAACCCGGGCTACTTCAGTAGGCGGCGGAGCGACTCGACCCGCCTCGCGCCGAGTGCGTCGAGTCGGCCGTCAGCGATCGCGAGGTCGAGCTCGCAGTCCGGCGCCTCGTCGGTGTGAGTGCAGCCGCGCGGGCAAGCGTCGAGGAGTGGGATCAGGTCGGTGAACCCGCGCAGAATGCCATCGCTTGTCACATGGCCCAGCCCAAAGGAGCGCACGCCGGGGGTATCGATGACCCAGCCGGTGTCGCCCCCGGCGGCCCCCGGGGTAGGCGCGCTGAGTGCGACGGACGAGGATGAGGTGTGGCGGCCGCGGCCCGTGACCTCGTTCACGTGGCCCGTCGCGCGGTCGGCCTCCGGGACGAGCGCGTTGATGAGCGTCGACTTTCCGACGCCAGAGTGGCCGACAAACACCGTGGTCTTGCCGGCAAGCGTCTCCCGGATCTGCGAGAGCACGCCCTCCGTCGAGTCGTCCTCCCACGCGCCGGGGGCCGAACGAAAGACCGGGACCTCGAGCGCGGCGAAGTTCTCGAGGAACGGTTCTGGGTCTGCGAGGTCGATCTTGGTCAGGCAGATGAGGGGCTGGATCCCGGCGTCGTACGCCGCGACGAGGTACCTGTCGACGAGACGTACGCGCGGCTCGGGGTTCGCGGCGGCGACAACGATGAGCATCTGCTCGGCGTTGGCGACCATGATGCGCTCGACGCGGTCGCTGTCGTCGGCGCTGCGCCGAAGCACCGTCGCGCGATCCTCAACCGAGACGATGCGCGCAAGCGACCCCTCCGTCCCTGACACGTCGCCGACGAGCTGCACCCGGTCGCCGATGACGATCGCCGTTTTCCGCAGCTCGCGGGCGCGCGCGGCGACGACGACGCGTTCGGGGAGCGCCTTCGGCCCGCCCTTTACCGCCGGGGTCGCGGGCACGAGCGCGGTGTAGCGGCCGCGGTCGACCGCGGTCACCATGCCGATGACGGCGTCGGAGTGCTCGGGACGGCGCTTCGTCCGGGGCCGGTTGGCCTTCGGGTTTGGGCGCGCCCGCACCTCGTGGTCCGCGTACTCGCCGTAGGGGGCGTCGTCATCGTCGTCGACGTTGAACCAGCTCACGCGGTCAGATCCCTTCGAGGAAGCCGCGCGCGATGCGCCCGAGGCCGCCGGCGATCTGGGCGCCCGAAACGGCGCCCTCGGCGGCGATGTCGAGCCCGAAGCCGAGCGGGTCGCGGTCGGTGTCGCTGTCAGCGCCGAGCAAGCCGTGCCAGAGCTCAGGGAACTCGGGGAGGGTCTTCGACGTCGATGCGATGTCGTCGATCAGCACCCCGGGGACGAGGAGGCCGATGAGCGCTCCCGTCGTCGCAATGCGATGGTCAGCGTACGCGCGCCACGGCCCGCCGTGCAGCTCCGCGGGGTGGATCGCGATGCCGTCCTCGAGCTCCTCAGCTCGGCCGCCGAGCCCGTTGATCTCCGCGACGAGCGCAGCGATGCGGTCGGTCTCGTGGTGGCGAGTGTGGCCGATGCCGGTGATCGTGCTCGGCTCGCCAGGCGAGCCATCGGGGCGGGGCAGCGCCGCGAGCGCCGCGAGGCCGACGAGGGTGGGCGAGAGTTCGCCGGCGTCGGGCATGTGGATGTTCACGCCGCGGAGCGCGCCCGTTCCCGTGACCGTGAGCGCGCCGTGTTCGAGCACGGCGATACCGCCGAACTCGGGGAGAAGGTCGCGCAGTTTGTCGCCCACCTGCGTCGTCTCGGCTGGCCAGTGCGGGATGGTCACGGTTCCCCCGACCGCGAGCGCCGCCGCGAGGAACGGGGCGGCGTTCGAGAGGTCGGGCTCAATCGTGATGTCGCGAGCACCGATCGGGCCGGGCTTCACTCGCCACTCACCGGTCGCGGGGGAGTCAGCCTCGACGCCGCGGGCACGCAGCGCCTCAAGCGTCATCTCGATGTGCGGCACGCTCGGCAGCCGCTCGCCGGTGTGGACGACGTGCACGCCCTGCTCAAAGCGGGGGGCCGAGAGCAGCAGCGCTGACACGAACTGGCTCGACAGCGAAGCGTCGACCTCGACGCGACCACCGCGAAGCCCGCCACCGCCGTGCACGGTGAAGGGCAGCGCGCCCCGGCCATCGTCTGAGATGTCAGCGCCGAGCGCTCGCAGCGCGTCGAGCACCGGGCGCATGGGGGCGCTTGCGGGCGTAGGGGTCACCATCGAACGAGACCGGCCCGAGGGCGAGCGCCGCGACCGCCGGCACGAACGCATCACGGTGCCAGCGAGACCGCAATCGATGCTCGTGGAGCCCGTGAGCTCGGCGGCGGGGGTGACCCGGAGGTCGGGGCCGTAGGGGTTCTTGCCCGGCAATGGGTCGATCGACGTGCCGAGGAGGCGCAGCGCCTCAACCATGAGGTCGGTGTCGCGCGAGTGCAGCGGAACGCGGAGCGTGCCGGGCTCATCCGCGAGCGCGGAGAGGATCAGCTCGCGCCCCGTCAATGACTTCGAGCCGGGGAGCGGCACGTACGCGTTGAGCGCGGCGCGGTCACCCGCGGAGTCAGTGTCGGCTGCCGGGGCAGCCCAAGCTTCGACGACGTCGTCGGGAATATCGCCCGAGCTCTTGCCGTCGTCTTCGTTTCCGCGGTTCAATTTTGCTGCCAGCATCAGTCTGAGCTTACCGGGCTTCGCACCGAGAGCGTAGGGAAGTCGCCAGATGACGGGATTCATAGCGAGGGGTGGTTAGGATCGAAGAGTGAAGAGCCACGAACAGGACGACGAGTCCGCGACCCTCAAGGCCCGCTTCGCCGACGAGGCGTTGCCGCTGCTTGACCAGCTGTTTGGCGCCGCGATGAAGATGACACGCAACCCGCAGGATGCGCAGGATCTCGTGCAGGAGACCTTTCTGAAGGCCTACCAGGCGTTTGCCTCGTTCCAAGAGGGCACGAACCTGAAGGCCTGGCTGTACCGTATCATGACGAACAGCTACATCAACACATACCGCAAGAAGCAGCGCCAGCCCTTCCTGGGGGCGGTCGAGGAGCTTGAGGACTGGCAGCTGGGAGGCGCCGAGTCGACGACCGCGATGGCATCGCAGTCGGCGGAGGCTGAAGCGATCGATCGCACGCCCGATTCGGTCGTGACGAGCGCGCTGAATGACCTGGCCGAAGATTTCCGGATGGCCGTCTACCTCGCCGACGTTGAGGGCTTCAGCTACCAGGAGATCGCAGACATTCAGGAGGTGCCGATCGGCACCGTCATGAGTCGCCTCCACCGTGGACGGGCGAAGCTCAGGCAGGTGCTTGGGGAATACGCGCGCGAGCAGGGCGTTGGACTAGACAGAGCCGAACAGGCGACCAAAACACCGACAACGAAGGGAGCCGCGCGATGAGCGACTGCGGATGCGACAAAGCCAAAGCCAACATTTATGAGTTGCTGCGCGGTGAGCTGTGCGCTGAGGAATCGGCCCCGATCCGGGAGCACCTCGAGCACTGTGCCGACTGCCAGAACGAGCAGAGCGTCTGCGCGCGCCTCACCTCAGCCGTACGCCGTGCCTGCGAAGAAGAACGCGACGGCGCTGCGCCAGCAGACCTGCGAGACGCGATTCTCCGAGGCCTCACCGTCTAGCTTTACCGGGCCAGGCCATCCTCGGGGGTGGTCGGGTCCCGAACCTCACTCGTTCGGACGCTGTCGCGGCGGCGAGCTCGTTCCACAACTCCACATCCTCACTGGTTGGGAGGACGTCAAGAATGTTCTTCCAGACGAGCCAGGATGGCATCAGGGTTAGCGCGAACTGTTGCCGCGTGAAGACGCCGCCCTGTTGGAACGGGACGATCACTCCGGATGGCGTGTCTAGCCACGCTAGGGTTGTGCTCGCGCAGTTCCTGCCTTCCCTGGCTCCGGAGACATCAGCCGTCCAGCCGGGGGCAAGCCGGAGCTCCCATGGGAATTCCGCTTCCCTGACGAAGACCTCGTCGCCGCCCAAACTATGCGTAGCGCTGTTCGGCATCAGTCTCCCTTCGGACGCACGTCTCCCGTACCTCGCGCTACGCCTCGCCTCCGGGCCTTTTGCCGCTTGCGCGCGCGGCGTCGCCCGCGTCGCTCCTGGTCGTGCGCGCGAATCCACTTCGGAACGCAGAATGGCGGAGCCGGGACGCCCGCGTAGACCAGGAGTACGAGTGCGCCAAGTGCGAGGCATGCGAGAACGGGGAGCGCGGCGACGCGAGTGACTAGTGGATTTGGGACTCCCACATTCTCGGCGAAGCGCATCAACAAGATCACCGAGAGTCCCATAAGGAAACCAGGCACCCCGTACATCAGCGTAGAACGCAAGTACCCTTGGTGCCAGGTTGAAGAAGATGGAGTGAGTAACCATCTCACCCAGAAGCCAAGCGCCGCGAGCGAGAGAAGCCCGCCGAATAGAGTCCACAGGATCATCAGGTACCGAACAACCCTCCGAAGAATATACCGGCCGATTGCGGGCCAACGGCTATACCCGCACCGATCTTAGTTGCAGCGTCAGCGACGCCTTGGGTCGCCTTTCCGGCAACGTCCTTGATCTGATCACCCAGCCATTGGCCCGGCGGTAGTCCCGGCAAATCCGCCGATCAAACCTCCGACCACTGTTCCCACGCCGGGGATCGCCGCTTCAACGGTGCAGAGTTCAGTGGAAGGGCGTGCGTGACGGCCGGAAAAGCCCTCGCACGCGTGCGAGGCGAGCTGGGATCGAGACCAACCCTGAACGCGGAGCGTGGACGCGGCGCGCTCAGCGGCTTTCACGAGGCCGTCGGCAGCCTCGGGACTGAACTGAACCATACGCACATCATTTCAGGGGGCAATCATGTTTGCAACAGTTGACGTGAATTGTGTTGTCGAAAGCGGTCTGACCTGTGGCGCGGGGTCCAACGTGTGAGTGTTCAAAGAGACACACGCACGCACCCATCAAACGCACCGGCCCCGGGGCCGCATTAGCCTCCGAGGCCTCACCGTCTAGCCCGGTTACTCCTCGTCGTGCCAGCCGGTGCAGACGTCGACCCATCCGAGCGCGTCGCTGAGCTCCTCAAGCTCGGCGATCGTCAGCTCGACGGCTGAGTTCGCGCTGCCCGCGGCCGGGAACACTGTCGCGAAGCGCCTGAGCGATGCGTCGAGGTAGACGCGTGCCTCGTCGGGGTTCGCAAACGGGCACACGCCGCCGACGGGGTGGCCGGTGAGCCGCTCAACGTCGTCGAACTTCAGCATGCTCGGCTTCGCGCGGAACTCGCGTTTGAACATGCCGCCGTTGACCTTCGCGTCGCCCGCAGCGACGACGAGGATTGCGCCGGGCTCGTCGGTCGTGCTTGCAAACGCGAGCGTCTTCGCGATGCGCGCTGGCTCGGTGCCGGCCTGTTTCGCGGCGAGCTCGACCGTCGCGCTCGACTCGGCGAACTCGAGAATGCTTCCGTTCCAGCCCTGCGCCAGCAGGTGGGTGCGCACGGTGTCGATGCTCATGTCTATCCTTCGCTCGGTGGGGCGCTGGCCTCGCCGCGCCAGGTGGTGTCGGGGAGCCGCAGCCGCGAGGCGACGAGCTCCCGTGTGTACGGGTGCGTTGGGGCTTCGAGAAGCTCGGCGGTCGGCCCGTCCTCGACGATCTTGCCGCCCTGCATGACCACCGTGCGCTCAGCGAGCTGCGGCACGATGCCGAGGTCGTGCGTGATCGTCACGAGGGTGAGCCCGAACTCTTCCCGCAGCTCGGCGAGGAGGCCGAGCACGCGCGCCCGCACGAGCACGTCGAGCGCACTCACCGGTTCGTCGCCGACGAGCAGCTCGGTCCCGTGCACAATCGCTCGGGCGACGGCGATGCGCTGCCGCTGCCGCCGGAAAACGCATCGGGGTAGCGGGTCGCGGCGCTCGCAGGCAGGCCGACGAGCTCCAGCACGGCGCGCACCATCGCGCCGTGGTCGCCGGCGACCCCTGCGCCCTCGAGCGACTCGGAGACCGACTGTTCGATGGTGCGCCGCGGGTTGAACGACGAGTACGGGTCTTGGAGACGAGGCCGGTGCGGCGGCGCAGCCAGCCCAGGTCGCCAGAACGTGCGTCGACCTCGCGGCCCGCGAAGCGGATGGTGCCGGTGGTCGGCTTGCTCAGGCCGAGGAGCTGCCTGATGAGTGTTGGTCTTGCCCGATCCTGATTCCCCGACGATTGCGACGCTCTCAGCCGCGCTCGATCGTGAGCGAGGCGCCGTCGAGGGCGCGTACGACCTGGCCGCGCTCGAAGAGCTTGCGTGCCGGGGTGCGAAACTCCTTCGAGACGTCAGTGAGCTCGACGAGCGGGTGGCCTGCCTCGCGGGCGCGCTGCTCCGCGTCCGGGAGGTTTAACTGCCCGGTCCAAGGGGTACTGCCCGTCCAAGTGGCGGCCGGCGTCTGGTCGTTCATGCGGCTTCCCCTCCTGCCGCTGCGATGAGCGCCTGGGTGACCTCGTGGGTGGGGCGCTCGAGAATCTCTCGCACGCTGCCCTGCTCGACGATCTGCCCGTCGGCGAAACACGAGCACGCGCTCGGCGACCTGATTCACGACAGCGATGTCGTGCGTGATGCAGACGAGGGAGCACTCGTCGCGGTCGGTGATTTCGGTAAACAGCTCGAGGATGCCGCGCTGCACGGTCACGTCGAGCGCGGTCGTCGGTTCGTCAGCGAGCAGCAGGCCAGGCGACGCCGAGATCGCCGCGGCGATCGCCGCTCGCTGCCGCTGGCCGCCCGACACCTCGTGCGGGTAGGCGCGAACGATACGTTCAGGATCGCGGAGCCCGACCTGCCGCGCAAGCCTGAGCGCCGCCTCGCGCCGCTGAGCGCGACCGAGGTGGTAGTGGATCGCGAGCGCCTCCGTCATTTGGGTTCCGAGCCGACGGAACGGGCTCAGCGCTGTCTTCGGCTCCTGGAAGACCATGCCAATGCGGTCGCCGCGAATCGCCGCGAGCTCGCGGTCGCTCAGCCCGAGCAGCTCGCGCCC